>CACJKN010000006.1 GCA_902594005.1 uncultured SAR86 cluster bacterium | reverse complement strand
TGCCATGATCTACTACCTAATGATTTAATTAATAAATTCAATAAAAAAGCCACCCAAAGGTGGCTTTTTAAGATAAAAGTAGGATTTTTTAATAGCTTGAGAAATCTGGTACGAAATCTTTTTGCTCACTATTGTAGAAAGTCCAGCCATGATAAATATCTACAACATCATCTCTG
Source organism: uncultured SAR86 cluster bacterium (assembly GCA_902594005.1). GTDB lineage: Bacteria > Pseudomonadota > Gammaproteobacteria > Magnimaribacterales > D2472 > CACNXK01. Next base: position 59,667 of record CACJKN010000006.1, on the reverse strand, counting down.
CAGCTAGCAAATTCACTAAACTGAGGAAAAAGAATTGATCTCATATTAGCTTCAAATACTTCGTTTACCTTAACCATCGATGCTTCGCTATTTGTAAAGCTTGCCCATAGAAAATCTATTCCTTCTTCTGTATGAGAGCCATCTTCATTTAGTTGAGCATAGTAGTTGCCATAATGAAAAGATGTCCCATCAAAGCCATCAGTATTTTCATATACTCCCGCAGTATACTTAGGCAAGAATGCTACTGCATCCGCTTTAGAGGAACCTTCGTTGTAAAAACAATGATAAAACTCACTGTAAAAATATCCACTCTCTGGAAGAGCTCCAAAATGATCTGCTTCAACTGGAAAAATTGCATCCAAGGCATTTCTACTTTCGGCATCGCAAGATAAAACACTTTCATATTTCTCAGTCCATGCTAATGCTTCCGCATTGGAAACCCATTGAGACCATGCTGCATTTGCGGCTTCTTGTGAGGACCAATTAAGCTCCCACCAACCGGTATTTCCAAATGCATTTGATTCTGAAGCTGGAGCATAACCCCATGCACCTTTTAAATCATCTGCAGTTAGTAAACTTTGCCATTCACTTATCATTTTTTGCATATTCTCAACCGAGTAGTCTGGACCAGCTTGACATGGCATAAATTCAACAAAAATTGATTCTCCGTTAAATGTTTCTAATTTATTTGAGGCTTGTTCAGTTGAGCAACCTACAAAAAGAAACGAAACGAAAGATAATAATAATAATTTTTTCATAATACTCTCCAAAAGATTATATTAACTGATTTTTAAAGTGCTATTAAGATTCAACATGGAAAAGCTTTGTATAAATTTTCCATTCATCATCTTTTTTTAAAAAGGATAAGCAGTCTACAAAAATCATTCCTAGGTATGCTTCTCTAACTTTAACAGCTGCAGTATTTCCATAAACTTCACATGAAAGAATTTCTAACATCTTTTCATCACCATTTTCCATCGGTGATGGTTGTTGTGATGCTACAAAACCTGCAAAATCATCAACACTCATTTCATGAAAACCATCTGGGAGATACCCTGTTATGGAAGCATTTGGATTAAAAGAAGCTTTAATTTTTTCAGGATCTGACTCATAACATCCATCAAAATATAACTGAATACAATCCCTTATCATTTCATTATCATTCATATTTTTCTCCAAAAAATGGCGGAGAGTGAGGGATTCGAACCCTCGATACAGTTACCCGTATACCTCCTTAGCAGGGAGGCGCTTTCGACCACTCAGCCAACTCTCCGAATCGTTAGAAGTGGCATTGTAGCAACAGTTCCAGGATTTTGCTTCCTAAATATTAGCAATTTTTCGCATTTATGTCATGAAGTTATGTCACAACCAGTTAAAAGTCTTATGTTCGCTCTATATCCGTTATAGTTCGTGTTTTATCTTTTAGTTATTCGGACATTTTTAGGCTCTGAGTTCAAACCCAGCTCCCACCATTATTAAGCTTTATAAGAGCATTAATCTTATAAAACTTTATTTGATCTAGTTAATTGGTAAATTATAAATTCTTATTTTTCCGCCATCTTTAGGGGCACCTGTTGTTGGTTGTTTCTCACCAGCCCCAGTAATAACAATAGTTTTACCATCTCCACTGAGGGAAATATATCCCATGTCTTGCTCTAACTCTTCACCAATGATATCAAAACCTGTTTGCTTCCAATCATTATCTAAGTTACTCCATTCAAATACTTTTACTTCACCTTTAGATTCTTCTGCTCTGAATGATGCCAATGCAATTCTTTTTCCATCCCCGCTAATATCAAGACTATTACCCATATTATCATTTAAATTATCTCCATAAATTGTAGAACCCTTTTGAACCCAACTATTGTTGATATATTCAAAAACACAAATGGCACCTTCATTATCAATGCTACTTGATTCAGGGCTATCGCCCCATATATCAGATACAACAATTGTTTTGCCATTATTTGAAATTGCAATTTTACTTCCAAAGTAGCTGTCTCCAGTAATACCAGAGCATGCTGTTAAATTATTTCCTATTTGTAAATATTCGCCACTATTAAACTTATAAATTCTCACATCCTCATATTGTTGAGATAAGGCTACATATGAACCATCAAAATTTATAGAGATAGCAGATGTATCTAATCCGTTTGTATTGAAGGATTCAAAAATAGGATTTGAATTATATGTAGAACCTATAACATTATTATTGTCATGTAATATTGCTTTGCCTCCATATACATATCCCATTACATCTCCGTCACCACTAATTGAAATATCTGTTAAGGTTTTTCCTATCGAAGATTTATAGATGTACCCATAATCAACATAGTCTCCTCTTCTTCTCCACTCTAAACCCGCACCCAAACCTTTGTCGTAATATTCAAATGGAAAGACATATCCTATTGAGTTTTGCTGGCCGCCACCAATGATTGTAAGTCCGTCGTGAGAGATTTTCATACCTCTGCTACCAAAACCATTTCCTTGCGCTGCTCCATTAAATTGATTTGTAGCAGAAGACATCTCTGACCACGAATTATTAATTTTTTTATACACCTTTCCTGAACCGGAACCTAAATTTGGAAATGTTCTATAGGCGCCAATTACAAAAGTATCTCCATCTTCATCAATATCTATATTAGTTGTGAAGCATTGAATACATTTATTATTATTGCTATTAACATTTCCTGTGATTGTCTGACCCACTTGATTAGCAGCAATATTAATATCTTTTATTGGAACATTTATTTCTTTTGAAATTGATAACTCACCATCTGAAACGTTTAAAGAAAAATTATAAATACTATCTTTATCTGCATCCAAGGGATTTTCATAATCAGGCGATGATACAAATTTTAATAATCCCGATGTTGAAACAGTAAATAAATTTTTATCATCACCGCTTAAATAATAAGTTAATGTTTCATTATCTACATCTGTAGCTTCAATTAAGGAGATATCAGACAATGCATTTTCTTCAAAGATAAATTTTGCAGATGTTTCATTTGTCTTAGAGGAATCACTTCCCATACCCTCATGAATTGAGCAATAGTAGTATAGGTTTACAGGAGTATTATCTGTAACTTTTATAATCGTTACTCCATCGGTTGAAGTATCAACATCATTGTCATATGAATTACCTCCACCATGGGTGCCATCAGGAGTTGTAGAAAATCTTAAGGGATGTTCAGAAGGATGATTAAATGTATAAGTTGATCCAGGTTCCAGTGTTAAACTTTTTTTCTGAACATCTTCTATAACATAAACATTGCCTGAACCATCATCGTTTACTACAACTGAAACTTCAATTGTTCTATTGATAGAGCTAAAAACAGGTGGATCATTTACTGGAAGATATTCAAGTTGAACTTTACCAGATCTAGTTTCATTGCCTGCAGTCAAATTATAAGTTAGCTCCTCAGAACCATACCAATTCAAATTTGGTACAAAATTAAGTTTTGTTTTACCTTCTGACGAAACAACAGTTAATTCACCATTAATAGCGTCTTCAACACTAAGGTTGAATGTTGATCCTACATATGAATCATTAGCTAGAACATCTATTAAAGAAATAGAATCCTCATCATTTGTAAAATTATCATTTAATATGAAAACTTCTTGTACATCGTTCACAAGAATATCTATAGTTTTATTTTCTGCAAATTCACCATCAGTTAAATTCAAAGAAATTGAATAAGAAGTCTTGGTTTCATAATCCGGTGCTTCTTTAAAAGTTAAGACATTCTCATCAGATAAATTAAAACTATCGGCATCTGAACCACCTAATGTTAGCGTTAATTCATCTCCGTCTACATCTGAAACTGAAACAGTGGTAACCGCTGTTTGATTTTCATCGACTTGAATGGTAGATGCTACATCAATGGATGGTTCATCGTTAACTGCTTCAACGGTTATTGTGACATCAGCGCTAGAGGTTTTGTCTCCTTGGGTGATGGTATAACTAAAGGTATCAGTACCGTTGTAATCTGGATCAGGGTTATAAGTAATCTGTTCTGGAGATGACTCAGCAATTGTAGCTGTTCCATTGGTTCCATTACTTGTTGTTACTGTTACAGGAGCTGTTGTTACATAAGAGTCGTTTGCAACAACATTTATAGTTACAGAGGTATCTTCGGAGGTGGTTGCGCTATCAGCTATAGCACTAATATTAGGTGTTATTTTATCAGCATCTATATTTTGATCTTCTGCTATATAGGTCAAAATATCGCTGGTATAACTAGTTACTATCTCAGCAGTTGCAGTCCCGTTAGCTATAGCTTGGATATCGCTTTGTAATGTTGAGATAGCAAAACGTATGACAGCTGTGGTCAAGTCATCCTCGGCTTTAACTTCAATAACTGGCATGACTCCTGCAAGTGCTTTTACCGTGTTCGATTTAGCCGCCTCATCAATAGTAACTGATTTTGCTGCAATAACATTATCAAGAACTTTAGTGACAAAAGCCTCGGTTTCAATATCTACTTTAGTTTCAGTTTCGGCATATTCTTTTTCTATCTCCTCAGTAATTGCTTTAAAGTAATCCTGGGTGGTGTCCATTGCTGTATTGAGATTATTGGTTATATTCTGCAACGCAAAAGCAAGAACGGTTAGCTGATTACCCTTCTCATACAAATAATCATTAATACCACCATCGCCTTTGTTAGCAACCGGATCAAAGGTAAAGATATCAATTGATGCATCTATACCCAATGCTGCATTGACTAGTGAAACATCCTCCATAAAAGCAGCAACTGAGGTGACTGGTGTAACCGCTTTAAAGTCCGAGTGACCGGTAAGTTTATGCGTAATTAAAAGATTATCTAAAAGGGTTTGGGAATCTAAATCGGTACCACCTATGGATACTAAATTGCCGTTGGCGTATTTAATAGTGAATTTACCGTCATTATCTGAGGTGGTTGAAGATTCAGTAGAGTCACAAATCCAGTTATCATTTTCATCGATACAGACTTCAGCACCAGAAATATAACCATCTACAACTACCCCATCAGTATTTCTGTAACCTTCAACGGTTACTGAAGCAGATCCTGATCCACCATCGCCACTACAAGAAATTGAAAAGCTATTGTTGCCTACTGTAGTAATGGTTACTGATTCTGAACCAGAGGTACCTGTTTGACTAGTCCAAGATGCGGAACAAGAAGTGGCATTGGTTGATGACCAAGTAAGTGTTGAAGTGCTTTCTAAAAGAACTGAGGTAGGGTCGGCCGATAAATTTACGCTTGAAGGTGGAGTTGTTGGGGTTGCTGGAGTGCTTCCACCGCCTCCACCACCACCTCCACCACAACTTGCAAGGATGAAGGTTGAAACTATTAGGTAAATGTGAAAGTTCTTCATAAATATATGTTTAATTTTATTACGTACATACATGTTAGCACTCTTCATTATTGGGTCTCAAATTGTGTCATGATTGCTTGTTTATATGTTGCATCATGTACATAAGTATAAGTTTGAGTAAGTTGTAAATGTTGTAGTAGTAGGTTTTGTAGGATGGTTAGTTATTCGGTATATACTTTGATGGATTTAGCAGGGAGGTGCTTTCGACCACTTAGCCAACTCTCCGAGTTTTTTATTATACAGACAATTTTATAATGCTTAACGATTCTAATTATCGAATTCTAGTCTATGACCAAAATTCAAAGACTCAGAAAATTGCCCTTCTTTAAAAGCAATATTTCCGTTGAGGATAGTTGCATGAATTGATGCACGCATTGTTCTATTTTCCAAAGGAGACCACCCGCATTTATGTAAGATATTTTCTTTATTTACAGTATATGTTTTATCCATATCCACACATGTTATATCTGCAAAGTACCCTTCCCTGAGGAATCCTCTGTCTTTAATATTGAATCTCTTTGCGACATTGTGACTAGACTTTTCAACAATCATTTCTAAAGAAAAGATATCATCAAAATAAAACTCGAGTAGCATCTGAAGAGAGTGCTGGACTAAAGGAATACCTGCGGGAATATTTGGATATTTTTGGCTTTTCTCTTCAAAAGTATGAGGAGCATGGTCGGTTGCGAAAATATCAATTTTATTTGCTTTTACAGCTTCAATAATCCCAAGTCTGTCTACCTCTGTTTTAATTGAAGGATTACAAACAATAAAATTACCAAGCTCTTCATAATCTTTATCGCTAAAAGTTAGATGATGAACACAACCCTCAGCAGTAATATGTTTATTTTCAATTGGATCAGTTGTAAATAATTCCATTTCCCTTGCTGTGGAAAGATGAAGAACATGTAAATTAGAGCCAAACCTTTTTGCCAAGCCAACTGCTAATGAGCTTGATAAATAGCAACATTCTTCGTCTCTTATGACTGCATGATGAGCAGCTTCAAGCTTATCACCATACTTTTCTTTATATAGTTTCTCATTTTCCACTAATCTTTTAGGGTCTTCACAATGAGTAACAATATTTGTAGGACAATGTTCAAAAATCTTCTCAAGCGATTCATATTTATCAACCAGTAAATCGCCAGTGGATGCTCCCATAAATACTTTGAGGCCACATGAGGTTTTTGGATCATGTTTTTTTATCTCTTCAATGTTGTCATTTGTTGCACCTAGATAAAATGAGTAATTGCCAACAGATTTAGTTGAAGCCATTTCAAACTTTTTCTCTAAATTCTCAATAGTAGAGGTATTAGGATTTACATTAGGCATCTCAAAATAACTTGTTACACCCCCAGCAAGAGCGGCCTTTGATTCAGTTGCAATCTCACCCTTGTGGGTAAGGCCTGGTTCTCTAAAATGAACTTGATCATCAATAAGGCCAGGAATCACAAGCTTTCCTGATAAATCTAGCTCTTTAGAAGATTCTGAATCAATCGAAGCAGCTATTTTTTCAATTCTTTGATTTTTAATTCCAATATCTACCTGTGATTCAACATTTTCATTGATAACATTGCAGTTTTTAAGGACTAAGTCATACATTATTTATCTAGCTCAAATACATCATGTAAGACTTTTACGGCTTTTTCAAGATCATCTTTTTCGATAACCAATGTCAACTTAATTTCGGAAGTGCTAATCATGCCAATATTTATTTCATTTTCAGATAACGCTTGGAAAGCTTTAGCTGCAACTCCAGCATGAGATCTAATTCCAACACCAACAATGGAAACTTTAGCAATTTCATCATCAATTATTACCTCTTTATAGTTTATAGATTTTTGAATCTTATTAATTGCTTCATCCAATAAACTTTTTTCCTCACTAGCAATGGTAAAAGTAAAATCCGTCTTACCTTCAATTCCAACATTCTGAACAATAACATCAACTTTTATATCTGTTTCGCTAAGCGGGCCAAGTATTTTTGATGCAATGCCTGGAGTATCTTCCACAGCAGTAAAAGTTACTTTTGTTTGGTCTTTTTGAAAGGCAATTCCTGAAATTTCTGCGTTTTCCATAGTTTCATTCTCCAAAGTTATCATGGTACCAGCACCTGATGAAAAGCTCGATAGGACTCTCACAGGAACCTTAAATTTATTTGCAAATTCAACGGCTCTTATTTGAATGACTTTAGCTCCTTGACCTGCAAGCTCAAGCATACCTTCCATAGAAATTGTATCTAGTTTTTTTAGCATTGGGAACAATTCTTGGGTCTGTGGTATATATACCATCAACATCCGTATAGATATCGCAACGATCTGCATCAAGAGATGCAGCAATTGCAACAGCAGTAGTGTCAGATCCACCCCTACCCAAAGTGGTAACTTCTCCAGTTTCAGTTATTCCCTGGAAACCTGTAATAATTGGAATTGAGCCATCTGCAAGAATCTCTTCCATTTTTGTTTTATCTATATCTAAAATCTTTGCCTTTGAAAAGTTGGATGTAGTTTTAAGTGAAACTTGAGCAGCTGAGTAAGATTTAGCTTTCAAACCAAGAGAGTTGAGGGCCATTGCTAAAAGAGATGCGCTTACTTTCTCGCCAGTTGATATCAAGGCATCGAATTCTCTTTTATTCGGATTATCTCCAAATAATTTTGAGAGTTCTATAAGTCTATCAGTCTCTCCTGCCATTGCTGAAACAACAACAACAACTCTGTTCATCTCAGCCTCTTTTTTAATTATTTCAGCGACAGCAGCTATTCGCTCTCCCGAACCAACAGATGTGCCTCCAAATTTTTGAACTATAACTTGCTGCATAAGAAAAATTTATGCGAGCGATTGTACGATATTAGGGATATCAGAAACAAATTTTTCTTTATTGGAAGGCTTGCCTGCTCCTTGAGCAAATTCTACTCTTCCACCACCTTTGCCTTCAATAGGTGTCGTTAGAGCAGTAATAAGATCTTTTGCTGAAATCCTTGATTGCAAATCTTTTGATACGGAACAGAGAATAGTTAATGTATCGTTTTTAGAACTTAAAAGAATAAAGATAGAGTTATTTGCATTTTTTGTTTTTTCATCAAGCATTGGTCTTAATTCTTTTATGTCTTCTGATTCTGTTTCTTCGATTATTAGTTTAAAGTTATCAATATTATGAGTATTAGAGGATTTTATTGAAGCTGCTTTGGCAGTCTTACCGCCTTTCTTTAAACTTTTATTTTCCTTTAAAAGCTTACTAACTTTATCTTCAATTTCTTCAGCTGGAGTATTTAATAGTTTTTGGAGTTGAATAGTTTGATTCTTAAGATTTGATAAATACTCCTGAGCTCTAGGACCAGACAATGCCTCAATTCTTCTGATACCAGAGGCTACACTACTTTGACTAGTTATTATGAAGATACCAAGATCTCCAGTTCTTGAAATATGTGTTCCACCGCAAAGCTCAAGAGAAAAGTCATCTTCACCAATTGATAGGACTCTTACCTGATCTTCATACTTTTCACCAAATAAAGATTCTGCACCTGAATTCTTGGCATCTTCCAAATCCATTATTTTAGTGCTTACAGCTAAGTTCTTTAGTATTTCTTGATTTACTAAATCTTCAATCTTGGATATCTCTTCGTCAGATAAAGATTCATCGTGAGAGAAATCAAATCTAAGTTTATGCTCATCAACAAGTGAACCCTTTTGCTTAACATGGTCTCCAAGCACCCTTTTTAGTGCAGCATGGACTAAATGGGTGGCAGAATGATGAGCTTCAGTTTTCTCTCTTTTTTCTTTATTCACGTTAACTGCAATTTTATCATCAATTTTTAAGCTTCCTTTGTCTAACTTTATAAGGTGCATAAAAACTTTTCCAGATTTTTTGCAGTCTAAAATACTGCCCTCGGCATTTTTAGATTTAAAAATACCTCTATCGCCAACTTGCCCGCCTGACTCTGCATAAATTGAAGTCTGGTTAAGTGCTATAAAGTACTCTTGTGGCTCATTAGCAAGCTCAACTTTTTCATTTTTATTCCATATTGCTATTACATTTGAGTCTGAAGATAGATGTTCATAACCTATGAAATTTGTTTCCTTTATATCTTCTGCAGTGGGAATCTTTGATACAAACGAACTTGATGCCTTTGACATTTGTTGTTGAGACTCCATATTCTTCTTGAATCCTTTTTCATCAATACCAATACCCTTTTCTCTTGCAATATCAGCCGTCAGATCAAACGGAAAACCATAAGTATCATGAAGCTTAAAGGCTAAGTCTCCTGAAATAATTTCTTCATTCCCTTCTGCAAGAGTAGAGTCCAAAATTTGAATACCTTTATCAAGAGTTTGTAAAAACTGAGTCTCTTCATTTTTGATAAGTTTTTCAATTCTTCCTTCATCATTTTTTAATTGCGGATACGCATTGCCCATTGCCTCAACAAAAGTTTTAACTAACTGATGCATAAAAGGTTTATCAGCTCCGATCTTGTAGCCATGTCTGATAGCTCTCCTTAAGATTCTTCTAAGAACATAGCCTCTTCCTTCGTTGGATGGAAAAACATCATCTGAAATTAAGAAGCATGTAGATCTAAGATGATCTGCAATTACTTTGTGGGAAACATCTCCAGTATTTCCAAGCACTTTCTCAGATTCTTCAATTAGATTTGAAAAGATATCAGTTTCATAGTTTGATCCTACTCCCTGCATTACTGCAGCAATTCTCTCTAGTCCCATTCCAGTATCAACTGATGGTTTTGGTAAATCATGCAGAACGCCACCTGTATCTCGGTTGAATTGCATAAAGACTAAGTTCCATATCTCTACAAATCTATCGCCCTCATCTCCATCTTCACCTGGCGGTGTTCCTTCATATTTATCTCCGTGATCAAAAAAGATTTCTGAGCAAGGACCGCAAGGTCCAGTATCAGCCATCGACCAAAAATTATCTTTATCTCCAAGCTTCGCAATTCTATCTGGATCAATGCCAATCTTGTTGATCCAAATTTCTTTTGCCTCGTCATCATCTTTATAAACTGTAATCCATAACCTATCTTTATCTAGTTTGAGAACATCAGTTAAAAACTCCCATGCAAAAACTATAGCCTCCTCTTTAAAATAATCACCAAAGCTAAAGTTCCCAAGCATTTCAAAAAAAGTATGGTGGCGAAGCGTATAGCCTACATTTTCAAGATCATTATGCTTGCCCCCAGCACGAATACATTTTTGGGAAGTGGTGGCTCTGGAATATTTAAGTTTTTCTTGGCCTAAAAAGACATCTTTAAACTGAACCATGCCTGCATTAGTGAAAAGCAAAGTGTCATCATTGTTGGGTACGAGAGAACTTGAAGAAACAATATTATGATCCTTACTTTTAAAGAATTCTAGAAATGCTTCTCTTATCTCATTGGTATTCATTTTTTTTCGTATCTGCCACCTGTAAGTGCATTACTAAAAATATTAATTAAAAATGAAAAATATGTCATAAGAAAGACTAATACCTTGTATCTTTTACTTGGGATAGAAAGACGCTTACCAGCAAACATTGCATCAAGGCCTTCTCTAGCTACTCTCTCAGCAGTTAATTTCATAAATGCTGGAACTTTGTCCATTTGCTCTTGAGTGCCTGATGCAGAATGGAATTCAGTAACTGTATAACCTGGGCAAACTGAAGTTGAAGAAATGCCCTTACGTTTGTAATTTATATTTATAGAATCACTAAATCTATTCATAAATGTTTTAATTGGTCCATAAAGTGTCTGGATTGCGGATGGTGGAGCAAAAGATGCTACAGAAGAGACAATCATAACTTTTCCGCCGCCCCTTGCTAGAAGATCAGGCACAAATTTTTTAGTTAGAGCTATTACTGATATTGCTAGCACTCTGAGGCTTTTTTCTTCATCTTCCATAGGAACTTCATGAAACGGTTTTGGCAATCCATAACCTGCATTATTGATAAGAATTTCTACGTCATAATTATTATTCTTACAAAATTCATGAATTTGATCTGGTGCATCAACTTCAGCTAAATCAGCTGTGATGTAATCAACATTTACTTGATACCTGCTTCTAATTTCTGATGCTAATTCTTGTAATCTATTTTCTCTTCTAGCAGTCAAAATAATATTGTGACCTCTTTCAGCAAGCTGTATTGCTATTTCTTTTCCAATTCCCGCTGAAGCGCCTGTAACTATTGCATATGACATTTAAAAATCTCCTTTTTTATATCTTTTATAATTTTCAACATAAAATTTTGAGTTTAAGGTTGGTAGTTGTTGCTCTTCCTCCGATAACTCTCTTTTTACCTTGGCTGGAATACCCATAACCATTGAACCATCAGGGATTACAGCATTCTCAGTAATTAAAGCTTTGGCTCCAATTATGCAGTTTTTACCTATTTTTGCACCATTTAGAATGACTGAATTGATTCCAATTAGCGAGCCATCGCCAATTTCACATCCATGAAGCATAGCCATATGCCCTACGGTAACATTATCACCAATAATGCATTTGAAACCAGGATCTGTATGAATAATAGAACCTTCTTGAATATTTGACCCTTTACCTATGGAAATAGGCTCATTGTCTCCTCTAACTACGCAATTGAACCAAATACTTGCGTCTGTATCTAAGAAAACATCGCCAATGACGGTAGCATTATTGGCAATCCAGTAATTTTCGTCCCGCATTTTAGGTTTTTTGCCATCTAATTCGTAAATCATCGCTTCCAGTCCAATTTTATTCCTGCATCAAAATAATCATTAACAAAAATTGCTGTGATCATTGCAGTAAGTCCCCAAATTTTAAATCCATTATAACTCCATGATGGTGATTTGAACTTAATTCCGTCTCTTTCTAATTCTTGCCAAATAATATTTTCCTCATTAAGTAAATATGAAATAGGGACATCAAATATTTCATCTATTTCATAATTAGATTTAAATGCTTGATTAGTTTTTAAAAATCCAACAACTGGATGAACTTCTACTTTATGTCTCGAAATAAAATAATCCATTTTTCCGAGAATCTCTAAATTTGTAAATCGGAGATTAATTTCTTCTTCACATTCTCTAAGAGCAGTCTGAAAAATATCTTGATCAACCTCTTCCATCATTCCACCGGGAAAACTAACTTCACCTGCATGAGTTTTCATTTTCGATGATCTCAACGTAAATTTTATAGAAAAATTTTTATCACTAATTTTTGATAATAAAATCATAACGCCAGCTTTTCTGTTTCCAGTAGTCGCATCGTAATTAATATTATTTAATTTATCTTTTATAGAAGAAATCATTTAAGATAGTTTAACTTTTTTTAGAAAAAATATTGGTTAAGTTGTGAAGTATTGTTCAAATTGTGGAAGCTCAAATTTAGAATTTAAAATACCTGAAGATGATAATCGCAAGCGATATTGTTGTAATGACTGCGAAACAATTTTTTATACAAACCCAAATCTAGTAGTGGGCACACTATCAACATTTGATAATAAAATATTAATTGCTAAAAGAAGTATTCATCCGCGTAAAGATAAGTGGACCTTACCAGCAGGTTTTCTTGAAAATGCAGAAACGATGCAAGCTGGTGCATTAAGAGAAACATTAGAAGAAACTCAAGCTAAAGCTGAAATAATTAAGCCATATACTGTTATAAGTCTACCGCATATCAGTCAGATACACGTTTTTTATCTAGCTAAACTTCTTTCAGATTCTTTTGGACCTACTAATGAAAGTAGTGAAGTAAAGCTGGTTGAAATATCAGAAATTCCATGGGATGAATTAGCTTTCCCAACAGTTTCAATGACTCTAAAATATTTTGTTGAGGATTCAAAAAAAGACAATTTTGAATTTCGTGAAGAAGAAATTTTACTGAGCTAACTTACAAACTTTTTAGCATTAATAAAGATCTGCATCCAAGGAGAAAATTCTCCCCAAGATAATGGTTTCCATGAAAATTGATGGGAGCGAAAAACTCTTTCGGGGTGAGGCATCATGATTGTTATGTTTCCATTATCATTTGTAATTCCTGTAATTCCTGAAGGTGATTTATTTGGGTTCAACGGATATTGTTCTGTTTGATATCCTGACGAATCAACGAAAGTCATACAGATCTTTTCTGAATCAAAAAGTTTATTTATTTCGTCTTCATTTTCAAAACATGCTCTACCCTCTCCATGCGAAACAATAATTGGTAGCGACCAGTCTTCCATATCATTTAACAACACAGATTTTGATTTTAGAATCTTTACCTGACTCAGTCTTGCTTCAAATTGATCAGAATGATTTTTTTGGAAACTTGGCCAAGAATCTGTTCCAGGAATTATTTCTTTTATGGAGGAAAGCATTTGGCATCCATTACAAACACCAAGTGTAAATTTTTGCTCATCCTCAAAAAATTTTAAAAACTGTTCTTGAATACTTTCACTAAAATTAATTGTGCTAGACCAACCCTTTCCTGCTCCTAAAACATCTCCATATGAAAATCCACCACAAACAGCGAGACCATTAAATTGATTTAAATCTTTTTTCTGCTCTAACAGATCCTGCATATGAATATCATGTGCTTCAAAACCTGCTTTAATAAATGCAGCTGCCATTTCATTTTGTCCGTTTACACCCTGCTCTCTTAAAATTGCAACTTTTGGCTTATTTTTGAGTAAATTTAGTATTTTTAGACCTTTTTTAGGTTGCTTAAAGGATTCATTTGCAAATAATCCAGTATTTGAGGTCTTTGAAATAAGATCAAACTCCGCCTTTGCGTCATCTTTGTTGTCTCTTATAGATTTAATGCGATATGAGACCTGAGACCAAGCCTGCTCAAGCTCTGCAATGTCTCGTGAGAACAATTTATCCTTATTTTTATCAAGAATATCAAAGTTACTTCCGCCGATTTTTCCTAAATACTGGAATATGAGGTTTTGAGAATGAGCTGATTGCTTTAATTCTTTTAATTTAGATTTATTAATTTGAATAACTACTCCGATCTCTTCAGAAAATAAGAATTGCTCTGGTGAAACCTGAAAATTATTATCCAGGGAAATTGAGCATCCTATTTTATTTGTAAAGCAAAGTTCAGATAAGGTGGCAAGGATTCCTCCATCAGAAATATCATGAAGCGCATGAATATTTTTTTTATTTACTCCTTCCTGAATAAAATTAAATAAATTTAGCAGCTCTTCGGATGAAATATCTGGTGTATCAGTAAATGATGTTTCAAAAATATCTTGATAAATTGATCCATTCAATCTAAAAAAATTATTTGGTTTTACTAAAACCAAGCATGGATCTTCTAAGTTTTTATACTCTGTAGTTATTGATGTTCTTACGTCTTTGACAGGTGCCATAGCTGAAATGATTCCTGTCATTGGGCTTTTAACGGTGAAGTTTGATTGGTCTTTTTCCCAAGTTGTTCTCATCGACAAAGAATCTTTACCAACAGGAATTGCTATCCCAAGATCAATACAAAAGTTTGATAATGCTTCCACTCCTTTTCTAAGATTTAAATCTTCAATATTTTCTCCACATGCCGCCATCCAGTTAGCTGATGCTCTGATAGAAGAAATAGATTCAATTGGAACTGATATCATATTGGTTACTGCTTCGGCTACTGCCATTCGCATTGAAGCAGCTGCATTATGAATAGATAAAGCTGGTCTCTCTCCAATACTTATGACTTCTCCGCAAACATCATCAAAAGATCTCAAGGACATCGCATAGTTTGATGTAGGCACTTGCCACTTTCCAACAAATTGATCTCTTGCAACCATTCCTCCTACTGATCTATCACCGATGGTAATTAAAAATGATTTTGAGCCAACCGTGGGATGACTAAGAACATTTTCAGCACTTTTCTCAATATGTTTTTTAACAGACTCTTTTGCTTTTGGATCAAGCTCTGAAATATCTAAATCATTATCTGCATCTATTGCTATCTTTTGCTCAACATTAAAAACATTTTTTTCTTCTTGAACGACTTTCTTTTCTAGTGGCAGTTCACCAAACAGCATAGATAAGGGGACATCCACTGGATAGTTGTTAGCACTTTCATCAAAAAGTTTTACATATTTTTCAGTTGTTGTTTTTCCTACAACTGCAAAAGGACAACGTTCTCTCTCACAAATTTCTGTAAATAGTTCTTCATTATTAGAATGAATGCTTAAAACATATCTTTCCTGAGATTCGTTTGACCAGATTTCCATCGGTGACATTGAGTGATCTGCGCATGGAATGTCTTTAAGATTTATATATACTCCCAATTCACTATCTTTAGCTAGTTCTGGTATTGCATTTGAAAGGCCGCCTGCACCAACATCATGAATAAACTCTATGATGCTGGGATTTTTATTATTACAAGTATTAATTACTTCTTGGCATCGTCTTTCCATTTCTGCGTTATCTCTTTGTACTGAAGCAAAATCTAAATCCTCATCACTTTGTCCTGATGACATTGATGATGCAGCACCGCCCCCAAGACCAATGAGCATTGATGGACCGCCTAAAACAATTACTAAATAGTCCTCACTAATTTGTTTTTTAAAATTATTCCTATCAATAATCTCTCCGATTCCACCAGCCAACATAATTGGTTTGTGATAACCATATGCTGTGGAATCTTTGAAAGAAGTTTCAAAACTTCTGAAGTAACCTAAGATTGATGGACGACCAAATTCATTATTAAATGCGGCACCTCCAAGAGGTGCATCAATCATTATTTCAAGCGGCGAAGCGATCCTTTCTGGTTTATTTTCATCATCTTCCCAAGAGCGAATAAAATCAGGGAGTCTCAAGTTAGAAACATTAAACCCAACTAAGCCAACCTTTGGCTTTGCTCCCATTCCAGTTGCTCCCTCATCTCTTATTTCTCCACCTGATCCTGTAGACGCTCCTGGAAATGGTGAAATTGCGGTTGGGTGATTATGAGTTTCTACCTTTATGGTTGAATTAATCTTTTCTTGAATGAACTCATAAGCTTGATCATCATTCACTGAAAGCCTTTTAGTATTAACACCTTCAACAATGGCGGCATTATCTTTATAGGCAGAAATAATATTTTTTGGCGACTCTTTACTGGTCTTTTTAATAAGCTGAAATAAAGAATCTTCTTTTTCTTCCCCATCCACTTGCCAGTCGGTATTAAAAATCTTATGCCTGCAATGTTCTGAGTTTGCTTGTGAGAACATCATGAGTTCAGCATCAGTAGGATTTCTATTAATCGAATTATAAAAATCTAAGAGATAATCTATTTCATCATTTGAAATTGCAAAACCATATTTTGTGTTTGCATCCTCAAGAGCTTTTTTCCCACCAGAAATAATATCAATCTCACCAAGACCTCTTTTATCTAGCTCAAAGAAAAATTCTGCTAGCTCTTCAGTTGTTGAGTAAATGGATTGAGTCATGCGATCAAAGACCGAGGAAAGGTCAAGGTTTGAATTAGGTTCTAAGTTAGAAATCTTAAAGCCATAAAACCTCTCAATTCTGGATATTCCAACAATCCCAACATTTTTAAAAATATCTTCAGTTTTTGAAGACCAGGGACTAATGGTTGATCTTCTAGGTCCTACAAAAAAGTCAAATTCTTCTGCTAGCTCCTCGCAGCCAAGAATTCTTTTACATCTATCAAGCTCATTACAAGAGTCCTCTGCACTAACTAAGAAAACCTCTATACATTCAATAGTCGCTTCAGAGTTATTTGAAAAATTGAATTCGTCAGTAAGCTTGGCGGCAGTTGCCGAAGAAAAGACATTTCCCCCTGAGAAGATATTAATTTTTAAATTTGGCACTTATTAAAGATTTAAAAACCTTAAGACAATTATAGGATAAAAACTTTGCTCAAACAGTAGCAATCTAGACTTCTATTAACTTTCTTTTAAGTTCTTTAATTTTATCTCTGCAATAAGCAGCTTTTTCAAACTCAGTTTGATTTGCATACTTATACATCTGCTCTTCAAGCTTATTAATTGATTTTGAGATTTCATCAGGATTTGACTCTTTGATTCTAAATTTCAAGTCTTTTGAATAATCTTGCGGTCTGTTCTTAGAGGCTCTCTTATTTACTCTTGCGCCTTCCATAATATCTTTTACTTCTTTCTTAATCGACTGAGGTTTAATATTATTTTTTTCATTGAACTCTAGCTGGATATCTCGCCTTCTTGAAGTTTCAGCTAAGGCTCGCTCCATTGATCCAGTTTTTTTATCTGCATATAGGATTGCTTTTCCTCTTAAGTTTCTGGCTGCTCTTCCTATCGTTTGAATAAGGGTTGTTTCGGACCTTAAAAAACCTTCTTTATCTGCATCAAGAATTGCTACAAGGCTTACCTCAGGAATATCGAGCCCTTCTCTCAATAAATTAATACCCACTAAAACATCGAACTTACCAAGTCTAAGGTCTCGAATAATTTCTACCCTTTCAACAGTATCAATATCTGAATGCATGTATCTTGTTTTAATATCATTCTCATTAAGATAATCAGTCAAATCCTCTGCCATTCTTTTAGTCAAAGTTGTTATGAGCACCCTTTCCTTTAGCATTGCTCTCTCATTACATTCTCCAATCACATCATCAACCTGAGATGTAGCTGGTCTGATTTCAACTTCTGGGTCCGTTAAACCAGTTGGTCTAACAAGAAGCTCAACTAAATTATCATTCCTTTCTGACTCATACTTATTTGGTGTAGCAGAGACATAAATTCTTTGTGATGCAAGTAACTCCCACTCTTCAAATCTTAAAGGCCTATTATCTACAGCAGATGGAAGCCTGAAACCGTACTCAACTAAGGTTTCTTTTCTTGATCTATCACCTTTATACATGGCACCTATTTGCGGAACTGTTACGTGAGACTCATCGATAAAAACTAAAGCATTTTTTGGAACATAATCGAATAAGCAAGGCGGCGGTTCTCCTGACTCTCTGCCTGAAAGATATCGAGAGTAATTCTCGATTCCCTGACAATAGCCAAGCTCTCGCATCATTTCTAAATCATATTGCGTTCTCTCTTGAAGTCTTTGAGCCTCAACTAATTTATTATTTTCCTTTAAAAAGGCAAGCCTATCTTTAAGTTCCTCTTCAATTTCGGGAATGCATGCATTGATTTTTTCTCTAGGAGTTACATAGTGAGTTTTTGGAAAGATTGTAGCTCGAGGTGTTTCTGAAATAATCTCGCCTGTTAATGAGTCGATCCATAGGAGACTTTCAATTTCATCTCCAAACATCTGAATGCGTAATGCTTCTCTCTCTGAGTCAGCTGGATATACATCTATAGTGTCCCCTCTGACTCTAAAAGTTGATCTTCTAAAATCAAGATCATTTCTGGTGTATTGCATAACAGATAGCTTTTTTAAAAGCTGCCTCTGATCAACTTCATCTCCTCTATCCAAATGCATGACCATCTCTAAATAAGATTCTGGCGCTCCTAATCCATAAATTGATGAAACTGTTGCAACAACAATTGCATCTTTTCTTTCTATTAGCGCTTTTGTTGCAGATAATCGCATCTGCTCAATATGCTCATTAATCGATGCATCTTTTGCTATATAAGTATCCGAGGCCGGGACATAGGCCTCAGGCTGATAATAGTCATAGTAAGAAACAAAATACTCAACAGAATTATTTGGAAAAAAATCTCTAAATTCACCATAGAGTTGAGCCGCAAGAGTTTTGTTATGAGCCATTATTATTGCTGGACGCTGAGTCTCCTCAATAACTTTTGCCATAGTGTATGTTTTACCGGAACCGGTTACACCCAAAAGAACTTGGTGTAGCAAGCCATTATCAATACCTGATACTAAGCTTTTAATTGCCTCAGGTTGGGTTCCAGCTGGATCAAAATTACTTACTACTTCAAGTTTTTTCGTCATTTATTTCTTACTAATTAAATAAAAATTAATTATAATGCTTTTCACGCTCCCCTGTAGCTCAGCGGTAGAGCAGTTGACTGTTAATCAATTGGTCGTGTGTTCGATCCACACCGGGGGAGCCATAGTTAATTTATACTGCTACCATGAAAAAAATTTTCTCACTTTTACTTCTATTTATATCTATGAGTTCTTTTTCCGATATTTCAAATAATCCTTCCAATTGGTACATTGTTACCGATCAAGTTATGGGCGGTAAGTCAGAATTAGAAGCCGGTTTTGATGATGGTGTTTTCAGTCTAAAAGGATATGTAACTACTGTTAATAATGGTGGTTTCGTTAGGTTAGCCCACAGACCAGATAGCGTTAATAAAGAGGTTAAGGGTATTCGCTTTATGGCAAAAGGTAATAATGAAACCTATGAGGTTCATGTAACTATGCAAGGCTTAAGAATGCCGCCATGGGCATATCACAGCTCAACATTTGATGTTACTTCAGAATGGCAAATGTTTGAAATTAATTTCTCAGACTTTGAAAAAAAATCTGGTATGTCGCCAAGGCTAAATCCCAGCAATATTAGAGATATTAGTTTTGCTGGGTATGGTAGAGACTTCGATGTCGATTTAAAAGTTAAAGAGATCTCTTTCTATTAAAGTCTTAAGAGTTTTCAACAAAAAATTTTTTTAAAAGCTTAAATATATTTTCTCTTGTTCTTCGGAATTCTTTTTCTAGCTGTTGATCTGAATAACTATCGTTATCTGGATCCTCATTTGCCCAATGAATTTTTTTTGCTTTGTTATTTAGAATTGGACAGAATTCCTCAGCACACAAGGTAATTATGAAATCAACATCATTCATAAACTCCTTATCAAGATCTTCTAAACTCTTAGATTCGTGATTTGAAATATCAATTCCTATTTCTTTCATGGTACTAATTGCATTTTTATGCACTGATCCACTTGGTTGAGACCCTGCACTTTGTATGTTGTATTCAGAACCCATCATAGACTTTGCAAGACCTTCAGCTATCTGGCTTCGAGCTGAGTTTCCAACACAAAGAAATAAGATATTCATAGTTAAATTTGGGCAGGATTAACCTGCCCAATGAGAGTTATTTAAAGTTTACTTTTCTTAAGACAACAAGGTCTACGATTTCTCGCATATCTCCATAGCCGCCAGCTATTTCACTTTGCTCTTCTTCAGAAATCTTTTTTCTCCATGCTTCAACAAACTCCTCATATTTTTCTTTATCAGGACCCATTGCAGCTAGGTTTTCATAGGTTATTGTTAAAAATACATTTGGATCTGTGCCCGCAGTGCTTGCTGTATAAACGGCACAACTCACAATATGTCCAAGCTCTTTTTGTATTTCACAAGAATCTACCCAAGTACTTTTTATCCCCATTAGGTAATCATCAAGCATGTTTGGTTTTACTTTAACTACAGTCATTTCTGTAACTTGCTCAGCAGGCTCATAATCTACCCAGATTTCAGCAAGGCTAAAGAAAGGTACAAGTAGTGACAAAAATAGAATTTTTTTCATAATTTCCTCCTAAATTTCTAAGTAACTACAATACCACTAGACTCAAAGAAATTGAAAAAATATTTTGTTACCATTAATGAGTAGAAATGAAAATATCAAAAGAAAAGCTGCTAAATAAAACTACCTCTCATGAACCTGAATTTATTGAGGCATTGGAACTTTTAGTAGATGACATTAATGCAAATAAAGAAATAAATATGTTTGGCATTATTGCTTTTATGCATCAATTACATAATCGGATGAATGTTAGAGAGAAGATTTGTAAGTTTGCAGCAAATAAAGATATGCCTGATCCAGCAGCACCTATTATCGTAACAGGCCTTCCTCGATCAGGAACTACTTTTCTCTTTGATATTCTCTGTAATGATGAAGATCATAGAAGTCCGCTTTACTGGGAAATAACAAGACCCCTTCCATGGCTAGAAAAAGGAAGTTGGCGAGAGTCGCTAAGGATTTTTGCAACTGATGTCGAGCTTCGTTTTGCCAGGCTTGTAGTGCCAATGCTAGATGCGATGCACAAGTTGCGAGCTCTATCTCCAGAGGAATGTGAGCAATTTAATACGGTAACTGCTAAGAGTGTCGTCTATATTTATATGTCTCATCTTCCAAACTATAAAGAGTTTCTAATGGAAACTGATTTTACAAATGTATTTGAATGGCATAAAAAGTTTTTCCAAATCTTAGAACTCTCAGGTAGACCTAAAAACTGGCTATTCAAAGATCCATCACATATTGAACACATTCCTGAAATTCTAAAGATTTATCCAAAGGCAAGATTCATTCACATATATAGAGATCCTATAAAATCAATTACCTCAACTTGCAGCCTTACTGAAAAACTTTGGAATGGGCTGTGTAACCAAATTGATAGAGAACTTATAGGGAAACAAACGATTGAGTTTTGGGAAAATGCAATATTAAAGAATAAAGAAGGAAGGACTTTGCTTGATTCAACAACAAACCTTGATATCGATTATGCTGATTTCATTAAAGATCCAATTGAGACAATGGAGAATATTTATGATTTTATTGATAAGCCCTTTGAGGAAAGCATAAAAATCAAAATGGAATTTTATATAAAGAATCATAAGAAACATAAACATGGAAAGCACCGCTATGAGCTTAAAGATTATGGTTTGACTGAGGAAATTATAGAAGATCGCATTGCCTCTAAATGGCAAATAAACTAGTATTAATAAATATTTAAATTTAAAAGGTATGAGTATGACAAAAACAGTTATTGCAGTAGTTATTTCAACATCTCTTGGTGATATTAGTCTTGAGCTTGATAATGAAAAGGCTCCGGGTACAGTTGAAAATTTTATTAATCTTGTTGAATCTGGATACTACGATGAGACTATCTTTCATAGAGTGATTGATGGTTTTATGGTTCAGGGAGGAGGCTTAACAGCTGATATGAGAACCAAGCCTTCTGGTACTCAACCAATTCAAAATGAAGCTAATAATGGCTTACCAAATGATAGAGGAACTATTGCTATGGCAAGAACTGGTGACCCTCATTCAGCTACAAGTCAATTTTTCATTAACCATAAAGACAATAGCTTCTTAAATCATTCATCAGAAACTATGCGTGGCTGGGGATATGCAGTATTTGGTAAGGTAACAGATGGAATGGATGTTGTTGATGCAATTGCTGTGGTTGATACCGGTAACTTTCAACAGTATGCAGATGTTCCAGTTGAGCCAATTATGATTCAATCGATATCTGTTATGGAATGAATCCAATATACTTCATTTCAGACCTACATCTAAGTTCAGTTGAGTCACCTACCACTAAATCATTCTTTGATTTTTTAGATAACAAAATATCTACTCCTACCAGTCTTTATATATTAGGTGATTTATTTGAGGTTTGGATTGGAGATGATGATGATAGTGAGCTTGCAGAAGTTATTCAGTCTAAGCTGAGTGATTTTGCGAGCAAAGGGAATAAGCTATTTTTTATTGCTGGCAATAGAGATTTTCTGCTTGATAAAAGCTTTGCAGCTTCAGCAGATATTGAAATCCTTGAGGACCCCTACACAATAACCTTTAACGAAATGGAAATTATCATCAGTCATGGTGATTTTTTGTGCACTCATGACTCAGAATATATGGACTTTAGAAAACAAGTCCGATCTCAGGCTTGGAAGGATGACTTTCTTAGCAAACCCCTAGAGGAGAGAAAAAAAATTGCAGACGATATGAGGGATGCCAGTAAATCTGCTAGCAAAAATAAATCCTCTGAAATAACTGACGTAAATTTAAATGATGTAGATTCGTTTCTTCAAAAAGAAAGGCCAAATCTTTTCATTCATGGCCATACTCATCGACCTGATCTTCATGACTTAGAGTATGGAGATTATTCAACCCAGCGAATTGTTTTGGGAGATTGGGATACTTTTGGATGGTGCTTAAAACTTGATGCCAATGGCCCTGATTTATTTAAATTCAAGATTGAATAAAGCGTTGAAACCTCTTTAAAAGTACTGTATATTTATACAGTATTCTTAGCACTCCTATATTATGAAAATTAATTACATCGGTACGGTGATTGCAGATAATTTATCTGAACTAATGCTGCCATATTTCCAAGACATGGTGCATGCCGGATTCCCCAGTCCTGCAAGTGATTTCATAGAATCGCCTATAGATCTAAATGAATATTTAATAAAAAATAATGCTGCTACCTTTCTTGTGAGAGTAAGTGGAAAATCTATGATAGGTGCAGGCATTAATGATGGTGCAACTCTCATAATAGACAGAAGTATTAAGCCCTCTCATAACAGCATCATAGTTGCAGCAGTTGATGGTGAATTTGTTTGTAGAAGATTTAAAACTAAGCCTAAATTATGCCTAGTCGCTGAAAATAAAGGCTATAAACCAATCTATATAAATAGCCAAATAGACTTTGAAGTAACTGGGCTAGTAACTTCGGTCATTAATCAATTTACATGAGCATAGCCCTAGTAGATTGTGATAGCTTTTATGCTTCATGTGAAAGAGTGTTTCGTCCTGATCTTAAGAATAGACCTATCGTTGTCCTCTCTAATAATGATGGTTGCGTAATTGCAAGGAGTTCAGAGGCAAAAGCGATGGGTGTAAAGATGGGAGTTCCTTGGTTTAAGATCAAAGATAGGTATATCAGAAAAGGCGGTATTGTTTTCTCATCTAATTTTGCTTTCTATGGAGATATGTCTAGGAGAGTTATGAATATTCTAAATTCCATTTCTCCAAAAACAGAAGTCTATAGCATTGATGAAGCATTCTTAGATTTCTCAGGTACCGAAAAAAATATAGGCTGTTTCGACTTTGGCTTACATCTAAAAAATACCGTAGGAAGATGGACAGGAATACCTGTACGAATAGGTATAGGGCCTACTAAGACTCTAGCTAAGATTGCTAGCTACCAAATAAAGAAAAGAGATATTCAATCAAGAGTTTTAGTGCTGGATAGCCAGAGAGATATAAGTGAAGCCCTTAAAAGCACTCCAGTTGGTGAGATATGGGGAGTTGGCAGAAGATTAAATAGAAAACTATCAATGGCAGGTATTAGAAATGCTCTGCAACTATCATATGCCCCGCCTCAGGATATAAGAAAAAGATTTAGTATTGTTTTAGAACGCACAGTTAGAGAGCTTAATGGTGAGAAATGTTTAGATATTGAAGATGTTTCTCCGACTAAAAAACAAATTGTAGTCAGCAGAAGTTTTGCAAAAAAAATTACTAATTTAGAAGTCCTAAATACTGTTGTTAATGATTATGTTGTTAGAGCAGCTGAAAAATTAAGATCTGAAAAACAAAAAAGTTCAAGAATATCAGTATTTATCAGAACTAGTCCTTTTGATACTAACGAAAGTTACAGGGCTATAAAGAGCTATTCATTTACTTATCCAACAGATGATTCAAGAGACTTTTTGTATGCCGTAAGAAAGATTCTGCCCAAAATCTATAGACCTAATTATAGATATTCAAAAGCTGGGATTATGCTAAGTTCATTTTCAGATATTGGATATGTGCAGAACTCTTTATTTAATGAAAATCATACTTACAAGATGGACTCAAAGTTGATGCAAGTGATTGATGAGTTAAATCTAAATCAAAAGCAGATCTATATTGCTTCACAAAACATAGGAAGATTTAAGCCCATACAGAGGAATATGATATCTCCAAGATACACTACTAGATGGGGTGACCTACCTACGGTTAAGTAGCCCGTTTAAAGAATTTATAATAATGAGCTTCTGATAGTTGAAGCATTTCTTGATTAATTAAATCCCGAAGCTCTATAAGTGAAAGATTAGAAAATGCTGGCAATATTTCAACCCCAAAATCATTTACATTTAAGTCTTTATTGCTTGAAGCTCGAAGTAAGTCAAAAATCCAAGTAATAGGCTCAAGAGAGCTATTGAAGTTAATAGAAAATTCATTCATCTTGCTTTCGAAGAGCTCGCTATCAGAAATAGTAAACTTTTCTTCAAGAATAGTTATCTTAAAGTGCTCAAGCCTAGAATTAACAATCGCCCTCTCGTCAGTCGAGAACTTACCCCAATTAGTAATTTCATGTGAAAACCTTTTACATCCCTTACAAACATCATCTCCAAAAGTTGTAGAGCAGATACCAATACAAGGTGTTGATGAACGATTTTTTTGCATGGATCAAATAATACAATATTATTTAATTTTTGTAATTTGGTTGGAAAGTTTATCTTAAGAGAAGTAAAATAGGCGCGTGTTAGAGGACTATAAGAAGCATTGTAAAGAAAGAGAGGAGATGGGCATACCGCCTCTTCCGCTGAGTGCTGAACAAACAGCAGATGTTGTAAATCTTCTTAAAAAAGAGCATCAAGATAGCGAACTTTTATTACATTTATTAAAAGAAAGAGTGCCTGCAGGAGTAGATGATGCAGCATATGTTAAGGCAGGATTCTTATCTGATTTAACAAAGGGAGAAACGGAAAGTCCATATATTTCTAAAGAGGATGCTGTTGCTATATTAGGAACAATGCTTGGTGGCTACAATATTCAACCTCTTATTGACTGCCTTGAAATAGAGGGATTGGCAGATGATGCTGCAACTGCACTAAGTAATACACTCCTAATTTTTGATGCCTTTAACGATATCTACGAACTTTCGAAGACTAATGAACATGCAAGAACAGTAATTGATTCGTGGGCAAATGCAGAATGGTTCACCAGTAAAGAAGAAATATCTGAAAGTATAAAGCTAACTGTTTTTAAAGTACCAGGTGAAATCAATACTGATGATTTATCTCCTGCTCCAGATGCGTGGTCAAGACCAGATATTCCTCTTCATGCCCTCGCAATGTTAAAAATGCCAAGAGAGGGAATAGAAAACCCTTTAGAAACCATAGAAGAATTAAAGCAGAAAGGAAATCCTGTTGTCTTTGTGGGAGATGTTGTTGGAACAGGCTCATCTAGAAAATCCGCTACTAATTCAGTCTTATGGCATATGGGAGATGAGATTCCAGCAATTCCAAATAAAAAAGAAGGTGGTTTTTGTTTTGGAGGAAAGATTGCACCTATTTTCTACAATACTCTCGAGGATTCTGGAGCTTTTCCTGTTGAATGTGATGTTTCAAAATTAGAAATGGGTCAAGAGATAATTTTTGAGCCATTCAAAGGAAGAATTAGCGATGCTAAAACTAATGAGTTACTAAGTGAGTTTAAATTAAAAACGGAGGTACTGCTTGATGAGGTTAGAGCTAATGGCAGAATCCCTCTTATTATTGGAAGACAGTTAACAGATAAAACAAGAGAAGTTCTAGGATTAGAACCTACTGATATCTTTAGAAGACCAAATCAAAATGACACCTCTAGCAAAGGATATACCTTGGCACAAAAGATGGTTGGAAAAGCATGCGGAGTTGAGGGAGTAAGACCTGGTGACTACTGCGAACCAAGAATGAGTACGGTTGGATCTCAAGATACTACAGGACCAATGACCAGAGATGAATTGAAAGAACTTGCTTGTCTTGGGTTCTCAGCAGATTTAGTAATGCAGTCTTTTTGTCATACTGCAGCTTATCCAAAACCAGTTGACATTGATACTCAGCATTCTCTTCCAGAATTTATTAAAACAAGGGGTGGAGTGTCACTTAAGCCTGGAGATGGAATTATCCACTCTTGGCTTAACAGAATGCTAATTCCTGATACCGTAGGAACAGGTGGAGATAGTCATACAAGATTCCCAATTGGTATAAGTTTTCCAGCAGGCTCTGGATTAGTTGCTTTTGCAGCGACCCTTGGTGTTATGCCTTTAGATATGCCTGAATCAGTTCTAGTTAGATTCAAAGGTGATATGCAACCTGGTATCACTCTCAGAGACTTAGTTAATGCAATACCTTATGCTGCAATACAGCAAGGCCATCTCACTGTTGCTAAAGAAGGCAAAAAGAATATCTTTTCAGGAAGATGCCTAGAGGTTGAGGGGCTTCCTCATTTAAAAGTGGAACAAGCTTTTGAAATCTCTGATGCTTCAGCAGAGAGGTCTGCATCAGGATGCACAATTAGATTGGACAAAGAACCAATTATTGAGTACTTAAACTCAAATATAGTTATGTTGAGATGGATGATTACCAATGGATATGGCGACCCTAAGACATTAGAAAGAAGAGCAAGTGCTATGGAAGATTGGATTAAGGATCCTAAATTGCTAGAGCCAGATAAGGATGCTGAATATGCAGCAATAATTGAAATTGATTTAAATGAAATCAAAGAGCCTCTTCTAGCTTGTCCAAATGATCCAGATGACATTAAACCTCTATCAGAAGTTCAAAATACTAAAATTGATGAGGTCTTTCTTGGATCTTGTATGACAAATATTGGACACTTTAGAGCTGCAGGACATCTGCTTAAAAAACATAATGGTACTAAAGCAAGATTTTGGGTTGTGCCACCAACAAAAATGGATGAACAGCAGTTGATGGAGGAAGGCATTTACAACATATTTGGCGTTTCGGGTGCGAGAACAGAGATGCCTGGTTGCTCCCTGTGCATGGGTAACCAAGCAAGGGTTTTAGCAAACTCTACTGTAGTGTCTACCTCAACAAGAAATTATCCAAACAGACTTGGCGATGGAGCAGATGTTTTTCTTGCTTCTGCGGAACTTTCATCTGTTGCAGCAGTTCTTGGAAGATTACCTACTACTGAAGAGTATCTTGAGTTCATGAATGAGATCAATCCTTTATCGGAAGAAATATATAGATACTTAAACTTTGATCAGCTACCTGAATATTTAAGTGATGCTAAAAAAGCTGAAATTTCAGCAGTTAATATAGTTTCTTAGGCCTTAGCTTTCTTTTTTTGACATTTTAATGATGTCACTTCTTTCCTCTTCGAGATTCTCAAGGTATCCATCATCAATATCTGTTGGGTATTTTCCTGTGAAGATTGATGTTTCAAAGTCTTTTATTTCAGGATTTCCTTCTTGAACGGAGCTAATTAGATCTTCAAGGGTTTGATATATCAACTCGTCTGCTCCTATTGCATCTGCAATTTCATTTTCTGTTTTATCATGAGCTATTAATTCTTTAGTTGCTGCCATATCGATACCATAGAGGTTTTGATATTTAACTGGAGGAGATGCGGATGCAAATAAAACTTTTTTTGCGCCAGCCTCCCTTACCATTTCTATTATCTGTCTGCTGGTTGTTCCCCTAACAATTGAGTCATCAACCAGCAAGACATTCTTATCCTTAAATTCTAGGTCAAGAATATTCAACTTTCTTCTGACAGATTTCTTTCTTTCCTCTTGAAGAGGCATTATGAAAGTCCTTCCAATATATCTATTCTTAACAAAGCCCTGACGGTAAGGCTTTTTTAAATCTGCAGCAAGTTGAAGTGCAGCAGTTGTTGAGCTATCAGGTATTGGAATAACGACGTCTATTTCGTCAACTAAATTAAGTTTTCTTATTCTATTAGCTAACTTCAACCCCATTCTCATTCTAGATCTATAAACTGAAATTTCATCGATAGTTGAATCTGGTCGAGCTAGATATACATACTCAAATATACAAGGTTTTTTTTCACTACCTTGAAAACATTGTTGAGTAAATATCTTGCCTGAGTTATCTATAAAAACAGCCTCGCCTGGCTCAACATCTCTAAGTACTTTGAAACCTGTAGCTGAAAATAATGCTGTTTCAGAAGAAACTACATATTCATTTCTGTTTTTACCCTTTCTAACTCCAATAGTTAAAGGTCTTATCCCTAGAGGATCTCTAAAAGCAACGATTCCATATCCAGTTATTAATGCTACGACAGCATATGCACCATTTATACGTAAATGTGTTTTTTCAACAGCTGCAAAAAAGTCTTTTGGTTTAGGAAAAACTGCTTCTTGCTTAGAAAGCTCAAGTGCAAAAATATTCAACAATACTTCTGAATCAGAATCTGTGTTTATGTGGCGTCTTTCTGCGTGGAAAAGCTCTGCGGCTAGTTTCTTGGAATTTGTTAAGTTTCCGTTATGGGCTAAGCTTATGCCGTAGGGAGTATTAACATACATTGGCTGAGCAAACTCCTTGCCTATTCCTCCAGCAGTTGGATATCTTACGTGCCCTATTCCAAAATTTCCTTGAAGATTGCTCATGTGATTCTGCTGAAATACATCTCTGACATAGCCTTTTGACTTCCGGCTATTGAGTTTACCGCTTGGTTCGCAGACAACCATACCAGCAGCATCTTGCCCTCTGTGTTGCAGCATAAGTAGAGACTCGTAAATCTCCTCAGCTACATTATTTTCTGCAGAAATCCCTATTATTCCGCACATTTTTATTCCCCGTTTTTAATTAAATCCTCTATGTCTGATTCTTTTAACAAATCTTTGATGTAACTTTCCAAAACTGGCAAAAAATCCTCAAAAAATGGTGATATCTTTGATTCAGTAAAGATTTCAGCCTCTTTTAAATTCGAGGGTAATAGAAAGTAAACAGCCAAAATTACAATTAATCCTCTACTTACTCCAAATAATACACCCATAAATTTATCAAAGCCAGACATTCCAGACCATTTAATTATTCTTGAAATTAAATTAATCAAAAAACCACCAATTACAATGGAAACTAAAAAAATAAGGACAGATGCAATAATTTTTGAGGCCTCTGGATTGCCAACAAT
This sequence comes from uncultured SAR86 cluster bacterium, assembly GCA_902594005.1. Taxonomy (GTDB): domain Bacteria; phylum Pseudomonadota; class Gammaproteobacteria; order Magnimaribacterales; family D2472; genus CACNXK01. The sequence goes on along the minus strand of CACJKN010000006.1, from coordinate 29,799 downwards.
TTCTAGAATTTTTGGTGTTACATATCCCTCAAAGCCAACTGCAGCGAAGAAGGCAAATATCCATAGTAAAAGTGATAAAAATTCTTTAGTAAAGCCCCTAAAAAGTGAAATTATTCCGGAGGAACCTATAACAAATAATATAACTAGATCTGTAACATTAAGACCTAGGGTTTCCATAATACAACCTCACCAGAATCTGTTTCTGAAATCTCGTAAATAAATTCAATATTTTTTTCTATATCTTCTTTCGTTCTAAAAGGGCCAACATAAACTGCAGTTAAAACATCATTGTTTGGTAAGGCTTCAGTATATGCTGGAAAATAATTGTTGATATTTTTTTTGAGAGCTTTTGCATTTTCTTCATTTTCAAAAACATTAACTCTAACCACATACATTTCAAAATCATCTTTGCTCAATCCTCTAGCATTTGGTGCCAACTGATAACTAATTGAATCCTGATATTTTGGTTGAGGAGATAACACAAAGATAAAGATTATTAATCCCATAAGGATTATAAAGATTAAGCCAACGAGTTTTTCTAAATTCATTTTGATATTTTATCTAAAATCCCGATTATTTTGCTTCTTATTTCTGATCTATGAACAATCATATCTATGGCACCGTGCTCTAGAAGAAATTCAGACTTTTGAAAGTCTTCGGGTAGCTCAACTCTTACAGTTTGTTCAATAACCCTTCGGCCTGCAAAACCAACAAAAGCCTTTGGCTCTGCTATGTTTATATCGCCTAACATTGCTAAGCTTGCTGATACTCCTCCAAATATTGGATCAACCATTACAGATATATAAGGCAGTTTATTTGATTTTAATTTCTGAATTGCAGCAGAAGTTTTTGCCATTTGCATCAGAGAAACCATTGATTCCTGCATTCTTGCACCGCCGCTTGTTGAAAAACAAATAAATGGTGTCTTACTTTCAATTGCTTGCTCAATACCTTGAACAAATTTCTCGCCAACTACACTTCCCATCGAGCCACCCATAAACTTGAATTCAAATGCTGCAGCAGTAACTAGTCTTCCATCAAGCTTACCAAATCCAACCAATAGAGCCTCACTCTCTCCTGTATTTTTCTTAGCTTCTTTAATTCTTGCAGGATATGCTTTGACGTCTTTAAAGCCAAGAGGATCTCCCGTTTCGACATTTGATGCGATTTCAGTGAAATTTCCATTATCAAAGAAAATATTGAATCTAGTTCTAGCGCCAATCCTTAAGTGATGATCACATTTTGGACATACGTATAAGGTTTTTTGTAACTCTGGCTGGTAAAGTGCTGATTCACATGAAGGACAGGACGTCCAAACACCATCAGGAATCTTACTTTTTGATTTTGAAGAGCTTTTTCCTATTGAAGGAATTAATCTTGTAAGCCAATTCATTATCTAATTGCATCTTTCATATTACTAATATAATCACTTACTTCATGAAAGTCTTTATTTTCTGAATTTTTATAAATAAGCTCAACTATTGAAGACCCGATCACAATCCCATCAGAAAAGGATGAGAGAAGCTTAGCGTCATCGCTGTTCTTGATTCCAAAACCTGCCATCACCGGAATAGAAGAAATAGATTTTATATATTTAATATTTTGTTCAATTTCATTTCCATCAAGATTGGATGATCCTGTAACTCCTCTTAAAGTTACATAATAAATAAAGCCTGTACTATTTTTTACAATTTCCTTTACTCTTTCTTTTGAGGTGGTTGGTGATACAAGCGAGATAATATCTAAGTCTTGATTATCTATTCCATAATCTTCAAGAGATAGCTCACCAGGGATATCAACCACTAAAACTCCATCAACACCAAGTTCATGAGACCTATTAATCAAATCTTTATACATTAAGAAATTGTTGATATATCCCATTAAAATAATTGGCGTATTTGTATCTTTTTCTCTGAATTTGCATATAAGATCAATAATTTTTTGCAGATTAGTTTCATTTTCTAAGCTTCTGTCATGAGCTTGTTGTATTGTTGGACCTTCAGCTATTGGATCAGTAAAGGGAACACCAATTTCTAAGATATCTACCCCTGAATCAACGCTTAAATGCATCAATTGAAGAGAAGTTTCTAAATCAGGGTCTCCTGCGACTATATAGCCAACAAAAGCTTTTTGGTTGTCTTGGGAAAGCTCTTTTAACTTCTTTTCGATTCTTTTCAAAGCTTGATATCCTCTATTTCAACCACACTATTTAAATCTTTGTCGCCTCTTCCTGAGACGTTGATAACGATGTGCTGATCTTTATTCATATTTGGCATTAACTCATCTAGGTAAGCAAATGCATGAGCTGTTTCTAGTGCAGGCAATATTCCTTCCATTTTATTTACCATGTGAAAAGCTTTCATAACCTCATCATCTGAAACTGCAACATACTTAGCTCTTTTAATATCTTTTAGCCATGAATGTTCAGGCCCTACACCTGGATAATCTAAGCCTGCTGAAATAGAAGCCGTTCCTTTTACTTGTCCACTTTCATCTTGCATCAAATAACTTTTTGCACCATGAAGCACTCCAGGGGTTCCATCATTTAATGGGGCTGCATGTTCACCTGTTTCTATACCTTTACCTGCTGCCTCGACACCAATGAGCTCTACATTATCCATTTTAATAAAAGGATAAAAAATACCCATAGCATTTGATCCGCCTCCAACACAGGCAATTATTGAATCTGGCATTCTTCCAAATGATTCCTGTGATTGGTCAATTAACTCATATCCTACGACTGCATTGAAATCTCTTACAATCATCGGATAAGGATGAGGTCCTGTAACGCTGCCTATGATGTAGTATGTATCTTCAATATTAGTAACCCAGTCTCTTAAAGCCTCATTGAGAGCATCCTTAAGAGTTGCTGAACCAGAATTTACTTCATGGACTTCAGCTCCTAAAAGCTTCATTCTGTAAACGTTAAGTGATTGTCTCCTTACATCCTCAGATCCCATATATATATGACAATCTAACCCAAGCCTCGCCGCAACTGTAGCAGTTGCAACTCCGTGTTGGCCTGCGCCAGTTTCCGCAATTATCCTTTTTTTTCCCATATATTTAGCTAAAAGGATTTGTCCAACTGTATTATTTATTTTGTGAGCGCCGGTATGATTTAAATCTTCCCTTTTTAACCAAATTGAAGCAGTGTTGTAATTCTCAGTGAGCCTTTTTGCAAAGTATAAAGGAGATGGTCTACCGACAAATTCAGCTAGATCTCTGTGAAACTCAGCATTAAAATCATTATTATCCTTTAGAGTCTTATAAGTCTGTTCTAATTCATTAAGGGCATACATGAGAGTTTCTGGAACAAACTTCCCTCCATATTCACCGAAGAATCCATCTTTATCAGGTAAATTGTCTTTCATTTTTTTATCAAGCTTAGTATTTCAATAATCTTTGAGTGGTCTTTTAAGCCCGGAGAAGATTCTACCCCAGAATTAAAATCTAGACACCATGGTTCTATTTTTAAGGCGTTTTCTAGATTTTCAATAGACAGTCCTCCTGAAAGAATTATCTTTTTATCAAGAAATAAATCTGAATTAAGCATTTCCCAATCAAAGCTGCTTCCAGTTCCTCCATAAATACCTTCTTTATAAGTGTCACACAAAATTGCTTCTGCATTTTTGAAGTGTTTCATGTCTTCGAGAGACTTAGAATCTTTTATTCTTAATGCTTTCCAAAATTCGCAATCAAATAATTTACAAAAATCTTCTGATTCGTCACCATGAAATTGAATGATTGGATTTTCAAAGTAACTTAATGAAGAGCTAACAAATGATTTTTCAGGATTAGCAAATACGCAGACAGGCCTAGTTTTTTGGAAATCTGTATTTTTTATCTCATTTATAAATGCATGAGTAACATTTCTAGGACTATTTTCATGAAAAATAAAACCAACATAATCAACTCCATTTTCAATAAGAAAATTTAATGTTTCTATTTCTGTTATTCCACAAATTTTAATTTTCATATTCAAATTAAAGGGCTCTTTTCTGGTTTAAACTTTGTAATATTTTCATAATTAGGGCCAAGAAAAATTAATCCTCTTGGATTTACAGTTGTTCCAGCATTATTCCTATCTTTGCTTTCAAGTATTTCTTTTAATGGGATTTTAATTTGGTATTTACCAATTTCTAATAAAGTCCCGACAATTATTCTAACCATATTTTGCAAAAATGCATTTGCGGTTATTTTTATTTCGATGATATTTCCTAATTTATTAATTTCTATTTTTTTTATATTCCTTTCAGGATTTTTAGAACCGCAACTTAGACTCCTAAATGATGTGAAATCATGTTTTCCAATTAGGCACTTGGACTCCTCATCCATTTTCTTAATGTCTAGCTCTGGCTGCTCCCAATAATAAAAATCATCAAGCAAAACATTCCTTGATGGGCTATTAAAAATTAGATAAGAGTATGTTCTATCAATTGCATCAAATCTTGAATGAAATGAGTCTTCTACTCTTTCTAAATCAACTACAGATATGTCATTAGGAAGATTTGAATTTAGGCCATTGATCCATTGCATATCTGATCTATTCTGACTTACAACTACATCAAAAACCTGACCAAGCGCATGAACGCCTTTATCAGTTCTTCCAGAGTAATTCATCTGCAAATTATCAACAGAAATTCTTTTGAAAGCTTTTATAAGCTCATCTTGAATAGAGTTAGCATTTTTTTGAGATTGGAAACCGGAATAATTAGTCCCTTTATATTGAATCTTGAAGGCTAGTTTCAACTTTAACCCCTATATTTTTGATCTCAGATCAACCGCCTGCTGAATAAGTTTTTGATTTTTTGCTTTATCGATAATTTCATCTAATAAAGTTTTGGCTTTTTCATAATCCTTCATTTCATAAAGGGTTATAGCTAAATCAAACTGCTGAATGAAAGGATCATTTTTGATGCTAAGCCCCTTAGGCATTGATAATAAAGCATCTTCTGTTTGGAATTCACTTTTAGCAATAACTGAATTCTTTCTTATTAAGAAAATTGCTATTAGAAACCCTACAGCTAGGCTCACTAAACTAACTATCAGTAGTTGCAAAATATTTACTCCAGAATTAATTTCTTCATTTAAAATTTCTGTTTCCTCATTTCTTTCAATTTCAATTATTCTTGTTTGAGACTCAATTATAGCTTGAGGATCTAAAGTAGTTTGTTCTTGATTTTGGATATCAAAATCTTGTATTTTCTCCTCCTCAATTACTTCAACTTCCTCTTCAACAATTGCTTCTGATTCTGGAGCTACCAGTGTGAGCATTTGCTGTGTCTCAAAAGTATTAGTATCTATCATCTCCCTGATACTAAACTTTGCAAAAGACTTATCAATTTCTCTAATTGACTGTAATTCAGGAACAAGAATATCCATATCATTTCTAATTAAATTAATATTATCGTCAATGAAGGCATTCCTATTATTTTCAAAAATACTCCACATTACTTGATAAATACTTAGATCATCGTAATTAAGCGATTCAGCCATAGACCAGACGGTGGTAATTTCATCAGCTAATATGACTAGCTCACTATAAGTTCCTTCTTCCTCAATAATTTGAGGACTAAGTATCTCCGTGGTTTCGTTTTGAAGAATGGAGGTATATGAATCGTCTGAAAGAAAAATAAAAAAGTCTTTTCTGTTATCTTTTATCTCAATTGTGAATAGTGCATAAGGACTATCAATATCTTTTATTTTCTCAAAACTTAAATTGTATTCGCTAATATTTTCTCTACTTAGACTCAAATTAAAAAGTGAATCTTTTATCGAAGATGATGTTTGATACTCAAAAATACTGATATCGCTTTTATCAAGCTCCTCTGAGGAATTAAATGATATTACTATCTGTATTGCATTTTCATCTTGAAATGTTTTTGAAGATAAGTAGGTAATTTCTGATGATAAAAGTGATGAAAAAATTATAAAAAAAAGAAAAGTGCTTATCTTTTTAATTTTCATCAGCTTTTTTCATTAATTCTAAGATTTGGACAGCATTTAAAGCAGCACCTTTCCCAAATACATTATCAGCAACAATCCAACAAGATATCCAATCTTCATTATTAATTTTACTTGAACGAATTCTTCCAACATAAACATCATTTGTTTTATTTGCATTTTCAAGAGCAGTTGGAAAAGCTTCTTTTGACGGATCATCAATTACTTTTATGCCCTCCTTGCCTTCAAGTAATTTTATTATGCTTAGTCTTGAGGCTTCATTTCTTACTTTTATAAAAACCGATTCAGAGTGTCCATTTATTACCGGAACTCTTACGCAAGTAGAAGTTACATTAATTTTTTCATCTAATATTTTTTTTGTTTCCCAGTTCAGCTTCATTTCTTCTTTTGTAAAACCATTATCTAAAAATTTATCGCACTGAGGTATTACATTTCCTGCAATGGTTTTAGAAAATATATTAGAAACAGCAGAGATTGACTGAGATTGGTTTTCAAGCTCTTTTATACCCTGCTCACCTGCACCTGATACCGCTTGAAAGGTAGTTATCATTACACTTTCGATACTAAACTCTTTATGAATATGGTCGAGGACCATCAAGAGTTGAGCTGTTGAGCAGTTTGGGTTTGCAATTAGATTGGTTTTCTTACTAATTATATTCCCATTAATTTCTGGAATTATAAGAGGTACATCATCTTCATATCTAAAGTAGGAAGACATATCTAAAACCTTACAGTCGGCTTCAATAAACTTATTCGCATAATCTCTTGCTACATCAGAACCAGCAGACAATATTGCATAGTCAGCCTTATTAAAATCAAATTTATCAATGTCCTCAATAATGCAATCTTTATCTAAAAAATTTATTGAAGAGCCAGCTGATTTTTTGCCTAATAAGAAAATCTCATCTATTTTGAATTCTCTTTTTTGTAGTTGTTCTAGTAAATTTCTTCCAACTAATCCTGATGCTCCAACAATAGCTAACTTAGACATCAGATTTTTCCTTGATTATTGGAATTAGTTCAGATGCAACCTCACCAGTCTCTAAAAAAGATGTATCTTCTGTTAAATCTTTTGTTCTAAAACCTCTCGAGATAAATTCTTTTACAGATTCTTCGATTATGTTTGCTACTTGATGATTTTCAAGAGAGTACCTAAAAGCCATTGCTAGAGAGAGGATCATTGCTAAAGGATTTGCTAAATTCTTGCCAGCTATATCAGGTGCGCTGCCATGACATGGTTCATACATTCCTTGAGAGGAGGTGTTCAGTGATGCGGAAGGTAACATACCAATAGAGCCAGTTAGTGTTGCAGCAATATCAGATAATATGTCACCAAATAAATTACTAGAAACAATTACATCAAACTGATTGGGATCAAGCACTAGTTGCATTGCAGTATTGTCAGCAAGCTGATGTGTCAATTCAACATCAGGATAGTCTTTTGATAGATTTGTAATTATTTCTCTCCAAAACTTTGAAACTTCAAGAACATTTGCTTTTTCCACTGAACATAGTTTTTTATTTCTTTTTTGAGCTGATTCAAATGCTACTCGACCAATTCTTTCAATCTCTTTTTCGTCATAAATCATAGTATTAAAAGCATGTGGAGGATTTGAAGAAGTATCAATTCCTCTTGGCTCTCCAAAATAAATACCGCCTGTTAACTCTCTTACTATTAAAATATCTAAATCATTGATAATTTCCTCTTTTATTGGTGAAGCTGAAGAAAGCTCATTAAAAAGGAAGGCAGGTCTTAAGTTAGCAAATAATCCAAGCTCTTTTCTTAATCCTAACAATGCTTGTTCTGGTCTTTTATCCCAATCTAAATCCTCCCATTCTGGACCACCTACAGCCCCAAAGAGAATAGCATCAGATTTTCTAGCTATCTCTAAAGTCTTATCAGGAAGAGGATAACCAGTCTTATCATAGGCTGCTCCGCCAACATCATGAATTTCAATATCAAGATCAAGAGAGTATAGATCTTTAACAAATCTTAATATCTCCATTGCAGAACTTGTCACTTCAGGGCCGATGCCATCACCTGGCAAAATAAGAATCTTATTATTCATTCAAAAATCCATGGGTTACTTTCTTTTCTATCTTCTTCAAATTCCTTAATTAATGCTGAATCTTTAAGAGTAATATCGATCTCATCAAGACCATAAATGATTCTTTCAGCTAAATTATCATCAAGATCAAAATAAATAGAGAGCTTATCTTTAAAAAGTATAACTTTGTCTTTTATATTTACTGAAATAGTTACTGGATTATCTTTAGACAATGAAAATAGTTCTTCAATTTCAGTTTTTTTGAGCTTTAATGGTAAAACACCATTTTTGAAACAATTATTATAAAAAATATCGCCAAATGAGCTTGCTATAACAACTTCAATACCAAAGTCTCTGAGAGCCCAAACTGCATGCTCTCTACTTGAGCCGCATCCAAAATTATCTCTTGTAAGCAAAACTTTAGATTCATCATAAGGCGAATTGTTAAGAATGAACTCTTGATTGATTTTTCTTTCAACCTTTTTCATTCCAAGACGACCCTGATCTTTATATCTCCAGCCATCAAAAAGATAATCCTCGTATCCAAATTTTTTAATAGATTTTAAATATTCTGTTGGGATAATTTGATCAGTATCTATATTATCTCTATCAATTGGAGCTACAATGCCTTCAATAAAATCTTTCATCTTAAATCTCTTTTACAATCCTTCCGTTTATTGCGGTTAGAGCTGCCATCTTTGGGCTCATTAAATGCGTTCTACCTAAGTTACCCTGCCGACCCTCAAAATTCCTATTTGAAGTTGAAGCACATCTTTCATAGGGACTTAATTGGTCTGGATTCATGCCTAAGCACATAGAACAACCCGGTGCCCTCCACTGAAATCCAGCATCAATGAATATTTTGTGAATTCCCTCCTTCTCAGCTTGTTCTTTAACCATTCCAGACCCTGGAACAACAATAGCTTCTTGGATATTTTCAGAAACCTTTTGACCTTTTAAAACTTCTGCGGCTTCTCTTAGATCTTCAATTCGAGAATTAGTACATGACCCAATGAATACTTTATCAAAATCTAAATCGCTCAATTCCTGGTTATCTGACAATCCCATATAATTTTTAGCAAGATCTAAGCTTTTTCTTTTTTCAGCAGAAAAAATTGAGCTCGGTGGAATCTTTTCATTGAAATCAATAACCATTTCTGGTGATGTGCCCCAAGAAACTTGAGGATTAATTTTTGATACATCAATATCAATTTCCTTATCGAACATTGCTTCTTTATCAGTTATTAAATTTTTCCATTTTTTAATAGCATCATTTATTAAATTAGCTTCAAGGTTTGAATGTTTTTTAACGTATTCAATAGTTTTATCGTCAACGGACACTAATCCTACTTTAGCTCCTGCTTCAATAGACATATTGCATATTGTCATTCTTGCTTCCATAGAGATATTTCGTATATATGATCCCGCAAATTCAACTGCATATCCTGTTCCACCTGCAGTTCCTATTGTTCTAATTAAATATAAAATAATATCTTTTGAGGATACTCCTTCTTGTATCGACCCCTCAAAATTTATTCTCATATTTTTAAGCTTCCTTACTTTTAAACTTTGAGTTGCAAGAACATGCTCCACTTCAGATGTTCCAATTCCCATTGCAAGACAACCAAAAGCACCATGAGTTGACGTATGAGAGTCGCCACAAACAATACTCATTCCGGGAAGCGTTAAGCCTAATTCTGGCCCAATTACATGAACTATGCCTTGATTATTTGAGTTGATATTAAATTGTTTTATACCGAAATCGTTACAATTTTTATCTAACTCTACAACCTGCAACTTTGAGATATTGTCTTCAATGTTCTCAATGCTAAATTCGTTATCCCTTGTAGTTGGAACATTGTGATCTGGAGTAGCAATGTTTGCATTAATTCTCCACGGTTTGAGTGATTTTTTTTTGAGGCCCTCAAAAGCTTGAGGAGATGTTACTTCATGAAGAAAATGTCTATCAATATAAATTAGCGAGTCTCCATCATCATAGGATCTTATTAAGTGCTCATTCCAGAGCTTGTCATATATTGTGTATCCCATTATTCCGTTACAAATGGGAGTTTTTGATCAACATCACCGCACTGTGCCTGGTTTCTTAGAAGATGGTCAATTAAAACAAGGTTCACCATTGCCTCTGCAATTGGTACTGCTCGAATTCCAACACAAGGATCATGCCTTCCTTTAATTTCAAGCTCAACCTCATTTCCATCTTTATCTATGGATGTGGTAGCTTTACTTATGCTTGATGTGGGTTTAATTAAAAAACTTATATCAATATCATCACCATTTGAAATTCCACCAAGGATTCCACCAGAATTATTTGAATCAAATCCGGTCTTGGTAATTTCATCTCTTAGCTCAGATCCTTTAGAAGATGGAATCTTGTCAGAGTTGCCAATAGAAACCGATTTTACGGCATTGATACTCATTATGGCTTTTGCCAAATCAGCATTTAATTTATCGAAAACAGGTTCTCCAAGGCCAACTGGGCAGTTTTGAACTTTAATATTTAGCTTAGCGCCTATTGAGTCGCCTTCTTTGATGAGTTCTTCAAAAAACTCTTCAAGTGAGCTAATTTTTGATCTATCAGGAAAGAAGAATTTATTTTTATTTACAAATTCAAGATCAACTGTATCAGCAGAAATACTTCCGATTTGTGATACAAAGCCCTTTGTTATAATTCCATATGTATTTAAATACTTCTTAGCAACTGCTCCCGCAGCAACTCGCATTGCTGTCTCTCTTGCACTTGATCTGCCACCACCTCTGTAATCTCTAATACCATACTTTCCTTGATATGTGAGGTCAGCATGATTTGGCCTAAATGTATCTTTAATATTTGAATAATCTTTTGAAATCTGATCTTCATTTTTGATTAACAATGCTATGGGAGTTCCAAGGGTTTTTCCTTCAAAAACTCCTGACATAATTTCAACTTTGTCGTCTTCTTTCCTCTGGGTAGTAACGTCTGACTGGCCAGGCTTTCTTCTATCAAGCTCCATCTGAATATCTTCATTTTTTATTTCAAAATTAGGTGGACATCCGTCAATTATGCAGCCCATAGCTTCGCCATGACTTTCACCAAAAGTCGTTACAGAAAAGATTTTTCCAAATGTGTTACCTGACATAGCGGATTATTATATGCTATTTTTTAAAAAACGCTTGGATTATAAGTGTTTCAGAGAGATAGAAGCTTTTGAAAATCAACTACACTCATAGATGTAAGCTTATCGAAATCTAAGAACTCTTTATAAATCTGCTCTGATTTCTCATCGTCAAAAACAGTTTTTAGATTACTTAAAAACTTTTTCTCAAGGACGGGAATGCCTTCATTTCTTCTTCTTCTATGGCCAATAGGATACTCAACCTCAATTTCTTGAGTGGAAGAACCATCTTTGAAAAGTACTCTCAATTTGTTAGCTATTGATCTCTTTTCAGGATCAAGATAATCCTCAGAATATTTTTTATTCTCGGTAACAACCATTTTTGATCTTAATTCATCAATTCTTGGGTTCTGTGCGACTTCATCTTCATAGTCCTCAGCTACTAAATCACCTTTTAGAAGGCCAATAGCAACCATGTATTGAAGACAATGATCCCTATCTGCAGGGTTATTGAGTTCGCCAACTTTGGAAATGATTCTTATTGCTGACTCATGTGTTGTTATCTCAATTTTATCAATTTCATCAAGCCTATCGATAATTTCAGGATGTATGCTCACTGCTGCCTCAACTGCTGTTTGTGCGTGGAATTCAGCAGGAAAACTAATCTTAAATAAAACATTTTCCATAACATATGAACCAAAGCTTTGTGGAATTCTTAAAGACTCACCTTTAAAAAGGACATCTTCAAACCCCCATGTTTTTGCAGTTAAAACACTTGGATACCCCATCTCTCCTGATAAGGTAATCATTGCTAGTCTTACTGCGCGGCTTGTCGCATCACCGGCAGCCCAGCTTTTTCGTGACCCTGCATTTGGAGCATGTCTGTATGTTCTCAAGCTTTGTCCATCCAACCATGCATGAGTTAGAGCATTAATAACATCTTCTTTATTTCCACCTAAAATTTTTGTTGCTACTGCAGTTGATGCTACTTTGACAAGAACTACATGATCTAAACCAACTCTGTTGAAGCTATTTTCGAGAGCTAAAATGCCTTGGATTTCATGAGCTTTAATCATCATTTCCAGAATATCCAATACTTTTAGTGGTTCTTTACCAGCTTCAATGTTCTTTTGAGAGACATAATCTGCGCAAGCAAGTATTGCACCAAGGTTATCTGATGGATGTCCCCACTCAGCTGCAAGCCAAGTATCGTTAAAATCAAGCCATCTTATGATACATCCAATATCAAATGCTCCCTTTACGGGGTCTAATAAATTAGAGGTTCCTGGAACTCTAACGCCATATGGTACTTCTGTTCCCTCAACAACTGGCCCAAGTAATTTTGTACAAGCTGGAAAACTTAATGCTAGCAAGCCACATCCTAAAGTGTCTATTAAGCAACTTTTTGCAGTTTCATAGGCTTCATCTGATTGGATCTCATAATCCATAACATAATCAGCAATTTGGATTATTAATTCATCAGGGTCTGGTCTTGAGTTAATATCAAAAAATTGTGACATTACCTTACCTCAATAATCAATTCATCTGAGATTATTGGGTCTTCATGAGGAATATGTGCGAAGTTTCCAAGAACTAATCTCAATTTGTGAACTCCTTTTGGTAACTCGATAGTGTCTGAAGTTTGTCCTTTGCCGTAATGTATGTGATTTTCATCTGAAGGGATTGGCCTAGTTAAATCAGGAAGTGGAACATTTATTAAAAGATGATGATGTCCTGAATCGCAGGCAATTTGACCAGCTGGTGCAATATTAAAATTTTTAATACCAAACTCCAAATTAATTACTCCTGTCGAGGTTACTAAATCTTCATTAGGGGTAATAAAAAATACTTCTGGCTTGCCGTCTCTACATTCTAATGAATCAAGATCATTAGAGGTGGTTTCTAAAGAAAAAAATAGAAATGAGATAATTAAACTAAAGATTTTTATCATTTAATCTCTATCTTTAAGATCAATCCAAGTCGCAGATTCAGGTCCAATATATTCTTCACTGGGTCTTATAATTCTATTATCTGCTCTTTGCTCCATCACATTAGCAGCCCATCCAGAGGTTCTGCCAATTACAAAAAGTGGAGTAAAGATTGGTGTTGGTATGCCTAAAAAATTATATGCAGATGCCATATAAAAATCTGTATTTGCAAAGAGATTTTTTTCTTCGCTCATTACCTTTTCAATTTCTTCAGAAACTTCATAAATAACTGGGTTTGATGCATTTGAGCTAAGTTTCTTTGCCCAAGCTTTTACAATCTTGTTTCTGGGATCCTCATCTGAATAAACTGCATGACCGAAACCCATAATCTTTTCCTTGTTTGCAAGCATATTCTTCACACCAACATTAGCATCTTCCCTTGAAGAAAATCTTTCTATCATTTCCATAGCTGCTTCATTAGCACCGCCATGCAGAGGACCTCTTAATGTTCCTATTGCAGCAGTAATACAAGAGTGCATATCAGACAGAGTTGATGCGCATGTTCTAGCTGTAAATGTCGATGCATTAAAGCCATGTTCTGCATAGCAAATAAGAGAAGTATCAAGTGCTCTAATATGTTCATCACTTGGCTCACTTCCTGTAAGTGAACTTAAAAACTGGCCGCCCATAGTTTTATGGTCTGTAAGAGTGTTTATATCTTCGCCAAAATGAGATGCTCTATACCAATATGTCATTATTGAAGGCATGGCAGCAAGAATCCTATCAGCTGTATCATTTTGATTAATAAAATCTCCTTCTGGCTCAAGATTTCCTAACATAGAAGTACCAGTTCGAAGTACATCCATTGGATGAGTTTCTTTTGGTATTGCTGTTAAAACATTTTTTAACTCTCTTGGTAAATCTCTATAGTTCCTGAGCTTAGAGGTATAAGAGTCATATTCTTCTTGATTAGGTAATTTTCCATAAAGAAGCATATAGGCAACTTCTTCAAAAGTTGCTTTCTCCGCTAAATCTTCAATTGCATAACCTCTGTAAGTCAGGCCTTTACCCTCTTTACCTACGGTTGAAAGTGCAGTTTCTCCTGCGACTTGACCTCTTAATCCGGCTCCTTCAAGCTTCTTTCCCATCAATGATCCTCCATATTCTTTATATACTCGTCGAGATTCTTTTCAAAGTTCAAGTAATCTAGTCTGTCATAAAGTTCATCACGCGTCTGCATTATATCTAAAACATTTTCCTGCGTCCCATTTTTTAGTATTGATTCATATACTTTTTCAGTGGCTTTTGAGGAAGCTCTAAAAGCAGACAATGGAAATAGCATCATATCTACCCCAGCATCCATTAATTCATGATCTTTGAAAAGAGGAGTTTTACCAAACTCGGTGATATTTGCAAGAATTGGTTTTTGAATAGCTTCTTTTAGCTCTTTGTAGTCTTGAAGAGAGGTTATAGCTTCAAGAAATATTCCATCAGCTCCTGCATTAATATATTCTTTTGATCTTTGGATACAGCCTTCAATACCTTCTGAGGCGAAAGCATCCGTCCTTGCAATAATAAAGAAATTTGGATCAGTTCTTCCCTCAATTGCGCTTTTAATTCTTTCACACATCTCTTTTGATGAAATCAACTTTTTATTTGGTCTATGTCCACATCTTTTAGCTTCAATTTGATCCTCTAAGTGAACAGCAGCAGCTCCAGCCTCAATCATTTTTTCTATACTGTTTGAAATATTAGTTCCATCACCCCATCCTGTATCTATATCTACTAATAATGGTAATGAAGTTGATTTAGAAATCCTTTTAACATCTACCAGTACATCTTCAAGAGATGTTAAGCCTAGATCAGGAATACCATATGATGCAGAAGCTACTCCGCTTCCAGATAAATAAATACATTTATGACCCGATCTCTCTGCAAGAATTGCAGAATATGCATTTATTGCACCAACAATCTTTAAGGGATTGTTTTCTTCTAGCGCTTCTCTAAATCTTTTTCCTGCCGACATTTTTATGAGTAGAACTTTACTCCTCTTATAATTCTGTCTCTATTATTTTCCCTTCTCCATCTATTTGTATCTCTGAGACTGTAGACACATCCGCAATACTCTTGCTGATAAAAATTTTCACGTTTTGAGATCTCTATCATTCTTGAGGAGCCACCATCTTTTCTCCAATTGAAATCCCAGTAACTTACATCTTCATACCGCTCTGCAGCTCGTTTTCCAGAGTCATTTATTTGATTCATATCTTTCCATCTTGAGATACCCAATGTTGTCGCGAAATAGTTGAAATTATTTTCATGAGCATAAAGTGCTGATCTTTCAAATCTCATATCAAAGCAAACTGTACATCTTTTTCCTCTTTCGGGTTCATTCTCTAAGCCTTTTACTCTTTGAAACCAGTTATCCTTATCATAGTCTGCATCAATAAAATCAAATCCAAGTTTTTCGCAGAATCTTTTATTTTCTTCTTTTCTTATTTCATATTCTTCTAACGGATGGATATTTGGATTATAGAAGTAAACCGTAGTTTTAATGTTCGCTGCTGCAACAGCCTCCATAATTTCACCTGCACATGGTGCGCAACAGCTGTGTAGAAGAAGATTATTTTCTCCTTCACTTAATTCAAGATCAGGTCTTATGTATTCTTTCAAGGACAGTTTATTCATACTGATAAATAGAATTTTCTAAAAGTTTGGCTTCTAGGTCATTATAGTCCTTTACTACCTCTATTTCAGGATGCTTAGATATAACTTTCTCTGGAGCATTTATAAAAAAACCTTTTTCACAAACTTCAAACATCTGAATATCATTGAACGAATCACCAGCGGCAAAACATCTATATCCTAAACCCTGAAATGACTTAATGGCTTCTTGTTTAGCTTTTTCTTGCCTAAGCTTATAAGAAGAAATCATGCCATCTTTAACATTTAGGGTATGACAGAGTAATAGAGGAAAGCCTAACTTCTCCATAAGCGGAGAAGCAATTTCATGAAATGTATCAGATAGTATTACTACCTGAAAATTTTGTCTTAGGTTATCTAAAAAATCTCGCGCGCCATCAAGAAGTTTTACTTTTGAAGATGACCTTTGAATATCTTTTAAAGTTATCCCTTCTTGCTCCATAACCACAAGGCGAGCATCCATTAAATCTGAGTAGCTGGGAATATCTCTGGTAGTTTTTGCAAAATCTTCTATTCCTGTATCTTCAGCAACCTGTTGCCAAATTTCTTCGGTCAACGTACCTTCCATATCCAAACATACAATTTCCAATTACTTTACCTCGTTTTTTACACCATAAGGAACATGAGCTGAAGTAATTTTACCCGATGCGTCTTGAATATTCTTCAATTGATCATCAAAAAAGATGTCGGCTTGAAATGATTTTAAAAAATCTTCTTTTGACATGCCTCCTAGAAAAAGAGATTCGTCAATTCTTACTCCCCATTCACGAAGAGTTTTAATTACTCTTTTATGAGTTGGAGCTGATCTAGCTGTTACCAGTGCAGTCCTTATTGGGCACTCATCAAGAGTAAACTCTCTTTGAAGTCTGTTTAATTCCATCAAAAAAGGTTTCATTGGTCCTGGCTCTAAGCTAATCTTCTCGCCCTTAGTTTCATTCTTTATAAATGCTGAAATCCCTTTTTCATGATAGATTTTCTCAGATTCATCTGAAAAGATCACAGCATCTCCATCAAAAGCAATTTTTAATAGATGACTATCTTGCTTGAAGTTACTTTTACCAGAAATTATCGTTGCAGAAGCAACATTGCTTTCGATAGCCATCCTTACATCTTCATTGCTACTTGAAAGAAAGAGGTCAATGTTGAAATCTTTCACATATTTATGAGGGCTTTCTCCACCACAAAAAACGGCTCTTGAAATATCAAGACTATGAGCTTCAATAGAATTGAAAACTCTCAAGCCTGTGTCTGCTGAGTTTCGAGATAACAAAATGACTTCTACTCTATCTTTGGATTTATATAAATTATTTATTTCAAGGATTTTCTTGACTAGCCCAAAAGCATTGCCAGGGTTTAAGATCTTTTCTTCATTGAGGATTTGATATTCTCTATATGCATCGACACCATCTCTTTCAAAAATTTTATGGCTTTCATCAAGATCAAACAATGCTCTAGAAGAGATACCAATTACTAATTTTGATTTTTTCATTTCAAGTTGATTATAAAGTAAATATTATTTATACTGTATATATATTCAGTAAAATTATGAAAGAACTTACAATTCAGCAAAAGAAAGTACTTCAATGTATTAAATTTTATATTAAAAAGACTGGTTTCCCACCAACTAGAGCGGATATTTGTAGAGAGCTAGGGTTTAAATCCCCTAATGCAGCGGAGAGCCACCTAAGAGCTCTTGAAAAAAAGGGCTATATAACGATTGAGAATGGAGCATCTAGGGGTATAAATCTGACAGAAAACACTGCTGAAAAATCTCAAACAATTCCTGTTATTGGTTTAGTCGCTGCAGGATCACCAACTCTTGCAGATGAAAATATTGAAAAGCATATACCATATCAAGAGTCACTTTTCTTATCTGACTTCGATTACTTTTTAAGAGTAAAGGGTCTTAGTATGAAAGATGCTGGGATCATGGAAGATGATCTTGTTGCCATTAAGAAGACGTCAGAGGTTAGAAATGGGGATATAGTTGTAGCGAGGATAGATGATGAAGTAACGCTAAAATACTTCCAGTCATCGGGTAATCAAATAAAACTTATCCCGGCAAACGATGATTTCGATGAAATATACATTAGCAAAGAAACAGAGGGATTCTTCATAGAGGGAAAAAGCGTAGGTTTAATTCGAGAAAATTAGTGAAGAGTAACTTCTTTTTTCTTTATATTATCTAACTGCGAATCAAAAAATTCATCAAAATCGGAAACATTGCCGCTTATCGATTCAATGCCAGCTCTTATCATCTCTTTAGCAATATGAAGTTCTTGTCCTTGAAGTAGCTGCTTTGACTCACCCGAAAACTTAATTTTAACCAAGGGATTTTCCTTGTCATCAGACCTTCTAAGGACAATTGTGCCGTCTGATAATTGGGCTAATTCAAGGTAATTATTCATTTTTTTTAGTTTTGTTCAGCGTAACACCAACTTCATAAAAAGCAAGCTACTATTCTTATTTAATGAGTTTTAATAAGATTTCAAGTGGTTATTTTTCTTTTCTCTGCCAACTACCCTCCTCGAAGAAGTAGTTATTTCCAGTCCTCTTGCCATCTTTTTCTGCGGAAAGATAATGAATGTCTAAATTTTTGTTATATCTAATTACCAAGGGTGATCCATCCAGGTCATTATCAGGACCATCTATAAGGTAATGATGCTTTTCAGGTAGAAGTTCCTTTACTTCATCAATAACTTTTAATTCAGCTGACTTTATTGCTCTTGTTTCCCTATTCTTTGGAAATTGACTAGCTGCCAAGAAAAGTCCTTTTAAGCTATCTCTTAGGAGGAATATATCTTCGACCTTTTCACATGCAATGTTTGTATTTATTGGATCCATAACAATTGGTTTGGGTTCACCGTTTCTCATTAACTGTCTTGTTGCTCCGCAATTATCATTTTGACAAAGGAAATATTTACCAAACCTTCCAGTTTGTAATTGCATTTCTGCTCCGCACTTATGACACTCAAGAGTTGGGCCGTCATATCCCCTAATCTTAAATTTACCATCCTCTAAAAGAAATCCTGAACATTCAGGATTATTTGCACATACATGAATCTTTCTGTTTTCATCTATTAAATAGTTATCCATACTTGTTTCACATATATGACATCGTTTTTTGATAAAAAGATTTGAGGCTTCCTCTTGGTCATCAACGCTTATTGCCTCATCACCACTTATGAGATTCATGGTGTGCTTACATTGCTTATCACCGGACTTGTGATAACCCTCACAGCCCAAAAATACTCCATTTGCCGAGTTTCTTATTAGCATATTACTTTTGTTACATGAGGGACAAACTATATCGGTCTTCGTTGGATCATTTGGTTTCATTCCATCCTCAGCCGATCCTGCACTATTAAGATCATCTTGAAATGTTTGATAAAACTTATTTAAAACTGATTTCCACTCAAGATTGCCAGACGCTATTTCATCAAGTTCATTTTCTAAATTGGCTGTAAAATCATAATCCATAATTTCATTGAAACTTTCTATAAGCCTGTCAGAAACAATCAAGCCAATTTTATTTACAAAGAATCTTTTATTTTCAAGCTTCACATAACCTCTAGCCTGAATTGTAGAAATAATTGCTGCATATGTTGATGGTCTTCCTATTCCTTTGCTTTCAAGCTCCTTTACAAGTGCTGCCTCGGAGAATCGAGCAGGAGGCTTCGTAAACTTTTTCTCATTCTTTATTTCGACCAATTTTAAAACTTGCCCTTCTTCTAAACTTGGAAGATTTTCTTCATCTGATTTTTTGGCATTTTGTGAAGATATTTTTGTATAACCATCAAAAATTACCTCTCTTCCTCTTGCACTGAAAACATAATCATCAAGAACAACTTTTGCATTAATTGATAAATATTTTGCATCAGGCATTTGGCATGCAATAAACTGTCTCCAAATTAAGTCGTATAATTTTACTTCTTCTTCTGAGTGACCGCTGAGCTTTTCGGGAGTTAAGCTTGCGCTTGTTGGTCTTATTGCCTCATGCGCCTCTTGAGCATTTTCTTTCCCTGAATATATTCGCGGTTTTTCCGTTAGGTATTCTTCAGCAAGAGTATCTTTAATAAATAATCTTGCATCTTCAATTGAATCATTACTTAAGCTAGGAGCATCGGTTCTCATATAGGTGATTCTTCCAGCTTCATAAAGCTTTTGGGCAACTCGCATTGTTCTTGAGACCCCAAAACCCAACTTTGAGCTAGCGGCCTGCTGAAGAGTTGATGTTATAAAGGGTGCTTTTGGTTTAACTGTAGTAGGTTTTTTAGTGATTTCAGATATTTCTAAACTTGAACTACCTACGAGCTCCTCTATTTTCTTCGCTTCACCCTCTTTTAGAAGAGGATCGCTTTTTTTTCTATTTAACTTAAATAAGATTTCTTCATGATTAAAATCTTTTAAAGTTGCTGAAACTTCCCAAAATTCCTCTGGTTGAAATTGTGAAATTAATTTTTCTCTTTCGCAAAGCAATCTTAATGCAACAGATTGAACTCTTCCTGCAGATAAACCTCTTGCAATTTTTTTCCACAATAATGGAGACAGTTCAAAGCCTACCACCCTATCAAGAAATCTTCTTGCTTGTTGGGCATTTACTAGATCTTGATCTATTTCCTTAGGATCTGAGAAAGATTCTAATATTGAACTTTTTGTAATTTCATTAAATCTTACTCGGTGATATTCAAATTTATTTTTTCCTAAAGCTTCTTTCAAGTGCCAAGCTATAGCCTCTCCCTCTCTATCAAGATCAGTAGCAAGATAAACTTTTTCTACTTCCTTTGAAGCTTTCCTTAAATCTTTTATTACCTTTTCTTTATCAGGGATAATTTCATAATTGGCAGACCATCCATCGTCAGGATTTACACCCATTCTCCTAATTATCCTTCTTCTTTCTTGCTCTTTTTTTAATCTAGCCTTTTCTTCAGGACTAGCATCTTTTGGGATTGAATTTTGTCTCTTTGCTTTTGATTTTCCCTTTGGTAAATCTCTGATATGACCTACACTTGATTTAACAATATATTCGTTACCAAGATATTTTGATATCGTCTTTGCCTTTGCAGGGGACTCTACAATTACAAGTGATTTTGACATAAATTTCGCTCTCCCTTTTTAGAAATAACATGTTTCTAATAATTTTGGCAAGAGATTATATAGAAAAATTCTTTAATTGTTTCTCAATTTTTTCCAATTCATCAATGCCAAGGTTCTCATTCCATAAAAATGATATGTATGAATCATTAAAAATAATTTCAAGTATTGAGCCAGGTAGATTCGATATTTTATTTTCTATTTCTTCAAAATTTTCATCGAATTTTAGTTTTACTGGATCGTACAAAGTAAGGGAAGATTCTTTTAAAACATAGTGTGCATTTTTTAAATTACTTATGTTTTTGAGCGAGTAACAAACAAACTTAACATTTTTTGTAACAAACTTTTGCTTTGATGTTAGTGATGAGATTTGAAATCCCTTTTTTCTAGCTTTGAGTCTCAAATCTGAAAGCATGCGAGTTTGCTTAGTAGGAATTACTAAATTTACTGAGCCCACTAAAAATAGTATCACCAAGCCAATGATGATGTAGGTATTCATCTAGATAAGATTTTTTTTACGATTGCAGGCCCTTCAAAAATGAACCCAGTATAAATCTGCACCAAACTAGCACCTAACGTTATCTTATTTTCATAATCTTCTTTTGTGGAAACTCCGCCCACGCCAACTAAGAAAATATCTTTATCAAGTCCATGTATCCTTTTTAATAGTTGGTTAGATTTTTTTAATAAAGGTTTGCCAGAAATCCCACCTTCATGAGAGCACCCCTCAAGAATGTCCTTGTCAATTGAAGTATTCGAAACTATCAATCCATTAATTTTTAAAGTTTCATATATGTTAACAATTTTAAGAATTGTCTCTTCGCCTTCATCTGGTGATATTTTAAGAAAAACTGGAATGTCAGTCTGATTTGTAGTTTTGATTTCATTAATTCTTTTAAAAATTTTTTCAAGCTCATCTGGATTATGGAGTTTCCTTAATTTTGGAGTATTTGGCGAGGAGATGTTTACTGTGACGTAATCACAATATTTGTAAACTTTTTCAAAGCAGAAGACATAATCCTCTATCCTTTGATCATTTGTGCTTTCTTTGTTAGCTCCAATATTAACTCCAATTACTGCATCATATTTTTTATTCTTTATTTTAGAAACTAAATAATCTACGCCTTTGTTATTAAATCCTAATCTGTTGACTACAGCTTCTTGATGGATGTATCTAAAAACTCTTGGTTTCTCGTTGCCTGACTGTTGCCTAGGTGTAGTTGTTCCCAACTCAATGAAACCGAATCCAAGAGAATCCAGAACATCAACATAGTCACCATTTTTATCAAGGCCTGCTGCAACACCTAATCTGTTCCTAAAATGTAAATTAAGATAATTTTTTTGCCCATCTGAATAATTTTTAATTGGAAAGAGAATTTTCATGATTCCCAGCTTTTTAAGTAATTTTAAGCTTTCTAAAGCTAAATAATGGGAAACCTCTGGAGGGAAGAATTGAAAGATCTTAGTTAGTATTTTCAATTTATTTTTTTACAATTTCTCTAAAATTTTCTAGATGAGATGCTCTATCTACTATTGCGGAGACATAGCCTTCCTTACTGCCGCAGTCAAAACGCCTTCCTTGAAACTCAAAGGCAAAAACGGAATCATTAGATAAAGATGATCTAATTGCATCAGTAAGCTGTATTTCTCCGTTAAGTCCTGGCTTAGTCTCCTCAAGAATATTAAAAATACTTTTAGAAAGTATGTATCTTCCAAATACAGCAAGGTTTGAGGGTGCCTCATTAATGCTTGGTTTTTCAATGATACTATTTAACTTCAGAATATCATTTTCTTGAGTAGCATCAATAACACCATAATTCTTTAATTCGCTATCTGATGCAGAAAAAACTCCTAGAACTGATGAATTTGTTTTGCTATGAATATCCTTAAGCTGTTTTAAACAACCTACATCAGAGAGAATAAGATCATCTGCTAAGACAATTCCAAAAAAATCTTCTGTAATTAAATTTTTTGCCTGCAAGATGGCATGACCCAAACCATTTGGTTCATTTTGTCTTACAAAGGAAAATTTAATATTTTTTAAATAATCGGGATAAATTGTTTGAATTAATTCGCTCTTGTTTGAATCTCTTAATCTTGTTTCAAGCTCAGAGTTTTTGCTGAAGTAATCTTCAATTGCTGTTTTAGTGTGGCTTGTAACAAAGATAATTTCCTCTGCTCCTGCCTGAATTGCTTCTTCAACAGCAAATTGTATAAGTGGTTTATCTATTATTGGGAGCATCTCTTTTGGTATAGACTTTGTTACTGGAAGAAATCTTGAACCAAGTCCTGCAACCGGAAAAACTACTTGCTTTAGTTGAGCTTCACTCATAATTTTTCCGATTATTATACATCTGAAATAAATAACCACACATGATTCCTGAAATTAGCCCTCCTAGATGAGCAAAATTTGCAATCTTTCCAAAACCTAATAGATCTAAAAATCCTGTAAAACCAATAAATAACCAAATAAACATAAATAAATAAATTGCAGGTGGAAATGAATATTTATTAATTCTTGAAAATGTTTCTTGGACAAAACAAAAGCCTAGCAGTCCATATACAACTCCAGAGAGACCGCCAAATATTGACGGACCAGAAAAGGCATACTGAGCATAATTACTAGAAGCTGAAGTAATTAAAATTAAGATCAAAAAAAGCCATTTACCATCAAAATTTTCTATTTCCTTACCCAAAATATAAATCCATAAGCAATTAAATATTAGGTGCGTGGGAGAAAAGTGTATAAGCATTGGTGTTATGAGTCTCCACCATTCATTACTTATTAAATAGGTTGTTTGAAAGTCATAAAATTGAATTTGATTGAAACTTATCAGGAATTTATTAAAAAATATTGGCTCTATGAGATTTAGTTTAGAACCAAAGCTTGAAGAAAAAGATACTAAACAAGCAAAAGCTATTAACCAGATAAATATTTTATTTGAGAGTTGCAAGATTATCTTTTAGTGACATCCAATGCCCAGCCAAGCTTATCTCGACATGCTTCAAAGAAATTATAATTTGATGGATGGACTAATTTAAGGACATCACTTTTTTCAGATATATTTACTTTGGTGCCATAACTTATTGGTAGCTCAGTCTGACCATCTGCAGATATATATGCATTTTTGTCTGGACCACTAGTTACTTGTATCTCAACTTTTCGATCAGAAGAAATAATGAAGGGTCTTGAGGAAAGATTATGTGGCAACATAGGGATGATGCTCCAAACTTTAAGATTAGGATATATTATTGACCCTCCAGCAGATAATGAATACGCGGTGGATCCTGTCGGAGTAGAAATAATTAATCCATCTGCCCTCTCTTCGAAAATGAGTTGATCATCGACGGTAACGCTGAATCTCATCATTTGTGCATAAGATCCTGAGTGAAGAACTATTTCATTTAAGCCAAAAATTTCATTGTCACCAAACTCTGCTTTAACAAAAGATCTCTCTTCTAATTTAAAATTGTTTTTGAAAACATCATCGATTGATTGCTTAAAGTTATTTTCAGAGCTATCTGTTAGAAAACCAACTTGCCCAAAATTTACACCCATTATCGGTATGTCATATCCAATAAAGTCTCTGGCAGTTGAAAGCATTGTTCCATCGCCACCAAATACAATTATTAAATCAGATTGATTGCCAAGTTCATCTTTAGATAGCTTGGGAAAATTTTTTGGAGCATCTAAAGCTGATTCATGGAAATATAGTTCTTTAGAATGAGAAAGAATAGTATCTATATAAGCAGATATATCTGCATCAAAAGATAAAGTTTCCTTGTAAATTATTCCAATTTTTTTAAACATAAGTGAATTATACATCTCTAAAAAAGATTTTATTAATCGTTTCTGGAGATCATTTCTTGATATTCAATGGAAAATATTTAAAAATTAATTCTTCAACTAACTTACATTTTAAAAAATATGAGCGACTTAGAGAATTTTAGAGTTGAAGTCAAAGATTGGCTTGATAAAAACTGTCCCGCAACTATGAGAGCAGGAGCTCCTGCAGACACACCTATTGATGAAGTGTGGGGAGGAAGAAAAGCAGTTTATAAGAACCCTGATTCAAAATTATGGCTAGATAGAATGGGAGAAAAAGGATGGACTATGCCCACGGTGCCTAAAGAGTATGGTGGTGGTGGTCTGAATAAGGAAGAAGTAAAGATACTAAACGAAGAGATGTTTGCTATTGGGGCTCGTGCTCCTCTTCTTAGTTTTGGTATATGGATGCTTGCCCCTGTTTTACTTGAGTACGGCAATGAAGCCCAAAAAAGGGAACATCTTCCTAAAATAATTAAAGGTGAAATTAGATGGTGTCAGGGATACTCAGAACCTGGTTCAGGTTCAGATTTAGCAAGTCTTGCTACCAAAGCAGAAGATATGGGCGAACATTTCTTGGTTAATGGGCAGAAAGTTTGGACATCATATGCAGATAAAGCTGATTGGATCTTTGCACTTGTTAGAACTGGACCAAAAGAACCAAAACATAGCGGGATAAGCTTCTTGCTTATTGATATGGAAAATCCAGGAGTTTCTACCAAACCTATTACATTAATAAGTGGTAAATCACCGTTTTGTGAAACATTTTTTGATAACGTTGAAGTTCCAAAAGAAAATCTTGTAGGTGAACTTAATGCAGGCTGGACAATTGCTAAAAAATTGCTGCAGCATGAAAGAAAATTTATTTCTAACTTTGGTCTTGCTGCTGGAATGGGTAGCAAAAAAGATGTTGTTTCATTAGCTAAAAAACATTTTGGTGAAGATGAAGGAAAAATATCAAATCCTATATTTAGGTCGAAGGTTATAGATCATAAAATGAAAGAACATGCTTTTGGGTTGACCCTTCAAAGAGCTGCAGATGAGGGAGGTAAAGCTTCTGCAGTAGCTTCAATGTTCAAATACTACGGAACTGAGCATAACAAAAGAAGGCATGAGCTTATGGTTGCAGCCTCTGGAGTTAATGGACTTGCATGGGATGGGAACGAGTTTGATGATAGTGAAAAGAATCTTACAAGAGCTTGGCTGAGAACAAAGGGTAACTCCATAGAAGGTGGTACCTCAGAAGTGCAACTAAATGTAATTTCTAAAAGAGTGCTTGAGCTCCCATCAGGATAATGAAGTTAATCTTAAACGAAGAACAAAACTATCTTAAAGAAACAGCGCTTAGTTTTGTATCTGAAAAAACTCCTGTTTCCCATTTAAGGGGGCTTAGAGATTCAGATGATCAGCTTTGCTGGGATAAGGGAATATGGACTGAGATGGTTAAGCTTGGGTGGTCAGGAATTTTGATTCCCGAAGAATACGGAGGTTCAAACTTTGGTTTGACTGGCATGAGCGTTATTCTTCAAGAATGTGGAAAAACTCTCACGCCCTCTCCATTGTTTGCTTCTGGAGTTTTAGGCGCAACAGCATTGACAAAATTTGGATCAGAGGAACAAAAACAAAAGTACTTATCAAAAATTGCATCTGGTGAATTAACAACTGCTCTGGCAATAGATGAAAATAGTCATCACAATCCAAATATTTGCGAATTAAAAGCAATTAAAGATGGCTCTAACTATGTTCTTAACGGGAAAAAAATATTTGTTGTAGATGGTGCAAGTGCAGATATTATCATTGTTGTGGCAAGAACTTCTGGTGAAGATGATGATGTTGGTGGATTGAGTATGTTCCTAGTTGAATCTGATAGTAGCAACTTAAAGAAAGTGAAACTGGATATGGCTGATTCAAGAAACTATGCAAATATTACTTTTGATAATGTATCTGTTGATGAAACTATGATTTTGGGTGAAATAGATATGGGTCTTGAGCCGATCAATGAGATTTTAGATGTTGGAAGGATTGCTCTTTCTGCTGAAATGTTAGGCTCATGCGAAAAAGCATTTGAAATAACAATTGAATACCTCAAAGAGAGAAAACAATTTGGTGTTCCAATAGGATCATTTCAGGCGCTCCAACACAGAGCAGCTGAAATGTTCTGCGAAATTGAATTAACAAAATCAGCTGTTATGGCTGCAATGCAAGGAGCAGAGGAAAATTCAAATGATCTCCAAAGGCTTTCAAGTCTTGCAAAATCAATTGTTGGTGAAACTTCTTATCTTGTAAGCAATGAAGCGGTTCAAATGCACGGTGGTATAGGTGTTACTGATGAGTACGACATAGGTTTTTATCTTAAAAGAGCAAGGGTTGCTGAGACAATTTTGGGGAATTCGACTTTCCATCAGGAAAGATATGCTAATCTAACAGGGTTTTAAAAGAAAACGGAGGTATCCGTGAGAACAATAAAATCTTTTTTAATTGGAATAATTACATTTATTAATATAGCTATAATCTTATTTATTGGCT
Organism: uncultured SAR86 cluster bacterium; assembly: GCA_902594005.1. GTDB lineage: Bacteria > Pseudomonadota > Gammaproteobacteria > Magnimaribacterales > D2472 > CACNXK01. The sequence goes on along the minus strand of CACJKN010000006.1, from coordinate 2,597 downwards.
TTGGAACATTAACAGTAATTAACTCTCCAAGAATAATTATAAAATACCGCCCTTTCAAAAGATCTCTTCATAAGTTTTCAAATTTAATTGGTGATCTTACCGTTAAATCTTTAGCGATCTCTATTCAATTCCTTCATCAAAAAAGATGGGGGTTCATAATTGAAAATGAAGTATCAATGGATGAATGGTATTTAGCTACTTCAAATCACGCATCATGGGGTGATGTCTTCTGTGTTTTAGCAGCAACAAATTTTAAAGCCCCTTTGTTTAAGATATTTATGAAGAAAGATCTTTGGTGGCTACCGCCAGTATTTCTTGCAAATGTTACTCTTAATATGCCCTTCGTGAATAGACATTCGAAGCAACAATTAGAAAAAAATCCAAATTTAAGAAAACTTGATTACCAAAATACTATTGCATCATGCAAAAGATTTGAAAGACAGCCAACAACTATATTTAGCTTTGCTGAGGGCACCAGAAATAATCCAAAAAAACATGCTGAGCAAAATTCTCCATATAAAAATTTACTTGCGCCAAAGATAGGTGGTATTGCATTAGGTCTATCTGCTGTTCCTAAAATCGATTATCTCTTGGACTTCACAATTGTATATAAATCAAAGAAAAGATCATTTTGGGATTTTTGTATTGGTGATCTATCAGATGTAAAGATTTTTGTGAAAAAGTTAAGGATTCCGGAAAGTTTAAAAAGAAGAGATTATCTCAATGATCCTTCTTATAGAACTGAGTTTCGGGATTGGCTTGACAATGTTTGGGTTGAAAAAGACAAGCTTATAGATTCAGTTAATTTCTAGGGGTTCCTTCGAAACTAACCATCCATTCTTATCTGCATATAGCCAAGAATCTTCACTCAAAATAACACCACCAAAAATAACATCTTCTCCAAGAAAGCCTTTATTATTTTTGTTTGTCTTAGTTGTCGTTGATCCAAGGGCCAAGATGCCTAAATCCATCTGCTTAAGGAGCTCAACATCTCTCACGTACCCAGCAACAAAAATTCCATTCCATTCATTATCAATAGCTTTTTGAGCAATTTCATCTCCAATCATTGCCGCATGAGTTATCAAATTTGAGTTAATGACTAGCACTTTTCCCTTACCATTAGTGCCGAGTATTTCCTTCACTTTAGAATTATCATCGTGACAGGTAACAGTTTTAATTTGTCCAAAAAAGGAGTCTCTATTTCCAAAAGATTTCATTGATTCAAATCCTTGAAAAACTTTTTTTTGATACTTATCTTTAAGATCTGGAGTTGAAAACATTTTTAAATTATTACTGTTTTATATTTTCCATGCAAATAAAAAACTGGGTTAAAATAAATTCTAAAAATAGGAAAAAAAATGAAATCACAAATTTGCGAATTATTAAATATAGAGTTTCCAATGGTTGCTTTTAGTCATTGTAGAGATGTTGTTGCTGCTGTTTCAAAAGCTGGAGGTATGGGAGTTTTAGGAGCTGTCGGACTTTCTCCAGAAAAGCTTGAGATTGAACTTAATTGGATAGATGAGCATGTTGATGGCAAACCATACGGTGTGGATGTCCTTGTACCTAATTCTTACGTTGGTAAAGGTGAAAACTTAAGTACAGATGATCTTAGAGCCATGATTCCTCAAGAACATAGAGAATTTAGAGCTGATGTTCTAGAAAAACATGATATTGAAGCAAATGATTTGAGGTCTGATGCAGGCTCTCAAAGAACTGAGCAAAATTCTAACCAAGTCCTCGGAGCTGGTCTAGATGGAGCCAAAGAAGTGCTTGAAGTTGCTTTTTCACACCCTATAGGCCTTGTTGCAAATGCCCTTGGAGTCCCACCAAAATGGATGCTTGATATGGGCAAAGAACACAATGTTCCTGTTGCTGCGCTAATTGGTGCAAAACAACATGCAGTTAAGCAAGTTGAGGCCGGTGTCGACATTATTGTGGTATCAGGCACAGAGGGAGGTGGTCATTGTGGAAGCGTTTCAACAATGGTTCTTGTTCCTGAAGTAAGAAGAGCACTAAAACCTTATGGAGATGTTCCAATTCTTGCCGCTGGAGGAATCTGCACTGGAGAACAAATGGCAGGAGTTATGGCAATGGGTGCTGATGGAGTGTGGTGCGCATCTGTATTTCTTCCAACAACAGAAGCTGAAACATCTGATAATGTTAAAGAAAAAATGATTGCTGCATCATCAAGTCACACAGTTAGATCAAAAAGTAGAACTGGGAAGCATTCTAGACAGTTAAAATCTCCATGGGTTGATGCGTGGGAATCAAAAGATGCACCAGAGCCTCTTCCTATGCCTCTTCAAACTATGGTAAGTGAGCCCGCACTCAAAAAAGTTGCTGATCAAGCAGCAATTGGTCATGAAGGCGCAAAACAACTTGAAACCTACTGGGTTGGTCAAGGAATTGGACTGGTAAATGAAACCTTAAGCGCTGGGCAAACTGTTCAAAAGTTTAAAGAGGAATTTGTTGAGTCTTATGAAAGAGTTAATGGTTTCTTTTCAGACTAAATAAGTAATTGGATCAGTTAATTGATAGGCATTAAGAGTATATTTAAATATATATTTTATTTGCTGCTTTCACTGCTAATAATT
>CACJKN010000005.1 GCA_902594005.1 uncultured SAR86 cluster bacterium | reverse complement strand
CCAAGCTTATCCCCATAAGATATTGACTGGTCGTAAGAATCAAATTAGCTCAATAAGATCAAAAGATGGCCTAGCTCCCTTTCCATCAAGAAATGAGAGTGATTTTGATGCTTTTGGTGCGGGACATTCAAGTACGTCTATAAGTTCAGCAGTTGGCATGGCTATTGCTAACAAATTAAATGAGGGAGAGAAAAAAACAGTAGCTGTTATTGGAGACGGTGCAATGACTGCCGGAATGGCTTTCGAAGCAATGCAACATGCTGGAGGCATAAAGCCAGATATGCTGATAATTTTAAATGATAATGACATGTCAATCTCTGAGAATGTTGGAGGCCTAAATAATTACTTCTCAAGAATATGGGCTTCCAAACTTTATAAAGGGATTAAAAGTAATGGTAAAAAGTTTTTAAAGAATATCCCTGCTGCTCATCATCTAGCCCGCACTGTTGAGACTCATATGAAAACAATGGTAGCTCCAGGAGCTATTTTTGAGGAGCTTGGACTAAATTATATTGGGCCAATTGATGGTCATGATATAGATCAACTTTTGAATGTAATTGGAAATCTAAAGAATTTTGAGGGGCCACAGTTCCTTCATATAATTACAAAAAAAGGTGCTGGATATGATTTAGCTGAAGAGGACAGAATTAAATATCATGCAATATCTAAAACTAATACCTCAAAAAATAAAGCAAAAACAAAACCAAAATATCAAGATATATTTAGCAAATGGGTAGTAGACATGGCTAGAGAAGATATTGATCTTGTTGCAATAACACCAGCTATGAGGGAAGGATCAGGATTAGTTGAATTTAGTAAAGAGTTTCCAGAGAGATATTTTGATGTTGCAATAGCTGAACAGCATGCTGTTACTTTATCTGCTGGATTAGCCTGTGAAAAAAAGAAGCCTGTGGTAGCAATCTATTCTACATTTCTTCAAAGAGCCTATGATCAACTGATTCATGATGTAGCACTTCAAAACTTAAATGTTACTTTTGCTATTGATAGAGCTGGACTAGTTGGTGAGGATGGGCCTACTCATTCGGGAAACTATGATCTGGTTTACTTAAGGTGCATACCTAATATGATCGTGATGACTCCCTCAGATGAAAATGAAACTAGAAAGCTTTTAACAACTGGTTTTTTTCATAATGGCCCTGCATCAATAAGGTATCCAAGAGGATCTGGTCCTAATGTTGTTGTTGAGAATGATCTTTCACCTGTTGAAATAGGTAAAGGAAGATTGATTAAAGAGGGATCAAAAAATTTAATTGTTATCAATTTTGGAGCTTTGCTTGACCAAGCAGAAGAAGTTGCAGATACTTTAGGTCTTACTCTAATCGATATGCGTTTTGTGAAACCTCTTGATGAAGATATTCTTAGAAAATATCTATCTGAGGCACAAGCATTTGTTTCAATTGAGGATGGGTCAGTTGCTGGTGGCGCCGGAAGTGCTGTTCAAGAATTCTGCTCAGATAATAATATAAATGTTAAGTCTAAACTTTTTGGCATACCTGATATATTCATTGAACATCAATCGAGAGAGGAAATGATTGAAGAATCTGGCTTAAAAGCTTCTAGAATAATAAAAGAGATAGAGGGATTAGAATTAGAAGAGTAATTATTCCTGCTATAACATCATCTATTACTATGCCAAAACCATTCTTGAATCTTTGATCAAAATAATTTATTGGGAATGGTTTCAAAATATCGAAGACTCTAAATAAGATTAAAGCAAGGATTGCGATTATCGTTCTTTCAGACTGAGTGTCAGCAAAATAGATAGCTGGCATCAGTGCAATCCACATTCCTACCAGCTCATCAATAACGATTGATTTATCATCTTTTTCTTCAAGATCTTTCGAAATATATTCACAAATCCAAATTGCTAACAAGAATGCCAAAGAGGTTAAGAGGATCATATTTACATAGTGAGATAAGAGAATAAATAAGAACCACGCAAAAATAGAACCAAATGTACCAGGTGCAAATCTTATTAATCCAATTCCACCTAATGAAGCGATAAAGAAAATTGGATTTTTTAATGTTTTCCTATTATTCATTATTAACAATTCTAACAATATTTCTTGCTATTGAAGGTGCTGTAGTCCATTTACCCCCAAAAAGACTCAATAAATTATGGTCTTTTTGTATATAAAAATCTCTTGATGATGAATGAAAATCTTGAGCCTTTGACTTAATAAGCGGCCTAACTCCTGAATAACTTTTAATTATTTCATCTTTGTTAATAGGTCTATCAATATAAATATTAATACTCTCTAAAAGATAATTAACTTCTGAATCTAATACATGGTTATCTTCAGGTGATCTCACTCTCTGTTCAGTTGTTCCAAGTAGAAGATTGCCTTGGTAAGGAAGAGCAAATATATATCTATGTTTTTTTTGGTCTCTGAACATAAGACCCTTTTTAATTTTCCTATTAATTATCAAATGACTGCCTTTTATATAATCAATAGTTTTATTTGTATCAATTTTATTTTGTTTTAGAAATGAAGATGCCCAAGGACCAGTAGCAATGATAATTTTTTTATATTGTTTTTCTTCAATACGCCCTTCCGATCTTATGCTCTTTATTTCATTATTCTCATAGAAATTTACTCCATTACTTTTACATCTTTTTATAATTTCTTGCCCTACACTTTCTTGCATCAAACCATCATAGAAAGATATACCTGCTGAAATATTATTTTTTATACCTAAAGATAAGAGATCATCCTGCTTATATAACCTGCCAGTTTTAATATTTGATCGGCCGGCAAATGTCTCATAGACTTTTATACCAAAGAAAAACTTAAAAATTTCAGGAGATAATTTTTTTTTTGAAAGAATTATAATTTCCTGAAGTTTTGTTTCATCAGGAAAATTTTCAAGCCACCATTTTCTATCATTAATTCCATTTTTTACTTCATGAAATTGCAAATTTTCTAAGTATCTTATACCACCATGTATTAGCTTAGTTGTCTTAGAGCTTGTCTCACTCAAGAGTGTTTTCTTTTCATATAAATCAACTTTATATCCCTCTAGAGATAAAAAATATGCGGAGATGAGACCTGTTATTCCGCCACCAACAATACCAATTTTATTATTCAAATGGGTCCCATCCATTTTTCTCAAATGTTATTTCAGAGCCACCCTTTTTAACTGAAAGACCTAACTTTTGTATTATTTTCCCAATAAGAAAGAATCCTTGGTTTTTTAGCTGATCATCAAGATGGCATGGCGCTGTAAAACAAAGCTCATAATCATCTCCATGAGTTAAGTCTTTATGGTCATTGAGAATGGGAATATCCTCATAACATAATTCAGCACCTACATTTGACTGTTTGCAGATATCACCTAAATCTTTAATAAGTCCATCCGATATATCAATACACGAAGTTGCAAAATCTGAAAGTTCTTTTGCTTTCTGGAATTGTGGCTTTGGTCTAAGAAAGTCCTTGCAATATATTGAATCTTTTTTATTGAGCCAATCATTTAGACCTTGTTTTGCTTTTCCTAACTGACCTGTTACATAGATAGAGTCTCCAGGGATCGCACCATTTCTGAGTATTGGTTTTTTAAATGGATACCCAAAAACATTTACCGAAATATTTAATTCTCCATTGGTAATATCTCCACCAACGAGGTCAATACTAAACTCATCTAAAGCTTCCTTGATGCCATTAGAGAATTTTTCATACCAAGAGATTTCCTTAATATCGCAAGTCAGTGCAATAGAAATAAAAGAGGGAAAAGAGCACATTCCTGCTAAATCACTCAGCGCTGTAGTTATAGACCTATAAGCGATATCTTCGGGTCTCATGCTTTCATGGAAGTGAACCCCTATTTTTGAGATATCAACAGAGTGAACTAACTGTCTGCCTTGAGTATCTATTACAGCAGCATCATCTCCTGAACCTAATAGAATAGAATCTTTGTGATAAGTACTGTCAACAAGGTGTTGAAAGCATTTAAGAATGTCAGATTCAGATATCAAGAAGGATATCTTTCAAACAATCCACTTGCTCCCATACCGCCACCAATACACATAGTTACAACACCAAATTGCTTATCATGAGAATGAAGCTGTCTAACTATATGCCCTACTTGTCTTGAGCCAGTCATACCAAATGGATGGCCTATAGATATTGACCCTCCATCTAGATTGAGTTTTTCCATTGGAATACCAAGCTTGTCTCTGCAATAGACTACCTGAACTGCAAAGGCCTCATTAAGCTCCCAAATATCTATATCGTCCATTGAAAGATTATAGTTATTTAAAAGTTTTGGAACGGAGAAAACGGGGCCTATACCCATTTCATCTGGCTCACATCCCATTGTTGTAAATCCTCTAAAATAAGCTAATGGCTTAAGACCAAGCTCAAGTGCTTTATCTTCAGACATTACTAAGGTAACAGATGCGCCATCTGATAATTGTGAAGAATTTCCAGCAGTAACTGATCCATTTTCTGGATCAAAGACTGGTTTTAAAGAAGCCAATCCATCAAGCGTTGTTTCTGGTCTATTGCACTCATCTTTTTCTACACAATAATCAATTTCTTTTGAGTCGCCAGTTTCTTTATTCATAAGAAGCATTTTTGTTTCCATTGGAATAATTTCATCATCATATGCTCCAGCTTGCTGAGCTGCTGCTGTTCTCATTTGACTTTCGAAAGCATACTCGTCTTGAGCTTCCCTAGATACGTTATATCTTTTTGCAACGACTTCAGCAGTCATTCCCATTGGGTAGTATATTCCTGGAGACTTTTCAGCAAGTCGTTCATTAACAAAATTATCCATGTTTTGCTTTCCTTGCATCATAGAAATTGTTTCTGCTCCACCAGCAATAACAGTGTCATAGCAACCAGCCATAATTTGAGATGCCGCCATGGATATTGACTGCATTCCAGAAGAACAATATCTGTTTATAGTTGTTCCTCCAGTAGTTATAGGTAGATTAGAGAGAACCGCAGCGTTTCTTCCAACATTATGCCCCTGAGCACCTTCAGGATTTCCACACCCCATTATGATATCTTCAACAGCTTCTGGAGGTAAATTGGGATTTCTCTCCAATGTTGCATTTATAATATGTGCCAACATTTCATCGGGCCTAGTCATATTAAATCCACCTCTAAATGACTTAGCTAGTCCTGTTCTAACACTATCTACTATTACAGCTGTTTTCATAATCTACTCCAAAATTTACATTGTTATTCTAATCTATCATCCTGCTCTCTTAAAGCTTTATACCACTTAGGAATTATATCTATATTATTTTCTTTAGCTTTTTTAACAAGATAAGGAATGCTAACGGGGCTAAAAGGTAAAACCACAAGTACGCCCATACCTAAGCTTTTAAGTATCTCTGCAAGCTGTTTGTTCGCATCTTCTAGATCTTGTTCCGAAGCCTCGCCCTCAAGATATTTCAGATATAAATCTAACATTTTCGTGTTTTGTACATTTTCTTCTAAAAATGCATCTTTAAGCTTCAGTAGATATTTCCTATACTTGATCATTTAGAATTAATTTAAATATTTATTATATGACAAGAAAAGAGAGAGCATTAATAGTTAAAAAGATTTTAGGCAAAAAATACCCTAATCCACCTATACCTCTTAATCATTTCAATAACTTTTCTTTTTTGATAGCCGTCTTACTATCAGCTCAGTGCACTGATGAAAGAGTAAATCAGGTAACCCCAAAGTTATTTAAGTTAGCAAAAAGCCCTCTTGAGATGTCAAAACTATCTGAAAAGAAAATATATTCTATTATCAAGCCTTGTGGTCTAGGTCCTAAAAAATCAAAAGCCATAAAACAGTTATCAAAAATATTAGTCAAGGAGCATAACAGCAAAGTTCCTGAAAGCTTTCATGAGTTAGAAAAATTACCAGGAGTTGGGCACAAGACTGCATCTGTTTTGATGAGTCAGGCTTTTGGTGAACCTGCTTTTCCTGTAGATACTCATGTTCACAGGTTAGCTCAAAGATGGGGGCTTACTTCAGGAAAGAATGTAGTGCAAACAGAAAAAGATTTAAAGAAAGTATTCTCATCTGAAGACTGGAATGATTTACATTTGCAGTTCATTTTTTGGGGAAGAGAGTATTGTCAAGCTAGAGAATGCTTTGGATTAGAGTGTAAAATTTGTAAACAAACATCACCTAATAGAAAAAAAACTTTTATCCACAAAAAACCATAGTTCATTTAAAATGTACTTAACTTTTATAAATTGTAACCTTCTGTTTTGGAGAAACTTTAAAAATGTCTTTGCTTGATAAGAAATCTAACCTTAAAACTGATGCAATCTTTTCAAATAAAAAAGATATAGAGCTTTACGATGCTGAGCTTTGGGAATCCTTTGAAAAGGAAATGGTTAGACAGGAAGAACATATTGAACTTATAGCTTCAGAAAATTATGCAAGTCAAAGAGTGCTTCAGGCTCAGGGTTCTGTATTAACAAATAAATATGCTGAAGGATATCCTGACAAAAGATATTATGGCGGCTGTGAGTTTGTTGATATTGCTGAGAAGTTAGCAATAGATAGAGCCAAGGAGCTTTTTAAGGCTGATTATGCCAACGTTCAGCCTCATTCTGGTTCCTCTGCAAATGCTGCTGCATATTTAGCATTACTTGAACCAAATGATGCAATACTTGGAATGAGTCTTGATCATGGAGGACACCTTACACATGGATCGAAAGTAAATTTTTCAGGAAGAAACTATAAATCTTTTCAATACGGTTTAAATCCTGAAACACATGATATTGATTATGACCAAGTTCGTGATTTAGCAAAAAAACATAACCCAAAACTAATAATTGCTGGGTTTTCAGCTTTCTCTGGTTTAGTTGATTGGAGTATATTTAGAGAAATTGCTGATGAGGTTAATGCTTATTTCTTGGTAGATATGGCCCACATATCGGGACTTGTAGCGGCAGGCATGTATACATCACCTGTTCCGTATGCAGATGTTGTGACATCTACGACTCACAAAACACTAAGAGGTCCAAGGTCTGGGATTATTCTTGCAAGAGAGAATGAAGATATACAAAAAAAACTAAACTCCGCAGTTTTTCCAGGATCACAAGGAGGCCCTTTGATGCATGTTGTTGCTGCTAAAGCAGTTTGTTTTAAAGAAGCTCTTGAACCTGAATTTAAAACCTATATGTCTCAAGTTATTAGTAATGCTAAAACTATGGCGAAGACTATTATTGGAAGAGGAGTCGATATAGTAAAAGGTGGCACTGAAAATCATATGATTCTTGTCGACCTTAGAAATAAAGGGATAACAGGAAAGGACTCTGAATATAAACTTGGTTTAGCTAATATCACAGTAAACAAGAATGCTGTTCCTAATGACCCACAGTCTCCCTTTGTAACATCAGGAATAAGACTTGGAACTCCTGCAGTTACAACAAGAGGCTTTAAAGAGGATGAAATTATTCAAATTTCAAATTGGATCTGCGACATAGTCCTTGATTTAGATAATGAAAAAAAAATTGAGGGAATTAAAAATAAAGCTTTGTCTTTATGCAAAGAATTCCCAGTATATAAGTAATGTATTGTCCTTTTTGCCAAGCAGAAGATACAAAAGTTGTTGATTCAAGAATATTTGCAGATGGCTCTCAAATCAGAAGAAGAAGAAAATGCGATGTTTGCAACGCAAGATTTACAACATTTGAGGTTGCTGATCTAGCTCTTCCAAAGATTATTAAGAATGATGGGAAGCGACAAGAGTTTAATGGTTCTAAGTTAAAAAAGGGGATGCTTAGAGCCCTTGAAAAAAGACCTCTTTCGGCTGAGAAAACAGATGCCCTCTTTTCAAAGATCTTAAGTGATATAAGAGTGCTTGGAGAAAGAGAGATTCACTCTGAAAAAATAGGAGAGATTATGATGAATGCTCTTAAAGATGTTGATCAAGTTGCATATGTTAGATTTGCGTCTGTTTATAGAGATTTCCAAGATATCAGTGATTTTTCAGATGAAATAAAGTCGCTAAGTAAAGAAGATAAGAAAAAATCTAAAAAGAAATAATGCATGAAATTTTTTTAAAAAGGGCTATTGATCTAGCTCGTAAAGGAAAATATTTAACTAAACCTAACCCTATGGTTGGTTGCGTTATAGTCAAAGACAGCGAAGTAATTGCAGAGGGGCACCATATGAAATATGGCTCTAATCATGCAGAAATAAATGCGCTTGAGGATCTTAATAAAAATAATAATATTTCCGAAGCAGAATTTAGACAGCTTACTTTATACTGCACGCTAGAACCTTGCTGTCATCATGGTAAAACTGGACCTTGCACAGATGCAATAATTAAGTCTGGTATTAAGAAGGTTGTAATCGGGATCAAAGATCCAAACCCAAAGGTTTCTGGATCTGGTATCAAACAATTAGAGGATAATGGTATTGAGGTTCTGTCTGGTTTTTTTGAAGAAGAATTGATTGAACTTAATAAACATTTCTTTTTCAAAAATACTTATAACAGGCCCTACATAGCTGTAAAAATTGCTTCCTCAGCAGATGGAATGTCTCACAGAAAAGATAATACATTTACTTGGATTACCTCTGAACAATCAAGAGATGATGTGCAAATTGTAAGAGCAGGATTCGATGCAATCCTTACTGGCGGCAATACACTCAGGAATGATAATCCTAGGATGAATGCTAGAGTTGATTTCGAAGTTAATCAGCCTCAAAAAATACTTTTAACTTCTCAAGAAATTAATAAAGAATCAAATTTCTTTAAAAGTGGAGATGTAATAATTAACCGCTCATCTGATTTAAATAAAGTAATTACAGAGCTATCAAATACAGAAATAAATTCAATTTTAGTTGAAGCGGGTCCAAATTTGGTAAATGCTTTTCTGTATAACGATTTAGTTGATGAAATAATTATATATAAGTCTAATATTACATTGGGAGATGAAGGGGTTTCTTGGTTTAAAAATAAAACTATAGAAAGCTTAGGTTTTGATTTAAAATCCTCTTTTAAAATTAATGATGATAGTAAAGAAACTTATTTAAAAACACCATGAATACAACAAAAGAAATCATTGATGACCTTAAAGAAGGGAAAATGGTTATTATCGTCGATGATGAAGATAGGGAGAATGAGGGCGACCTAGTTTGTGCAGCAGATAAAGTTGATTCAGATATTGTTAACTTTATGGCAAAGCATGGAAGAGGCTTAATTTGTCTAACGCTTACCAAAGAAAAGTGCTCTGTTCTGGGCTTAAAACAAATGACTGATTCTAATGAATCCAGTAATAAAACCGCTTTTACTGTATCCATAGAGGCAAAAGAAGGTATAACTACAGGAATTTCTGCTCAAGACAGAGCTACAACTATTCTTGCAGCTGTTAACCCAGATGCAACTAAAAAAGACATTGCTCAACCTGGCCATGTTTTTCCACTGCAAGCAATGGACGGCGGTGTTCTAGCAAGAGCCGGTCATACCGAAGCTTCTTGCGATCTTGCAGAACTTGCAGGATATTCTCCATCAGGTGTCATTTGCGAAATCATGAATGATGACGGCTCAATGGCAAGAAGAGATGATCTTATTGAGTTCGCTAAAAAACATAGTTTAAAGATTGGTACTATTGCTGATTTAATTGATTTTAGACTGACAACTGAAGCAACTGTAAAGGAGGTTGAAAAAAGATCTGTTGAAACAGACTTTGGAGAATTTGAGTTAAGGATTTGGGAAGATATGCTAGAAAAAAACTTCCATTTTTCTTTATCGAAAGGTGATATCCAAAATATAGATGCACCATTAGTCAGAGTTCAAACGCAAAGCGTTTTACAAGACACGTTAGCAATTAATGATCTTGGAAAGAAGTGGTCAGTTAGGAATTCCCTGGAAAAGATATCAAAATCTGAAGCAGGTGTGTTTGTTTTAATAAATCATAGAGATGCTAGTAGTTATTGGCTCTCTTTACTTGAAGGTAAAGAGCTAACAAAAAAAAGCAGAAGAGTTATTGGAGCCGGATCTCAAATTTTAAGAGATCTGGGACTCACAAAAATAAAAGTTTTAGGTACCCCAACTCAATATAATAATATTTCTGGATTTAACATTGAAATAGTAGGTTTTGAAAATGACTAAAAATGATGAAATCCTGATTATCTATACCAGCTGGTATACAGATTTTATTAATGAGATGACGGGCGCGGCTTTGGAAAGATTAGGATCTGAGGATTGTATGATTAAATCCTTTAAAGCACCTGGGTCACTTGAAATTCCAGCCTTAGCCAAAGCAAAGATTACCTCTAAAACAAAAGGAATTCTTGCTATAGGAATTGTCATAAGAGGTGAAACATCACATTATGACTTGGTCAGTAATGAAACTTTTAGATCACTGGGACAACTAGCTCTTGATTATCCTGATATATCAATAATAAATGGCGTAATTTGTGTAGATAACAAAGATCAACTTGAAAAAAGATATATCACTACAACGACAAATAATGCCAATGCATTAATAGCTCTCATTAATGAAAAATCTAGCGAAACATAAAATAGCTGTTAAAACTAGAGAAGTCCTAGTTCAAGCAATTTATCAGCATTTATTTGAGAAAACTTCTTCTAAAGAAATATTAGAACAATTTAGAAAAGAACATCGGTCTGGAAAAGTAGACTTCAAAAGATTTAAACTTTGTGTAGATGCACTCATTAAAGACAACGAGGTTATTGAGAAAACTATTTCAAAAAAAATGAAAATTAAAGAAAACGAAATTGAACTTATTGATAAAGCAATCTTGTGTCTTGGCATAATAGAAATGAATAATGAAATGGCACCAAGAACTGTTGTCATTGATGAATGTATAAGGTTAACAAAAAAATTCTCTAATCCTGAATCATATAAATTTATAAATGCGAGTTTAGATAAAATTTAGCTGAGATAAATTTATAAATGTATGCTTTGTTCTCTAGAAGGGCCAACAGAGATTATGCTTACTTTGCATTCAACAGTTTCCTCAATGAATTTTACATAATCTTTTAATTTTTGTGGAAGTTCGTCATATGAACTGCATTGACTAGTATCCTCTTGCCATCCTTCGAATCTCTTATAGATCGGTAAGTTGTTGTCATCATAAGCTACGCAAACACTTATATTTTCAAAAGTATCGAGCACATCAGCTTTGGTCATACATAAACTGTCAACAGAATTTATAAAAATAGCCTTTTTTAAAGCAACAAGATCGAGCCATCCACATCTTCTTGGCCTACCCGTAGTTGCTCCAAATTCATTTCCACGTTTAGCTATTTCTTCTCCATCTTCATCAAAAAGCTCAGTTATAAATGGGCCTTCTCCAACTCTTGTTGCATATGCTTTAACAATTCCGATTACATTATTAATATGCTTTGGCCCTATTCCAAGACCTGATGAAACTCCACCAATTGTAGTGCTTGATGAAGTAACATAGGGATAGGTTCCATGATCAATATCAAGGAAAGTCCCCTGCGCACCCTCAAATAAAACCTCTTTACCCTCTTCAGACCAATTCATTAATAAGTCTGTTGTATTAACTGAGAAAGCTTCAGCAAAGTTTTTAAAAGAAAGTAGATTATTTAGGATTTCTTCCTCAGAAAAGGGTTCTGCATCATAAAAATGCTCCAACAATTTATTATGAATCTTAATTAACCTTGAAACTTTTTTTCTTAATAAAGTCTCATCTTTTAAGTCACCGAATCTTATTGCTCTTCGTCCAACCTTATCTTCATAGGCTGGTCCAATACCTCTTCCTGTTGTGCCAATAAATTCATCTTTATCTCTGACTTGATCAATCTTTATATGACTTGGGAGAATTAATGGGCAGTTTTCACTAATATATAATCGGTCACGTATTTCAACACCAAATTCCTCCAATCCTTCAATTTCTTTTTTAATTGCTTCAAGAGATAGGACTACTCCATTTCCTATAAGGCACTTAACATTTTTATGAAGGACTCCTGATGGTATTAAGTGAAGAACAGTTTGAACCCCATCTACTTTTATTGTGTGGCCAGCGTTATGACCACCTTGGAATCTGCATACTGCATAAAAGCTTTCGCTTAAGGCATCAACAATTTTTCCTTTTCCTTCGTCTCCCCATTGCAGACCAAGGATAAGGGTATTGTTAGACATTTTACTTTTCTTCGCCGGAAGAATCTTTGAAATATTTCAGAATCTCTTGATCTGAATCGATCAACATAACATCTGACTTATTGCTGAATGCATCTGGAAGAAGTTCCATAGTTCTAATGAACTCATACCATTCTGGATCCTGATTATGAGCCTCAGCATAAATTGCAGCTGCAGTAGCCTCGCCCTCTCCTCTTAATTGTTGTGATAGTTTATTTGCTTCAGCCAGAATTATTATTCTATCTTTGTCAGCAGATGCAGTGATTTCTCTTGAGAGCTCCTTACCTTCTGATCTTAACTCCTCTGCGAGTCTATTTCTTTCAGTTCTCATTCTTTCGTATACAGAATTACTTAATTCAGGGGGAAGATCTATTCTTTTAACCCTAAAATCAATAACCTCAATGCCAAGGTCAACAACAGACGCAGCTAGATTATCTCTCATTATTCTCATTAGCTCATCACGCTCACCCGAAACAACTTCAGTGACACTTCGCTTACCAAACTGGTTCTTTAATTCGAATTCAGTTCTTTGTCCAAGCAAGTTATTTAAGTTATTAAAGCTTCCACCGGTAGCTTTGTAAAAAAGTAGAACATTACTAATCTTATATTTAACAAATGAATCAACTAACAAATATTTACTTTCATTTGTGAGAATTCTATCTGGATCCTCATCTAGCGATCTAAGCCTAGCATCGAACTTTTTTACTTCCTGAATAATAGGTACTTTAAAATGGAAACCTACGCCTACATCTTCTCTAACTGTTTCTCCAAACTGAAGAACAATTGCTTTTTCACGCTCATCAACAATAAAAAAGCTATTAAATAAAATTAATACAGCAAGGAGAGAAAATAAAACTGTTGAATTCTTAAAAGACATACTTAATCCTCATCCTCATCTTGTGTTTGTTGCAAAATATCACCTAAGGGAAGAAGTGTTATATTGCTTCCGTCGTTGACATCAATCATTATTTTGGTTGAATCTGAATAAACTTTTTTCATAGCATCAAGATGGATTCTCTTTCTAACTACTTCAGGATTCTTTTTATACTCATCATAAACTTCATTAAATCTGACAACTTCACCTTCGGCAGTAAGTATTACTTGTTCTTTATATGCTTCAGCAGCTTTAATAGTTGCCTCAGCCTGACCTCTTGCTTCAGGGACAATAGTAAGAGCATATCTTTCAGCCTCATTTTGAAGCCTAATCTTGTCTTCTCTTGCAGCAACCACATCATCAAAAGCAGCTTTTACAGCAACCGGCGGATCAGTTTTTTCAATGTTAACTTGTTGAACAATTAATCCAGCTTGATAAATATCAAGGTATTCTTGAAGCCTGTCTCCAACATCTTGAGCTATCTTCTCTCTTCCTACTGTTAATGTTTGTTCCAATGAATTATCGCCTACAACAAATCTCAATGCGCTCTCCGTAGCCTTTCTAAGGCTTGCTTCCGGATCTCTAACATTGAGAACAAAGTCTTTGATATTGCTTATTCTGTATTGAACTGAAACTGTGACATCGACTAAATTCTCGTCTTGTGTAAGCATATTTGCTGTTTGAGAATATCTTCTCGTAAGGGCTACATCCTCTTTAAATCTTTGATCAATTCCAAATAACATAAAGTTAAGACCTTCTGTTGTTTCTTTGTGATACTCGCCAAGTCTTAAGATAACTACCCTTTCACCAGGCTGAACTGTATAGATGGATGCAGATAGATAGACGACTGCTAATATAAAAAATCCATAACCAAGAAATCTACTGGGTGAAAAATTAAAACCGCCGCCTGATGATGAGCCTTTTCCTCCACCAGACTTGCTGCCTAAGATAGAAGAAAATCTCTTTAGAAGATCATCAAAGTCTTGATCATTTCCATTGGAGCGATTGCCCCAAGGGTCTTTGTTATCCTGATTATCCCAATTCATAACGCTTATTATATATGTTTAACATTAATATATGGATGAAAGAAGATAATTAAACAAATTATTTTAAAAAATTTGCTCTTCTAAATATTTCTCAATTTCAATAGCTGAGTTGATATCAAAAGTTTTTGAGAAATTAAAACCCCTCATCCAAGTAAGCTGTCTTTTTACCAATTGTCTAGTGGCAATGACGCACTTCTCCTCAAGCTCATTGGCATCTAATTCTCCATTAATTACTTGAATTGCTTCTTTGTAATTAATTGAATTAAGAGCTGGATGATTTTTTGCGATATTGTCTAATTTAATTATTTCTTGAGCTTCTTTAATTAAGCCCATGTTTATCATTTCTACTATTCTTTCTCGTATCCTTGCTTGAAGAATCTCTCTATCGCTTGGAAAAATTCCTAAATTTATAAACTCAAATTCTTCAAAGATATTTTCAGTATCTTCTTTTTTGAAATCAGAAATCTTCTTACCTGATATTTTGAAGACCTCTAGAGCCCTCATTATTCTCTGTTTATCATTTTTCTTTATAGTTTTAGCTGACTCTGGATCTATTTCTTTCATTTCATTAAATAGTTTATCCACTCCTCGATTATCAAGCTCTCGCTGAAGCTCCTCCCTGATAGCTTCATTTGCTTCAGGTATATCATTTATTCCCTTAAATAGTGCATTGAAGTACATCATTGTTCCCCCAACAAGCAAAGGAATCCTATTATTTGAATGCGCTTGCATGACAATTCTGTAGGCCTGATCATAAAAATCTTTTACTGAAAAAATATTTTCTGGATCAGCACTATCAACTAAGTGATGCTTGTATTTTTCAAGGATTTCTTTGGGAGGCTTAGCAGATCCAATATTAAATCTTTTATAAATTTGAACTGAGTCTACGCCTATGATTGAAATTGGAAATTTTTTTATTAAATGAACTGCATTAGAAGTTTTATTGCATGCAGTTGGTCCAATCAGAGTAATTATTTTCTTTTTAATCTTGCTATTCTGCAATTTACAAACTAGCTCTAATCAATGAAAGTTGGCGCATGGTTGCTCCGATATTCTTTTCAACAACTGTGTTTGCATTACTAATCATACCTTCTCTAAAGTCTTCTTGATTCTTATAGGTTTTGCAAAAAAGTTCAAATATATCCAATGGAGTTCTCACAATGTGTGTTGCATTAGCATTTATGAAAGATTCAACAATATTTTTAAAATTAAAATAGTGTTCTCCCAATATAAATGGGCACTGAGCTATTGCAGGTTCAATAATATTATGGCCTCCTCTCTTTACTAAGCTTCCTCCAACAAAAGCTAGCTGAGCATCTGCGTAAAGTGTGGGAAGAATTCCAAGCGATTTAACTATTAAAATATCTGATGAAGTCTCCTCTTCATTTTCATAAATTGAATTTGATCCCATATTAAGAAAAAGGGCTTTAATTTTATTTGCCCGCTCTGGATGACGAGGCACAACAACTAACTTAACTGATGGAAAATTTCTTTTTATCAGGTTAAAAGATTCCAAAATAATTTTATCCTCTCCCTCATGGGTGGATGCAGCGAGAAAATATGGGTGCTCTAAAAACTTTTTAAAACTTAGTGATTTTGATTTACTAAAATTAGATCCTTGGTCAAATTTAACTGAGCCTGTGACGTGAATATTTTTGCAGCCAAGCTGATGATAGTAATTCTTATCTTCATCTCCTTGAGCCATGACAAGATCAAGATTAGAGAAAACTTTTTTTAAAAAGATATTAAGCTTCATATATTTTTTAAAACTCTTTTTAGATAGTCTTCCATTGCTAATAATAGATGGTATCTCCAGTGCCTTGCATAAATGGATAGAGTTTGGCCAAATTTCTGTCTCAAAAAAGATAGCTGCCTTAGGTTTTACTTTATTTAGAAAGAACAAAGTAAAAAAATAAAAATCAAATGGCGCATATGCAATATCAACTTGTTTATTATCAAAAAAAAGTTGGTTTGCTTTTTTAAATCCTGTTCCAGTTGTTGTAGTAAGAATGACTTTATGATCCTTTGATAGCTTTCTAACTAAATCACTCGAAGAAATTACTTCTCCTAAACTTACTGAATGAAACCATATTGATTCAAGGCCAGGTTCCATAGAAGTTGATAAGACGCCAAACCTGTTTTTTAGATTCCTTAAATAACCTGGATCTCCAATTGCTTTGAAAAAGATCCTAATAATAAATACTGGGGTTAAAATCAGAAAAATGAGATTATAGATAAAGATAAGCATAGTTTATTACTCTGGTTAGTATAATAACTGCGTAACAGGATTTAAATGAAATTTATCAATCAAAAGATAGGCGTATTTTTTTGGAAGCTAATTATTGCTCTTCCGACAAGCTTTCAAAATGTTTTAACAAATATTTTATTTTTCCTTCTAAAAAATCCCAATCTTAAAAGAAATATTTTTAGTAGAAAAAATATTGATGCTGCTTTCCCTAACTTGAATAAACAAGAAAAAAGAGATCTTTTTAATAAAAATCTCAAGTCGATGATTCATGGAATATTTGATACTGGTAAAGCATGGTTTTGGAATGATTCAAAGATAAATTCTTTAATTAAATATGAGATATTTGGTTTAAATAAGCTTATTCCAACAAAAGGTAACCTTCTCATTTTTAAACACTCTCATCATTTAGAGCTGGACTCAAGAATACTTGGAATGCATTGCGAGCTTTACGGGGTAGAAAGAGCACATAACTCACCCTTCATGCAGAAAGTGCAAAGCATGGGAAGATTGAAAGGGCTTAATGCTCTCGCCGATAAGAAATCACCAATTACATTCATTAAATGGCTCAAGAAAAATAAAACTGTTCTTTATGCCATTGATCAAGATTATGGCTTAAAGAATAGTTCGAATGTAGATTTTTTTGGCATTAAAACAGCTACTACAAATGCTCCTGTCAAAATTGTAGATGCAACTCAATGCAACGTTTTGTTTTTAAATTCATATTATGACTCAGACAAATTAATTCTTTCTGTTGAAGAGATAAGCATCTCAGATTCAAAATTGATGATTCAAGATATCTCGTCACATATCGAGGCTAGAATTAGAGAGAAGCCGTCAGAATATTTATGGCAACACAGAAGATTCAAATCAACTTTGGGAAAGGAAAGTTTTTATGAGCGCTAAGTTAGATCGGTTTAAGAACATAAAAGGTTTTCTTCACCCAGATGAAGGAAAATTCCTTTATGAACTCTCTTCAAGAGAATGTAGAGAGAGATTTGCTGTCGAGATTGGCTCCTATTGCGGTAAATCTGCCTGCTATATTGGTTTAGCTTGTAAAGAAAATGATACAAAGTTATTTTCTATTGATCATCATAGAGGATCGGAAGAGCAACAATTTGGTGAAGAGTACTTTGATGAAGAGATCTACGATTATGAAAAGAAAAGAGTTGATACCTATCCTCTTTTTATAAGCAATATAAAAAAATTTGGTCTCATTG
This sequence comes from uncultured SAR86 cluster bacterium, assembly GCA_902594005.1. Lineage (GTDB taxonomy): Bacteria > Pseudomonadota > Gammaproteobacteria > Magnimaribacterales > D2472 > CACNXK01. The sequence goes on along the minus strand of CACJKN010000005.1, from coordinate 43,493 downwards.
ATACTGTTATTCCAGTTATTGATAATTCTGAGGAAGCATCAAAAAAAATTGAAGATGAATTAGACCTTGTTTTTATTGATGGAAGTCACACCTTTGAGTCAGCAAGAACTGATTATTTTTCATGGAGAGATAAAATAAGAATTGGCGGTATCCTAGCTATTCATGATATTTATGACTCAGAATTAGAGGGAGGCCAAGCTCCTAAAGAAATTTATGAAAAAGCATTAGTTGAAAACTTTGAGCTAATAGATAGAGTTCAAAGCTTAGTTGCTCTCAGAAAGCTAGACTAAGAATACATTTCTTTTTTGTGAGATCCCAAATACACAATCTGCAGCAATGATAACTGCAGCATTTGTCCAAGTTGAAAACTCATCAGGCCATAAAATATCCAATTTATATTGATAGCCAGTTGGGAATATTCCTCTGTTATCTTGGAATCTAATTATTTCTTCTAAAATTTTTCTAGCATCCTCTTTTCTGTTCATTTTTACTAAGCTAATTATAAATTCTGATGATTCCGCAAAAGTTACCCACGGCTCTTCAATAACACATTTAATTCCTAATCCTTCATGGTAAAAATTACTAATAGTCTTATTAATGAGCTCATCGTTTCCTATACCACATAAAAAAGGATAATAATTATCCATAGAGAACCTTTTCCTGCTTACGCCATCTCGATCAAATTTCTTTGAATTAATTTTTTCTTGATTCAATAGTATTTTTTCATGGCTAGAATCTAAATCTAAAATATCAGCAATGTTTTCATATATTTTTAATGAGATATGAACTGAGCATGATGCTGTTATTAGGGAGTTATCAGAAAATCCATCTTTATCTTTTGCCCAAAATAAGAATCCATCTGAATCTGCAAAAGTTAAGGTCGAATTATATATATCCCGTATTTCTTTTTTATACTTAAGTAAGTAATCAATATCATTATCAATTAAAAATTTTTGGTATAGAGGCAGAAAAATATAAGGCGAATGATGACTTTCGAAATGGTTCTTAGTAACTTTTTCATTGATAAATTCTGGTGCGATTTCTCCATCAGCATTTAAATTTTTAAAGAACCATTCAATGCCCTTATTAAATGCATCCCACTCTTCATATATTGCAAGAGCTATTAAGCACTCGCAGTGATCCCAGGGATCACATTTTCCTCTGTGGTCCCAGTTTATTGATCCGCTCTTATTTTGATTCTCAATTATCCAATTCTTAGCAGGAACTAATTGATGTTTAATCATTTTCATAACTTCTTAAAATAGAAAGAAGTACTTTTTCCTAAAAATGGATTAAGAAGATTATCTAAGGCCCTCAAAATCATAGGATTTCTTAAAATTTGTATCTCTAATATCTTTTTATATACTTTAACAAGAAAATTACTTTCCTGTGATGACCAAAATAGACATCTAAGCCACCAATAAGGACTGTGCAAGGCATGATACTTCTCAGTTCTCTCTAAGTTATAACCTTTTTCTTCAACTTTCTCTTGAAGTACGCTTTTTCTGAAAATTCTTACATGGCCGCCTGGCATATTTTGATAATCTTTAGAAAGTAACCAACAAATCTTTTCGGGAAAATAAGATGGAACACTTATAAGCAGATTACCACCAGGCTTAAGAAGTCTTGTTAATTCCTTGAGAGTAGCGTCGACATCTGCAACATGTTCTAAAACTTCAGAACAAATTATTGTCTCAAAGGCATTGTCACTAAAGGGTAAGTTATAAACAGACCCTTGAAGGAATGTTGATTCTTTATTAGAGATAGAGCTAAATAAAGTTAAGTTTGTTTTCCCTTCTTGAAGCGAATCAGAGTCTAAATCAACTCCAACACAAGTTATATCAGGAAACTGATCCATGAAACCAAAAACATGCCTACCAGGACCACATCCAGCATCAAGCATAAAAGAATCTTTTTCTGGACTAATATTATTAAAATTAAACGTTAACATGAATTAAACTTTTCTATTGTCTCTAAAAATTGTTCTTCGTAATCTAATGCAATTTTCTCCCAATTAAAAGTTTCATTTGCATACAGAGATCCTTTTTGAGCAAGATTATTAAATGAAGGTCTATTTAGATAAAAATTTTCTATGCACTCTTTCAGGGCATCTGAATTACCAGGCTCATATAACTGTCCAAAGTCTTGAACAATTTCAGGGAGTGCAGAGGAATTTGAAGAAATTATTGGTGTTCCGCATGCCATTGCCTCAGCTGCAGGAAAACCAAAACCTTCATATAAAGAACTGATAACTGCAAGAGAGCTAGACTGATATTCATATGCAACTTCTTCTTTAGAAAGATTTGTTTTAAAGGAAACATGGTTAGTAAGATTGAGTTGTCTAATAAGTCTTTCTGTATGACCATTTTCTCTGGGATTTCCAACAACTGAAAGTTTTGTATTTGGATATTTATCTAGAATTAATGAAATAGCTTTAAGTGTAGTATCTAGTCCTTTTAAAGGAACGTCAGCACTTGCCACAGTTACGATTTTAAAATTTTCTCTCTCTAATAAATCATTTTTCTTAAAAACTTTTAGATCTAGTCCATTAGGAATAACGTGGATTCTCTTTGAATCAGCCTTAAAGTCAATGGCAATGTCTTTCTTTGAATTTAGAGAGACTGTAATAATCTTTTTAAGCTTGGGTGCTACTTTTTTATTCATTTTAAGGAATGAATACCATCTTTTTTTAAAAAATCTTTGTATATAGCCATTTGAATAAATAAGATCATATTTAAAGTCTTTCGTTATAGGATGATGAATTATTTCAACGAAAGGATAATTTTTTTGAATTTCCAACATCCCTGAACTTAGAGACTGATTATCGATAACGATGTCATAGTCTTTTTTTTGTGAAAGATATTTCTTCACCCTTTCTCCAAAAGAGTACATCTCTGGGAAACCGCCTATCAAGGTTTTAAAAAAATCATAATAATCGAGAAAGTCTTTATCCTTTTTGTTCCAAAGCTTTGAAACCCTATCTCTAAAACTAAATGTTTCAAATAAATTTAAACCTTCCAATTTTATTAATTTGATTCCTGGATCGAGCATTGGCATAGGAGGCCCTGAAATAACGTCTATCTTATGCCCCCTTTTAAAAAGAGCGTTTGAAAGTTCTTTAACAAAAATACCTTGGCCGCCCGAGAAAGGTGCGCTTCTATAACTTAGTAGTGCAATTTTTAGTTGATGCAAAATATTATTTGATGTATGTCAGCCAGTTTCTTGAGTTATCGTCAGTTCCAAGAACTGCATTATCATAATTTGTTTGTATTTCTTTTGTAATTGAGCCAACAGTTCCATTAGAGATTACCTTTTCATCTATCTTTGTAATTGGGGTAACCTCTACTGCTGTACCAGTGAAAAATGCCTCATCACATTCGATAATTTGTTCATATGACCAATCTCCCTCTTCAACTTTATGGCCAATATCTTTTGCAATCTCTATAACCGATTGTCGAGTGATTCCATTTAAACAATTCTTTGTTGTCGGCGTCATTATTAGACCATCTTTTAAAAAGAAAATATTTTCCCCACTACCCTCTGAAATATAACCATCATTATCAAGAATTAATGCCTCATCAGCTCCTTTAGCAACCGCATCTTGCAAGGCTACAATTGAATTTACATAAGTCCCAGTTATCTTATAGTTTGACCAATTCGGATTCTTGTATTGTTTATATGGAGACTTAACCACAGAAATACCTTTTTGTTTTGATTCAGGATCCATATATGAGGGCCATTCCCATGCTGCCACAATCACATTTACTGATAAATCTTCTGCTCTAAGACCAAGAGATTCATTTCCCAAGTAAATTATTGGTCTTATATATGCCTCATCAAAATTATTTTTAAGCAACACAGTCTTTTGAGCTTCAATAATTTCCTCAATAGAATATGGAATATCTATATTTACTATTTTTGAGGCCTCAAAAAGTCTTTCTGTATGCTCTTTTACTCTAAAAATGGCTGGCCCATTATCTGTATTGTATGCACGGACTCCTTCGAAAACACCAACACCATAATGCAGTGTATGTGTCAAAGAATGAACATTACATTCTTCCCATGAAACTAGGTCTCCATTTTTCCAAATCTTTTTATTTTTGTACGTTAAGTCAAACACTCTATTACATTTATAATTAATAAAATCGAAGGTATTATGACAAACAAGCTATCAAATCAAAAGTAAATGTCAGAACTTATAAAATCAATATTTAGAGAATATGATATTAGAGGTATTTTCCCAGATGAGCTTAATAAAGATTCAATTGCAAAAATTGCTAAATCCATAGCTTACAAATGTCTTGAAGAATCTGTTGATGAAGTTGTAATTGCTCGAGACGGAAGATTGTCTGGTCCATCTCTTTTAGAGTCTCTCCAAAAATCTCTAAATGCATATGGAATTAATACTATAAATTTAGGGCTTGCAACAAGCCCTCTTCTCTACTATGCAGCAAAAAAACAAGTTTCTAAGTCTGGAATTATGATTACAGGGAGTCACAATCCTAAAAACTATAATGGAATTAAGCTTGTTATAGATGATAAACCGGTATCAGGTACTGAAATATTTGAGCTTTCTAAAACAGATATATCTTCAGGAGACTCAAAAGGTAAAAATAGATTTTTAGATATAAAAGAAGACTATATAAACGAAGTTAAAAATAGCTTTAATTTTAAAAAACTCAAAGTGGTTATTGATTGTGGAAATGGTGCAGCGGGAATTATTGCTCCAGATTTATTGAGAGCAGTTGGCTGCGAGGTTGTTGAAATATTCTGTGATGTTGACGGAAATTTCCCAAATCATCATCCGGATCCAGGAAAAGAAAAGAATTTAGTTGATCTTATTGAAAAAGTAAAAGAGGTCTCTGCAGATATCGGTATTGCTTTTGATGGTGACGGAGACAGGCTTGGAGCAGTAACTTCATCGGGAAGATTAATCTATCCCGATCAAATGATGATGTTATTCTCAAGAAAAATACTTTCAGATAAGGAAGATAAGACTATTGTTTTTGATGTTAAGTGCTCAGATTTCCTTCCTCAAATAATTAAGGAAAATGGTGGGATACCATTTATGAGTCCTACTGGGCACTTTCATATTAAAAATAATATAAAAAAACATAATGCCGTACTGGGTGGAGAAATGAGTGGTCATATTTTCTTTAATGATATTTGGCATGGTTTTGATGATGGTCATTATTCTGCAATAAGGCTTTTAGACATCATGAATGAAACAGGATTATCTCTGGATGATTTATTGGATAGCCTTCCTATTTCTTATTCAACTCCCGAATTAAATATAGATGTTCCTGAGCAGATTAAGTTTAAAATAATTGAGGATTTCATTGAAAATGCATCAATTGATGGAGAAAAGGATTTTACTGACGGTCTCCGAGCCTCATTTAATAATGGTTGGGCTCTCCTAAGGGCATCAAATACGACCCCAAAGCTCGTCTTGAGATTTGAAGCAGATAGTAAAGTGTCGCTAGAGATGATCCAAAAAAACTTTATAGAAGAATTAAAAAAATTCTTACCAAATGAAGATATTAATTTAGAATAATATAGATGCCTAAAGAAAATAGGAAACAAATCATTCTTCAGTCGCTAGCAAGTCTTCTAGAAGAAAGAAATCTTTCCAAAGTTACAACTGCTCTATTAGCAGAAAAATCTTCAATTACAGAAGCAGCTTTATATAGACATTTCCCAAGCAAAAGATCTATTTATTTAGAATTGTTTTCCTTTTGTGATGAAACAATAATTTCAAAGTCTTCTGAAATCAAGAAAAGCAAAGATAGCACGAAACAAAATGCAAAAAACCTATTTATGTTTTGTATATTATTTATTGAAAAAAATAAGGGCTTTGCGAGACTTCTATCAAGAGAGGCTTTGAGTGCAAACGAACAAAATGTAGTTGATGCTACCAACCAGTTCTATGAAAGACTGGAACTTAACTTTAAACAAATTTTACAAAAAGACTCTGATTCGCTATTAACGCAGCCGGGGATATCATCTCATCTATTAATCACTTCTCTTGAAGGCACAATCTCAAGATATATAAGATCAAAGTTTAAAGAGAAGCCAAGCTCATATATTGAAAATATTTGGACACTCTTAGAAATATCTCTTTTTAAATAAACTTATAAATCTTCACTTAAAAAAAGCTCGAAATAGCTTTCGTCTTCTGCAGACTTGCTAAGCTCTCCAGTTTTTTTATTTATCCTCACATAAGAAATGCCATCTGGAAGAGTGAATTCATCTAAATCAGTCTTTTTAAAAGCAGAATTCATGTAATCTACCCAGATTGGTAATGCTGTTGTAGAACCAAACTCATTGTCACCAAGAGATGTAAAATCATCATTCCCAACCCAAACCGTTGTTACAACATTTGAGTTGAAACCACTAAACCATGTGCTTACAGCATCGTTTGTAGTTCCTGTCTTCCCAGCAAAATCTTTTCTCTCTAAATATCGTGTAAGCCTTCCATTTGATCCCCTTTGGGAAGCTTCTTTTAGAATATCTTTCACCATAAATGCTACTCTTGGGTCAATAACAGGATCTGATTTATTGAGAGGTGGCAAAAGAAAATATGGTTTTGATGCATCCAGCTGAACTGTGTTTAGCCATGGAAAAGCAGAAATACTGGAAATATTTACAATATCTATTTCTGAGTGATCGAAAATGATATCTCCATTCTTATCCTTAATCTGACTTACATAATGAATATCGGAAATCATTCCATCGTTTGCAAATACACTAAAGCCTCTGGCAACCTCTGCGGGAGAAAAATTTCCTGATCCCAAAGCTAAACTAAGATCTTGAGGCAGTCTCTCTATGCCAAAACCAAAATTATCAACGGTTTCAGATGACTTTTTAATACCGATTTCTCTTAAAAGCTTTATCGAAACAATATTTATTGATTGAACAAGAGCTTCCCTGAGAGTTGTTAAGCCATAGAATTTACCTGAATAATTTTCAGGTCTCCAAAAAGTTTCGAGATTTTCATCTTCAAAAATAATTGGTGCATCATTAATTAAAGATGATGGATTATAACCATCGCTGAAAGCTGATGCATAAATGAATGGCTTGAAGACTGATCCTGATTGAGGATAAGACTGTCTAACTCTATCAAATTGAGAATCATTAAATACTGAGCCGCCAACATAGGAGAGTACCTCGCCGGTCTTTGGGTTGAAAGAAATTAAAGACGACTGTACTTGAGGTATTTGATCCAACTTAACCTGATCATTTTCTGCAGACAGATAAACTAGATCTCCAACATCCAATAAATCCATGAATCCTTTTGGCGCTCTTCCTCTCCTGTTCTCATCTAAAAATTCTCTAGCCCAAGAATAACTTTCATCCCATTGGATAGTTTCAAAATTAAATTTCTCATCAATAGCTGTAAATCCTGAATCCCAAACTTCAATAACAATAGCTCTTTGATGAGATTGAATAAATGGATTTTCTTCAAAAATATCACGAAGTAACTCCTCTGATATATTTTGGTAATTAATTGGATCAGATTGAATTACATAGTCTTGAGATAATAAGAAATTAAAATCTTCGCTTTCTATTGATTTAAAGAATTCATCACCTAGCCTATCAATATAATTATTCTTTTCTCGCCAGCCATGCCTTTTATCATACTCAAATAGCCTTTTTGTTATTGCTTCGTTTGCACTTTCTTGAAGTCCAGAATCAACAGTTGTATATACAGACCAGCCTTCCTCATATGCTCTGATACCATATCTGTTAATTACTTCAAATCTTGCAAGTTCAGCAAGATGGCTAGCTTCAAGATCATAATTATTGATAGATATGGGAAGGTTTATTTCACTATTTATTGCAGCCTGATAATCTTGCTCAGAGATAAAGTCTAAAAGTTTCATTCTGTATAAAACCCAATTCCTTCTAGCTTTAGTTCTCTCTGGATTTCTAATCGGATTTACTCTTGATGGAAGCTGGGCAAGAGAGGCTATTAAAGCTGATTCAGCTACCGTCAATTCTCCAACCGATTTACCAAAATAAGTATTAGCAGCTGCCTCAATGCCATAAGATCTATTGCCTAGAAAGATTGTATTTACATATATCTCGAAAATCTCTTCCTTTGAGAATGCACTTTCAAGGTGAAATGCTAAAAAGATTTCTTTAATCTTTCTCCTTACTTTCTTTTCTCGAGTTAAAAGATAGTTTCTAACAACTTGCATTGTAATTGTTCCACCACCAGTTGCATCAAGGCCTACTCTAATATATTGAGAAAAAGCTCTTATCAAACTTGGATACGAAACACCTCTATGCTCAAAAAAGCCATCATCCTCTGCAGCTAGAAATGCATTCTTCAAATCTTCAGGTATTTCTTCAAATCCTAATGGTCTCCTTTTCTTTTCTCCAAATTCTCCAATTAATTTCTCATCGGATGTATAAATTTTTAGAGGTATTTGAAGTTTTGATTGATCAACATTATCTACCCTTGGAAGTTCAGATAATAAATAAAGGTATGTTGAGAGTATTATTACGCCAATAAAGGTTGCAACAAAAATTGCAACTTTCAGGAATAACTCTAAAAGCCTACTAACCATAATTTTAATATTTTATATGTTTAGGTGCTAAAATTCGCAGCTTAGTGAAAAATCTTTTATGAATATTTATATTGTTGGGCCTATGGGATCAGGTAAATCTACTGTTGGTAAAATAGTAGCTCGCTCGCTTTTTTTAGATTTCTTGGACTCTGATGAAGAGATAGAAAAAACAACAGGTGCTAGTATTGATTGGATTTTTGATCTTGAAGGAGAGGAAGGATTTAGAAAAAGAGAGACGGCTGAGCTTGAAAAGATAGTACAACTAAATTCTCATGTTGTTGCTACTGGTGGTGGAATTATTTTATCTGATCACAATAGAAATCTTCTTAGTGCTAGAGGAGTTGTTATTTACTTAGAAACTCCCATAAAAATTCAAGTTGAGAGAACAAGTAAAGATAAAGATAGGCCCTTATTAAAAGATGGTGATCCGGAATCAATACTTACAAAACTTAATAGTGAGCGAGAACACTTATATAAAGAGGTATCTGACTATGCAATTCAAACGATTGATAAATCTAGTCAAGAGGTTGCAGATCAAATAATAAATATTATTAAGAATAAATAATGATTAAAAAAGTTTTAGTTGGTGATGAAAAATATAAGGTTCTTATTGGTAAGAATAAGATCTTTAAAGATTATCTTTCCAGCGCAGTATCAAAGAATAATAAAATATTTATTATTACCGATAAAAATATCCCTACTGCATATATTGAACTCATAAAAAAATCGATTCCTTCTAATAAAGTAATTGATTTGCTTAAAATTAAGCCTGGAGAGGAATCAAAATCATTTACTAACTTTCAAATGATCCTCAATAAGCTTGCTAAAAAGAAATATGATCGATCGGATTGTATAGTTGCCATTGGAGGTGGCGTTGTTGGGGACTTGAGTGGTTTTGTAGCTGCAAGCTTTATGAGAGGCATAGATTATATTCAAATACCAACCTCACTTCTTGCTCAAGTTGATTCATCAGTAGGAGGAAAAACTGCCATTAACATTGAGTCCGGAAAAAATCTTGTCGGAGCTTTTAAGAATCCAAAGTTAGTGTTGATATCTTCAGCCTTATTAAAATCACTCCCGGAGAGAGAATTCAAATCTGGAATAGCAGAAATAATTAAGTATGGGCTAATTCATAACAAGAAAATATTCAATATTTTTGATAAACAGCATCAGCAAATTCTGAAAAGAAATCAAAGAGTAATTGAAGAACTTATTCATGAGTCAGTTAAAACAAAAGCAAAAATTGTCACTGAGGATGAGAGAGAGTTAGGCATAAGAGCTATATTGAACTTCGGGCACACCTACGGTCACGCAATAGAAGCAATAAATAATTACAAAAACATTCTACATGGAGAAGCTGTGGCTATGGGCATGAGAATGGCTTCTAAAATGTCCATGTTAGAGGGTCACTTAAATGAAAAGGCTTATAAAAAAATAATTAATGTTTTTGATGCTCTTAACTTTCCTAAAAATACATCAAATAATTATTCAGACCTAAAGAAGTTTATTTTGAGTGACAAGAAGGTCAAAGGTGGGAATATTAATTTAATACTTTTAAAAGGAATTGGCCTGTCATTCCAGACTCAAAAATTTAATTTTGAGAATTTCAAAAAATCTTTTTCTTAGGCAGCGCTGGCTGTTGTAGCTTTAAGGAGATCGTTCACACTAAGAGCGACTGGAGAAACAAGCCAAAAATTTGGCAGATATCTTTCAAAATCGTCTAATATTTCTTTTGCTTTCATGCTCTTGGTATTCTTGTAATGTTCCTCGATAAGAAGTTTAAGATTTTGTCTATGTGGATCCATAGTTTCGCTTAAAACTCTGTCCAAATTGATCAATTCACGATTGCATTTGTCGAAGAATGATCTCTTTTCATCCAATACATATGAGAATCCACCCGTCATTCCTGCTCCAAAATTTGCTCCAACTTCACCTAAAATAACAACCTGTCCTCCTGTCATGTATTCACAACAATGATCTCCAGCTCCCTCAATGACTGCAGTTGCTCCAGAGTTTCTAACTGCAAAACGTTCTCCAGCCCCGCCTGAAACAAATAATTTTCCTCCAGTTGCTCCGTAAAGCGCTGTATTTCCTGCAACTATATTGTTTAGATTCTTTTCTAGCCTTTTAGGTGGCTTAACAACTATTCTTCCGCCGTTCATCCCCTTTCCAAGATAATCATTTACATCACCTTCGACTTTTAAATTCAAACCTTTAATGTTCCAACAACCAAAACTTTGTCCTGCTGAGCCATTGAAATTTAAACTAATTTTATTATCTAGGCCATCTTCTCCAAAATTTTCTGCAATGAATCCAGAAATAGATGCCCCTACAGACCTATCGCTATTTGTAATGTTAAATTTTAAAGTCTTTGATTTATTTGAAATAATACTTTTTTTCGCTTTTGATAAAATCTCTCTATTTAGTTGGCCTTTATCCCAAGGCTTATTCCTACTTGAATTACAAAAGTAAGGCTGTAAAGACTTTTTATTAGAAGCTAAGATTGGGCTTAAATCTAAGTCACCATACCTTTCAGGCATATCTTTGATAACATCTAAAAGTTCGGTGTTTCCAATTATATCCTCAAGCTTTTGTTCCCCAAGTTCAGCAAGAATTTCACGCACCTCATTACTTATAAATTTAAAGTAATTTACAACTCTTTCTTTCTCTCCAACAAAATGTCTGTCAATTATGTCAGATCGCTGCGTTGCAACACCTGTTGCACAATTATTGAGATGGCATATTTTAAGATACTTGCATCCCATAGCTATCATTGGACCAGTCCCAAAGCCAAAAGATTCAGCACCCATAACCGCAGCTTTAACTACATCTAGTCCGGTCTTTAAGCCGCCATCAACTTGCAATCTTACTCTTCCTCTTAATCCACTTTCTCTCAGAGCTTGATGAGTTTCAGATAAACCTAATTCCCATGGAGACCCTGCATATCTTATTGAGGAAATAGGGCTGGCCCCAGTTCCTCCATCATGACCAGAAATTGTTATTAAATCGGCATAAGCTTTAGCAACCCCACAAGCAATTGTTCCAACTCCTGGCTCAGAAACTAACTTTACTGACACAAGAGCTTTGGGATTTACTTGTTTAAGATCAAAAATTAATTGTGCGAGATCTTCTATTGAATAAATATCATGATGCGGTGGAGGAGATATCAGAGTGATACCTGGAGTTGAATATCTTAATCTAGCAATTAGCTCATTAACTTTTCCGCCTGGAAGTTGCCCTCCCTCACCAGGCTTTGCCCCCTGTGCAATTTTTATTTGAAGCACCTCTGCACTTACTAAATATTCAGGAGTGACGCCAAACCTTCCAGAGGCAATTTGCTTTATTTTTGAGCGTTTATTTGTTCCATATCTTTCTTTTGCTTCACCTCCTTCACCTGAATTCGATCTACCGCCAATAGAATTCATAGCTTCAGCAAGAGTTTCATGAGCTTTTGGTGATAATGAGCCTAAACTCATCCCTGCTGAATCAAATCTTTTTAGAATATGTTTTTGTGGTTCAACTTTTGATTTTTTGATCTTTGGTTTTTTACTCTTAAACTTTAAAAGATCTCTTAGCATGGAAGCTGGTCTTGAATTTACTAAATTAGAATATTTTCTATATTCATCTTCATCTCCACTTCTCACTGCTTCTTGTAATGTTTTCACTACATCAGGGTTATAACTATGGTATTCACCACCATGAATAAACTTTAATAACCCACCAACGCTTACATCGGATATATTTGACTTTGCAAATAATGAAATATTCCTGTTTTCATTTTCAAGATTTCTAAAGTTCTTTCCACCAATTCTGCTATCCGTATTTGTAAAACATTTATCTACAACTTCATTTGATAGTCCAACGATTTCAAAAAGTTGAGATCCTCTATAGCTAGAAATTAATGAAATGCCTAACTTTGAAATTATTTTTAATAAGCCTTTATTAATTCCCTTCCTATACTTTGCGCAATTTTCAAAAGGATCGCCTTTCAATTCTGTTTTATGGCTAAGGTCTAAGATTGTTTGGTATGCGAGCCACGGATAAACGGAGGTCGCACCGAAAGCAATAAGACAAGCAATTTGATGAGTATCTCTGGCAGAACCAGTGCTGACAATAATATTTACTTTAGTTCTCTTTCTTTGCTCTATTAGAGCTTGATGAAGAGCTCCGGTTGCCATCAAAGCATTCAAAGATAATTTATTTTTTGATGGGAGTGCTTCATTTAGATGAATAATTGTTGCGCCTTTATCTATGGATGAAGAAACATCTAAAATGAGTTTATCAATTGCATCTGAAATTGAACTACTTTCACCATATTCAAGATCAAAAGTTTTAACTTTAAAAATCTTATTTTTTAAAATCCAATCAAGTTTTTTATAAGAAAGAATTGGAGAGTATGTAACTAAACGTTTTGCATGCCCGGATGATGGTTCAAATATATTGAGTTCAGGCCCATAACATGTCTCTAGAGACATCACTGATTGTTCTCTTAATGAATCAATTGGTGGATTTGTGACCTGAGAAAATTGTTGCCTAAAATAGTCATATATTTGTCTATTTTGTCTACTTAGCACTGCAAGAGCTGTATCATCTCCCATTGAGCCTGTCCCTTCTTGTGCTGCAGCTCCAAGAACCTTAATGACGCTTGTTCTTTCTTCCAAGAATAAGGAAAAAATCTTTGTTGCAAGAGTATATTTCTCAGGAGATATCTTTTTCAGTCCACTACCTTCGGATTGATCAAGTTTAGATTCAACATAATTTGAATGCTCTTTTAACCAATCTCTATATGGGTATTTAGAAGCAAGTTCTTGGTCAATATCAGTTTCAGTTAAGATTTTTCCAGTCTCTTTATCAACTGCAAATATTCCCCCTGGAGATATCCTTCCTTTAGCTTCAATCTTTGTTGCGCTTACTGGGTTTACCCCAGTTTCTGAGGCTACCGTTACTGTCCCATCTCTTTCAATCTGATATCTTGACGGGCGCATGCCATTCCTATCGAGGAAGCTTACTGCATATCTCTTATTTGCAAGGGCAATGCCTGCCGGCCCATCCCATGCCTCCATGTGCATAGAATTATATTCATGGAATGCTCTTATATCTGGGTCAAGTATTTGTATATTCTGCCAAGCCGGAGGTATTACAGCTCTAATAGCCCTAAATAAACTCATACCTCCTTCAACAAGAAGTTGAATCATATTATCAAGCGCTGATGAATCTGAACCATCAATATTGATGAGATTCTCATGCATGTGCAAATCTGGTAGCAGCTTTGACTTAAACAAGGAGCTACGTGCTTTTGCCCAGTTTCTATTACCTCTAATAGCATTAATTTCTCCATTGTGAGCAAGCAGTCTAAAAGGTTGGGCTAAATGCCACTTTGGAGCTGTATTAGTGGAGAATCTTTGATGGAACAGACAAGTTGAAGCTATAAACTTCTTATTTTTAATATCTAAATAAAAGCTTTTAAGGTCTTCTGGCATCATAAGTCCTTTATAAACGATGGTTTCATTTGAAAGACTGCATGCATAAAATTCTTCGTAATTTAAATATCTGTTCTCGATGATTTTCAATGCTTGAAACAGAGATGATCGCAGAGATGAATCAGAACTATTATCTTTTTGTTCAAGAAATACCTGAAAAATATCAGGGAGAGTATCTTTAGCTTCTTCCCCAAGAACAGATGTATCTATGGGAACATTTCTAAAACAAATTACTTTAAGATTTTCAGATCTAAAAATCTTTTTTAAGTCGCTCTGCAGTTTGTCTTTCAATCCTTTTTTAGAAAAAAAGCAGCCAATAGCAAATTCTTCTGGTAATGCTATAGATAACTCAGATTTTATTGTCTTTTTATAAAAGTCCTTGTTTATATCAAATAGTAAACCTGAGCCATCTCCAGTTTTTCCATCAAAACCAACACCTCCTCTGTGGGCCATGCTTGATAGTGCATCAATTGATTTTTCTACTACTTTTCTGGAGGGCTTCCCATTTCTATTGCAGATTAGACCGTATCCACAGTTGTCTTTCTCAAGATTTTTATTAAATAGCATAATGGAAGGGAATAGATTTTATCATAAAAGTGTCATACTATGTCATACTTTGTGAAAAGGAAGAATAAACAATATCAAATTGAAAAAGGTCTTTTGCTGTTTACTCAGCCTAAGTCACCCTACTTCTATGGGAAAATAAGACATAACAAAAAATATCTGACTAAATCATTTGCTCCTATTACTGATAAACAAGAAGCAATATATGAACTTTATAATTGGAGAAGTGAGCTTTTGTCAGAAAAAGATAAATCAGTAGCTGAGCCAAATAATCCAAGATCGGAATATGTTGATTTTAAAGAGATAGATAATGATTTTCAGTTCTTAGATGTTGGTAGATTTGATCCACAAAAAAAAGATATAGAAAGTAGAAAAATCCATTTTGTTGAGATTTATGGTGAATACAATCAAACTCAAGCTGCAAATCAGGCTCACAGATGTCTTGATTGTGGTAATCCTTACTGTGAATGGAAATGCCCTGTTCACAATTACATACCAAATTGGTTAAAACTCGTTAATGAAGGGAATATTCTTGAAGCTGTTGAGCTATGTCACCAAACAAATAGTCTTCCAGAAGTATGTGGCAGAGTTTGCCCCCAAGACAGGCTTTGTGAGGGTGCTTGCACATTGAATGATGGATTTGGTGCTGTCACTATTGGATCTATTGAAAAGTATATAACTGATAAAGCTTTTGAGATGGGATGGAAGCCAGATTTATCAAATAGATCATGGTCTGGGAAAAAAGTTGCAATTGTAGGAGCTGGTCCTGCTGGGCTGTCATGTGCTGATGTTCTAACAAGAGCTGGAGTTAGGAGTCATGTATTTGATAAGCATGAGGAAATTGGTGGCCTGCTAACTTTTGGTATACCAGAATTTAAACTTGAAAAAAGTGTGGTTAAAAAAAGGAGAAAAGTTCTTGAAGAAATGGGAGTGAAATTCTTCCTAGGTAAGGAAATAGGGGCTGATATAAATTTCAAAGATATCTATAAAGATTATGATGCTGTCTTTCTGGGTATGGGCACATACACATCGCTTGAGGGTGGTTTTAGAGGTGAAAAACTTCTAAACGTTCACAAGGCAATTGACTATTTAGTTGAGAGTAATAAGAGGCTTCTTGGAATTAATCAAAAAAAAGATTCCTTTATCGATTTAAAAGGAAAAGATGTTGTTATTCTTGGTGGAGGAGATACTGCTATGGACTGTAACAGGACAGCTATCAGACAAGGAGCTAAATCAGTTACGTGTATTTACAGAAGAGATGAGGATAATATGCCAGGATCTAGAAAAGAAGTAATCAATGCTAAAGAGGAAGGAGTGAATTTTGTTTTTAATAGTCAGCCAATAGAAATATTAGGAAATGACAAGGTTGAGGCTATCAAAACTATATCTACCAGGCTTGCAGATCCAGATCATAACGGCAGGCGAGTACCAATCCCTATTACTAATTCAGAAAAAATCTTCAATGCAAATGCAGTAATTGTTGCTTTTGGCTTTCGCGCCAGCCCACCAAAATGGGCAGAAGATTATTCAATTAATTTAAAACAAAATGGTCTTGTTGATGTTGATTGTCAGAATGAACTTGATTTCCAAACAACCAATCCAAAGATATTTTCTGGTGGCGATATGGTCAGAGGATCTGATCTTGTGGTGACAGCAGTATGGGAAGGAAGAGAAGCAGCAAAAAGTATTATAAAATACGTCCATGACTGAAATGAATCGAAATTTCATAGCTGCACTTAATAGAGAGATTCAGAAAACTCCGCCTATATGGATAATGAGACAGGCTGGCAGGTATCTTCCTGAGTATAGGAAAGTAAGATCAAATTTCAAAAATTTTCTTGATATGTGTAAGACTCCTGAAATTTGCTGCGAGTTAGTTTTACAGCCTATAGAAAGATATGATTTTGATGCTGCAATTATTTTTTCAGACATCCTAACGATTCCTGATGCTCTCGGTCTAGGAGTTTCTTTTGTAGAGGGGAAAGGTCCAGTCTTTTCAAATCCTATTAAAAGACCAGAAGATATTTCTAACATGATAAATTTTAATCCAGACAGTCTTGACTATGTATACAAGACCGCTGAACTAACAAGAAAAGAGTTAAATCCGAGCATTCCACTAATTGGATTTGCTGGAAGTCCATGGACTCTTGCAGCATATTCAATTGAGGGAAGTAGTTCCAAAAACTTTGATCTAACAAAATCATTTATAGAAAGTCATTCTGATGATGCTCATAAATTTCTTGAGATCCTGGCTGATGCTTGTTTTGAATATCTAAAAAGGCAAATTGTTAGCGGAGTAGATGCAATTCAGATATTTGACTCTTGGGCTAATCTTCTTTCAGAAGAACAATATCTGGAATACTCTTTGAAATACATAAAGAAAATTCTCAAAAAATTGTCAGAAGATCCTGTTACAAATAAAACTCCAACAATAGTTTTTGCTAGAGATCCAAAATGTAGTCTTAATGAATTTAAATTAGATGATCTTAGTTGTTATGGCATGTTTACTTCAATTGATCCAAGAAGTGCAATAAGAGTATTTGAGGGCTCTCATGCTCTTCAAGGTAATTTAGACCCTAAGATCCTTCTTGAGGAAGATTCAGTTATCAAAGAGAGTGTTTTAAAGATTCTTTCAGAATTTAAAGACTTCCCGGGCTACATTTTTAACTTGGGGCATGGCATAACACCAGATATAAATCCAGATAAGGTAAAGGTCTTGATTGAAGCTATAAGGGAGTCTGGAAGTTAGTCTTTCGGCTTGTCCCACATCCTCATTAATCCTTCCTGAACGCAACTTGCAACTAGTTTGCCTTTAGAATCAAAAATAGATCCTCTTGAGAATCCTCTTGCATTCCTTGCTATAGGGCTATCAATTCGATAAAGCATCCAGTCTGAAAAATCTACCTTTGAATGAAACCACATAGCATGATCTAAGCTAGCGCTTTGAAAATACTTAGACATAAAATTAATTCCATGGGGCAGTTGAGCAGTGCCAAGCAAGCCACGGTCTGATGCATACAATAATAGTGCTTGATTAATCACTAAGTCACTAGGAATTTCACCATTTGGTCTCATCCAAATATCCCTTAATGGCTCACTCTTTTTTGGTTGAACATAGTCAAAGTTTTGAGTGGCTCGCATTTCAATTTCTTGCTCTCTTAAAAAGAACTTATCCTTTTTTTTCCCATGAAGTTGTTCAATTGCTTTATTTCTTAGCTCCCAGTCGCTTGGAAGATCTTCAGGTTTTGGAATTTCGTTAAGGTCTATATCAATCTGATGCTCAAATCCTTTTTCTTCTTTTTGGAAAGAAATTGAACATGCAAATATTGCCTCGCCATTTTGGATAGCTCTAACTCTTCTAGTAGTAAAACTTTTTCCATTCCTGATTCTATCAACATCAAATAATATTGATTCCTCCATAATTCCTGGTCTTAAAAAATAAGAATGGAAAGAATGAGCATGATGAGGGGCTTCTACAGTATGATCTGCGGCAATAAGGCATTGCGCCATGACTTGGCCGCCATAAATTCTTTGCCAGCCAAAGTTTTGACCTCTCCATTGGAAGACATCTCTGTCAATTCTATCCAAATTAAATAGCCCTAAAGTACTTTTTATAGCCTTTTTATTGGGCACTTAAACCTCCATCAATAACAAGTTCAGTACCCGTTATCATTGAAGATTCATCTGATGCTAAAAATAATGCAGCATAAGCAATATCGATAGGCTCACCCAATCTCCTTATTGGAATCTGTTTTATAAGCTTTCCTTCTATGTCAGCATCTGGGTTCATATCAAAAAGACCTTTCAGAATTTCTGTTCTTGTAAAAACAGGATGAATAGAATTACATCTTACTAGATCGGTAGTTCTTGCGCAGTGTAGAGCAACTGACTTCGATAAATGCCTTACTCCAGCTTTTGCTGAGTTATAGGCTGAGAAGTTATGTCCTGCAACAATCCCAGAAATTGAAGAAATATTTATAATCGAGCCATTCCCTGATTTCCTCATCAATGGAAGAGAAAACTTACATCCATAAAATACTGAGTCTAAATCAACTTTGTGAACCTGATCCCATGTTTCTAGATCACAAGATTCAACATCTCCGCCACCTCCTATGCCGGCATTGTTTATTAAAATATTGAGTTGAGAGAACTCAGTTTCAATATTACCTAAAACACTCTGCCAATCCTCTGGCTTGGTAACATCTAAAACATAGTAAGGGGCATTGAGCTCTTCTGCGCTCTTCTTCAAAAGCTCTTCATTTATATCAGTCATGACTATTTTGGCGCCTTCCTCAATTAATAATCTAGCCATTTCTTTGCCCAAACCTTGGGCGGCTCCAGTTATTAAACCAACTTTATTTTTTACTCTATTACTCATTTTATAAACTCAAAAACATTTTATAATTAGTGGAAGTTTAACTTCTCAGGATGTAGTATACAGGACTCAAAAATTGCTTATAAGATGAATACTGAAGAAAAAATTAATCTACCAAAAAAGCCAGATCAAAAGGTTAATGTAAGGTCAACTTTTAAAATTAATTCTGATTTAACTGTAAAAGGCTTTAGTGAAAAAACTGAATGGGTTCCAGAAATAGATAATTCTTATATATTTGATGAAAAAACTACCTTATCAATATTAGCTGGATTTGAGCATGACAGAAGAGTAATTATCCAAGGCTATCATGGAACTGGTAAATCAACGCATATAGAACAAGTTGCAGCAAGATTGAACTGGCCGTGCATCAGAATTAATTTGGATAGTCATGTTAGTAGATTAGATTTACTTGGTAAAGATGCTATTAAACTAGAGGATGGAAAACAGATTACCAAATTTGTAGAAGGTATTCTTCCATGGTCAATTCAAAATCCTGTTGCTCTTGTTTTCGATGAGTATGATGCTGGAAGACCTGATGTTATGTTTGTAATACAAAGGATTTTAGAAGTCGAAGGGAAGCTTACTTTATTGGATCAAAATAGAGTTTTAAGACCACATTCGAACTTTAGGCTTTTTGCGACTACAAATACAATTGGAATGGGCGACTCAACAGGCCTTTACCATGGAACTCAACAAATTAATCAAGGCCAAATGGATAGATGGCATATTTTATCTACTTTGAATTATTTAACTCCTGAACATGAGTCAAAATTGGTTCTTGGAAAACTAAAAGGCTTTAATTCTGCAAAAAGGAAATTAATACTTTCTAATATGATTAAACTTTGCAACTTAACAAGACAGGGCTTCATCAATGGTGATATATCAAATCTTATGTCTCCTAGAACACTTTTAACCTGGGCCGAAAACTTTATTATTTTTAAGGATATTCAAGAATCTTTTAAACTATCTTTTCTCAATAAATGTGATGATCTTGAAAAACCTATAGTTGCCGAATATTTCCAGAGGTGTTTCGCCGAAGAGCTGGAAGTAGAAAATAGTTAATGGCTATTAATAGTGAGGAACAACAAAATGCGGCTTTATCCTGGACTAAGGCATTAACTAAAAATAAAGAGATTGTTGCTGAGAACTCCAATAGGCTTATTCCCAGAGGTTCCAAATTAAATCTAAAAAATCCTCCAAGAATTAAGAGAAAATTATCTGCATGGAAAGGCAGAACAGATAGGCAAGCATTTTGGTTGCAACATAATCAAATAAAAAAGACTTTGCCTGGAGAAGCTGGTGAGATCTTTGATGAGCTTAAAATGGCAAGAGCAGAAATTTTAGGCTCTGAAGAATATAGCGGAGCTAAGTTAAATATCCAAAATTTTTCATCCGATATTACTAAAAATTTAGCCGATGATGAGATTCAGCTACCTACATTAATTAATCTTTGGTTTAAAAATCTAAATGGATTTAAGTTAGACAAAGAGCAAAGAAGATTAATTGATCAAATCCCAAATATAAATTCAAGAAATGCTCAAAAAATTTCAGAAGATATGATTTCTAAAATGAAAAATGAAGAGTCTTTTCTCAAAAGCTCATTATCCTTACTTGATGCTCTTAAATTATTGGAGCACGAAAAGTCAGATGAGCATGAAGAAAATGAAAAATTTGATGAACAAAGTGATGAAAATGAAGAGAGCTTATCTGATGACATGAGTGAAATTGAAAGTGATGAGGAGCCTAATAACGAAATAGATCTTATGCAATCTCTTGTTGATGAAATCCCAGATGATCAAGAAATATTGCAAGAAGCTGAGATATCGATTGATGAAGAGTTAGAAGCAAATGTTGATTTTGATGATAATCAAATAGGAAAGGAAAGCTCTGATTACTCTATTTTTACCACTAAGTATGATGAGATTATTTCTGCAGCAGAACTTTCAAATCTAAAAGAAATCAACCGACTAAGAATTCAGTTAGATAAACTCATTCAGCCCCACTTGCAAACAATTGGAAAATTAGCAAATAGGCTTCAGCGCTTATTACTTGCGAAACAGAATAGATCTTGGAAGTTTGATCTAGATGAGGGAATTTTAGATACATCAAAGCTTACTAGGATAATTACTGATTCAAACAAGCCATTAAGCTTTAAAGAAGAGAAGCAAAGTGATTTTAAAGATACCGTAATATCAATATTGATTGACTGCTCAGGATCAATGAGGGGAAGATCAATAAATCTTGCTGCTGTTTGTGCTGAAATCATAGGAACGACGCTTGAGAGGTGTTCTGTGAAAACAGAAGTTCTTGGTTATACAACAAAACATTGGAAAGGTGGAGATTCAAGAAAGAGTTGGTTGCAAAGAGGTGGTTTTTCACATCCAGGAAGATTAAATGACTTGAGACACATCGTTTTTAAATCAGCAGAGGATAGCTGGAGGAAATCACGAAAATCTCTTGGCGTTATCTTGAAAGATGGTTTATTGAAAGAGAACATAGATGGCGAAGCTTTGCAGTGGGCAAATAAAAGATTACAAAAAAGATTTGAAGATAGAAAAATAATGATAGTAATATCTGATGGTGCTCCCGTTGATGATAGTTCTCTATCTGCAAATAATCCTCATTATCTTGATAATCATCTTAGAGAAGTTATTGCGGATATTTATGAAAAAGATCAAATAGAGTTATTAGCAATAGGTATCGGTCATGATGTTACCAAATACTATAATCATGCGATTACAATAAGTAATGCAGACAGTCTTGGTGAAACGCTGTTAGATGAATTGACTGGTCTTTTTGAATAACTTTATAATTAATTTATGAAAATAAAAAAACAAAGCGGACCACCTAGTGATTTAATTTATTTTGATGATGATCTTCCTCTCTCACAATCACAAGTAGAGGATGTAGTTGAAATATTCAAAACTCCTTTAACTGGATCATATAACTGGGACTACACAGTTGCAGATAACAGAATTAAAAAGCTTTATGAGCTTGGTAAAGAATTAAACTGGAATGGGTCAATTGATCTTAACTGGGATTATACGCATCCCGCAGATGAAAGAATCCTTGAGACTGATGATGAGCTACCTCATGAGACACTAGAAGCATATGAAAATCTATCGGATGAAGAAAAAATCCTTTTTGATAGACATGATGTTGCTGAATTAATGAGTCAATTCTTGCATGGTGAGCAAGGTGCCCTCCTTGTTGCTTCTCAATTAGCAAGTTGTGCACCTACCTATAATGCTAAGCTCTATGCAGCATCACAAACATTTGATGAAGCAAGACATGTTGAAGTTTTCAATAGATATCTTCAAGAAAAGATAGGTATTCACTACCCTATTAATCCTGCATTAAAGTCACTGCTTGATAAAATCCTTACTGATGAAAGATGGGACCTTAAATTTATAGGGATGCAAATAATTATTGAAGGTCTTGCTCTTGCAGCTTTCTCTATGCTGAAATCTACATCAAAAGATCCTCTTTTAAAGCAGTTACTTCACTACGTTATTAGAGATGAAGCTAGGCATGTAACTTTTGGCATTAATTATTTAGAAGATTTTATTAAAACTTTGAGTCCAGAAGAAATAAATGAAAGAGCCGAGTTTGCATATGAAGCTTGTGTGATTTCACGAGAAAGACTTATCAATACAAAGTCTCAACAACGCTTTTTAAATATGACAGAGGAAGAAGCTAGAGAGTTCCAATTAAATACTGGAAGTTTTGAAATGTTCAGAAACTTCCTCTTCTCAAGAGTTATACCTAATCTTTCAAGAATTGGTCTTCTTACTGACGAAGTGAGGCCAAAATTTGAGGCTCTTGGTCTATTAGAATATGAAAATGCTCCAGATGATTTTGAGTGTGATTGGGCAGAGATGAGAAAACCGCTTGAAGAATTTGAAAAAATCCCAGTTTAATCTTATATAGGTAAATATATGTCTAAACATTCAGCACTTAATAACTTTGGAAGATCGGGAAACCCTGCTTTTCAAAAACACTTCAATGATAATCAAAATGTTGTCGGTGAGGCAATGACTCTTGATGGAACTGTAAATAAAACAGGCATTTTATTAGCCTTGTGTTTTGGAGGAGCCTATCTTGGATGGAATGCTCAAGCTTTAATAATGCCTGCAATATTAATAGGCTTTGGTATAGCTCTTTTCACAATCTTCAGACCTAAAAATTCTCCTTATACAGCGCCCGCTTATGCTGCTATTGAGGGAGTCGCTCTCGGGGCAATAACTGCGGTATTTGAATCTATGTATCCTGGAATAGGCATCCAAGCAATTGGCCTAACTTTTGGAATCTTAGCTACGCTACTATTTTGTTATAAAAGTGGAATTGTTAAGCCTACTGAAAACTTTCGTTTAATGGTTGTTTCAGCAACTGGCGGTATTTTTATTTTATATTTAGTAAATATTATTATGTCCTTTTTTGGGAATAGTATTGGATTCATTCATTCAAATGGGATCGGCGGCATAGCATTCTCTCTTTTTGTTGTAGGCATTGCTTCACTTAATCTTGTCTTAGATTTTGATTTTATTGAAGAAGGTTCAGAGGTTGGACTTCCAAAATATATGGAATGGTATGGAGCATTTTCATTAATGGTAACCTTAGTCTGGCTTTATCTTGAGATCCTCAGACTTTTAGCAAAACTTAGATCGAGATAGGTCTTGGAAAACTTATTTTTTATAATTCTCGCTGCACTATCACTGTTTGTTTTTTTTAAACTTGGAAAAGTAAAAGCATCAAAAAAACAAACAGATAGGGAAGATCGCATCAACAGGTTTAAATGACCTAGGAATTAATTATGTTAAAGAGCGTATCACTACAAACTTTATTTTCAATTTGTCTTTTATTTTTCTATTCAGAGTTGGCTGCAAATGATGCACCAATTATTTTGCCAGGAGCGCCTGGTGAGGAATCTAAGAATTTGGATGCGGAGGATGCGACAAATATTGCTAATACATCATATATTGAAGCTGATGTTAAGTTCCTTCAAGGAATGATAGTGCATCACGAGCAGGCAATACTTATGTCAAGCATGGTTGGTAAAAGAACAAATAACCCTACTATTGTTGATTTAGCTGATCGAATTGACGCATCTCAAGAAGATGAAATTAGCTTTATGGAGGGTTGGCTTGAAGACAGAGGTGAGAATATTCCTGGAGAAAATGAACACTCTATGATGGATCATCATGGGAATGATCATCATGACATGGGACATCATGATATGAGCATGCACCTTGATATGGTTGGCATGGCTAGCCCAAAACAGTTAAAGCAACTAGAAAACTCAAAAAGTACTGACTTTGACAGGCTTTTCCTTCAGTTAATGATTGCTCACCATGATGGGGCTCTTGAAATGGTAAAAGATCTTAAAAAGTTCTCAGGTGCTGCATATGACCCAATCTTGAATGAATTTGTTTCTGACCTTGTAAATGATCAGGGAGTGGAAATTGAAAGAATGAATACCATAGCTGTTGGTTTATCTGATGATCCAAGATCTGGGCTTGCTCATGGTTTATATACTGCAGATGAAGCAATTCTCAACTTGGAATTAATAGCTTCATTAAGAAAACCAACAGGTTTTTATGATCCAACTAATCCAACAGGTAAAGGCTCAGAAGACCTTACTGAAGATAATGAAGGTAAAACTACTGCTGAAATATCAAGATCTCTTAGATCGCCCATGCTAAGTTTTTCGAATACTGATATGGCGTTTAGAGATGACTTATTAGTGGCAGGAAGTTATCACGGCTTCAACATGTATAAGATTGACTCCAATGGAATCCCAAATCTTATATCATCGGTTGTTTGTCCAGGTGGTCAAGGCGATGTATCAATCGTTGGTGACATACTTATCATGTCTGTTGAAGAAAACAGAAGTAGGATAGATTGTGGGCTTGAAGGTGTTAGCAGAGATGCAAGTCCTGAAAGGTTTAGAGGAATAAGAATATTTGATATCTCAAACTTAGAAAGACCAAAGCAAGTCGGTGCAGTTCAAACCTGTAGAGGTTCACATACTCACTCTGTAGTTGATGGTCCAACAGCGGATGGAAAAATAATTGTCTATAACTCCGGGACCGGAGGAGTTAGAGATGATGAAGAAATGGAAGAATGTATAGGCAATATTGCGGGTGACCAAAGAACGGCATTGTTTAGGATTGATGTTATAGAAATACCAGTTGCAGATCCCTCTAAGTCGAGGATCGTATCAAGCCCAGCTGTATTTGCCGACCCTGAAACTGGATCACTAGCTGGTCTATGGCGAGGCGGAGATCACGGAGACGATACTCAAGATACTAGGAGGACTGATCAGTGTCATGATATTACAGTTTTCCCATCAGCTAAGATAGCTGCAGGAGCTTGTTCTGGAAATGGAATTCTTTTTGATATTTCTGATCCATATAATCCAAAGAGATTAGATGTTGTTACTGATATAGGTTTTGCATATTGGCATTCAGCTACTTTTAATAATGATGGAACTAAAGTTATCTTCACCGATGAATGGGGTGGAGGAGGAAGAGCTAGATGCAGAGCATGGGATCCATTAGATTGGGGAGCTGACGCTATATACGATATTGTTGATAATAAATTAGAATTTAGAAGTCATTACAAAATGCCAGCACCGCAAATGGAAACAGAAAATTGTGTTGCGCATAATGGCTCAATAATTCCAATACCAAATCGCGATATCTTTGTTCAAGCTTGGTATCAAGGCGGGCTTTCAATAATGGATTTTACAGATTCTTCAAACCCTATCGAGATAGCTTACTTCGATAGAGGTCCGATTCTTAAAGATCTCTTAATATCTGGGGGCTATTGGTCGACTTATTATTATGAAGGTTATATATACGGTACAGAGATTAAAAGAGGTTTAGACGTCTTTAAGCTCTTACCAAGTGAATACCTAAGTAAAGAGGAAATAAGTGCTGCAGCAAATGCCTATCCAGCTCAAGGTCCCAGAGTATTCAATCCTCAGCAACAAGTACCTTTAGTTTGGCCAAGTGCTGGATCTGAATAGCTATAGTCAATAGATATGTCTATTAATCTTTTCTCCATAGGAAGAGTGCTAATTGGCATATATTTCCTATTACCAGGAATTGCAAAGGTATTCCTTTTTTCAGCAAACTTAGAAGTTGTTATTGCAAAAGAAGTGCCCTTCCCGGTCTTTTCTTTGTCTATTGTTGCAATGGCTCAAATCATATGGGGATCATTTATTATATTTGGGAAGCATCTAAAAGTTAGCTCTATTGCTTTAGCAATAACTACCTTGCTCATAAACTTTTATATTCATGATTTTTGGAATTTAAGTGGAGACCCAAATCAAGCTCATGAAACACAAAATTTTGTGAAGAATTTGGGTATCCTAGCCGGATTATTAATTTTATCTAAAGAAGAATAGCTATCTTTTTTATTTGAGTGGAATAACGTGTATACTTTTTGATCCTAAGTTTAAGCGAAGCCTTTCAATTTAGATTTTTGATTAGAAAACATTTAAAATAATTTTATGGATAAATCAGTATTAATTTTTTATGCAATACCAGTTTTTTTTCTATTGATAATAATAGAATTTATCTATGGCCTCATTGTTAAAAATAATACATATAGAATTAATGATACTTTTGTCAGTATCTCTATTGGTTTAATTAGCAGGTTCCCGGTTATATTAAATTTAGGCTTTAATGCTTTCCTTTTTACGTTAGCGGCTACAACCTTCAATCTTAAACTGCTTCCATTGGATAGCTGGGTAACTTGGGTTATAGCTTTCTTAATGTATGACCTAACCTACTATATCCAACATAGACTACACCACGAAATAAAAATCTTGTGGGCTACGCATGTTGTTCATCATCATGGTGAAGAATATAACCTAGCGACCGCTTTGAGGCAGACAAGTACAGGCTTCCTTTGGAAATGGATGTTTTATGTTCCTATGATGGTGGTTGGGATACCTGCGGAAGTATTTGCAACAGTGGGTGGAATTAATCTTCTATACCAATACTGGGTTCATACTGAACATATTCCTAAACTAGGCTGGATGGAAAAGATTTTCATTACCCCGTCGAATCATAGAGTTCATCATGCAAAAAATCCTGAATATATTGATGCAAACTATGGAGGCGTTTTTATTATATGGGACAGAATCTTTGGAACTTACATCGAGGAAAAAGATGATATTAAACCTGTATATGGAACTGTTAAAGCGTTAAATAGCTGGAATCCCGTCTGGGCAAATTTCCAAGTTTTCTACAATATGTTCTTGGATTCTATGAGAACTAAAAAACTCTCAGATAAATTTAAAGTTTGGTATGCTCCAACTTATTGGCGTCCAAGTGATGTTGAAGAAAAGTATCCAAGTAAGCCAGTTGATTTAAAGAATAAATATAATCCTTTTATGTCAACTTCAACCAAAGTCTTTGCTGCAATACAGATGCTAGCGATGATTTTGATTTCTAATTCATTATTTCTAAATATAAACAGTTTTTCATATGAGCAGGTTGCAATATTTGGTGCCATTTTAGTTGTCATTCCAACAATAACTGCATTATTGATGCAAAATAGCCCTTTTGCTCTTCTAAGCGTGGGTGCCTTAAATTTAGCTATTTTGATTGTTTGTTTATCTGGCCTAGTCCCTCTTCAAGCCCTTGCTACGCAATTTACATTATTCACTAGTTTGATAAATATATTATTCTTTGTTTATCAAATAACTTTTGCTGGTAAATATGAAGAATTCAAACTTAGTAATATCAGATCGTAGATTTCTCAGGTCTCCTTTTTTTGACTGCTATCATCATGAAGATGTTCTTTATGGGGTTTATAATAATAGGCTATATCCGCTTAGCTGCGGATATGATGATCAAGATCATTACAAGCATCTCCGAAAATACTGTTGCTTGTATGACGTACCTGAAACTCCTTTAAGAATAACTGGCAAGGATAAAAAAAAGTTCTTAGAAAAAATATTTACTAGAAATATAGATAAGATCAAAACTGGTAGGGCTGTATATGCGTTCGCATGTAATCATGATGGTGGAATATTGATGGATGGAGTTTTGATGCATCCAGGCAGGGATGAATTTATCTATGTTCAAGCAAATGGTGATTTCGTTAATTGGGCAACTGCGAATATAGGTAATCTTGATGTAAAAATAGACGACTTTAATTCTTGGGTTCTTCAAATACAAGGACCAACCTCACTAGATGTTCTCTCAAAGATTACTGATATCAATCTAAAAGAATTTACATATTATTCATGCTCTAAAGTAAAAATACTTAATAAAGATTTTTATGTTTCCCGATCTGGTTGGACTGGAGAAAAAGGTTTTGAACTATATTCAGATGGAGATAATTTTTCAGGAGAAGAGCTGTGGAATTATCTTCTTGAAGCTGGAAAAGATGACGAACTCATTGCCTCAGATATTGCATCTATGCATATAAGAAGGATTGAGGCTGGAATACTAGATTATGGTACAGATTTTGATCAAAGGTTTGATCCTTTTGATCTTGGGTTACAGAAATTTATAGATTTTGATAAAAATGATTTTATTGGAAAAGAAGCGTTATTAAAAAAAGAGAAAAGTCCTATAAAAATTAGGGGCATTAAGAGCCCTTCTGTAAAACCAGTTGTTGATGATGAGTTACAGTCACTTGATGGAAAAATTATTGGATCCGTTACAGCTGGAGCGTGGTCTCCTTTTCTTGAAACAGGTATTGCCATAGTGCAATTAAATTGTGATTTGGAGAATGTTAGTGAAGCCAAATTAAAAAATAGCTCAGGCATTCATGATGTTAAGATATGTGACTTACCGTTCCATGATAAAGAAAAAAATATACCAACAGGTTAGAAATGTTTGATGATAGAGAATTAATTTTTACTGCGGAAACAACTCCGGATCTCTCTATGGATTTAGAAAGCAGTGTCAATAAAATTATCCCTTTAGTTGGTTTAGCAGATGCTGTGAATATTACTGATTCTCCAAACTGCAAAACTAAGCTATCAAGTATTCTTGTAGCTGCAGAAATCAAGAAAAAAGGACTAGATGTTATTCTGCAATTAACAGGAAGAGATAGGAATAGGATTGCCATTGAATCTGAAATAATTGGTGCTGCTTCAATAGATATAAATAAGGTTCTTTGTTTGACCGGTGACCAACCTGGTGAAAATGGTCCTAAAGCTGTAAATGAATTTAATGGTGCTTCTCTTATTGAGTTAATTGATACACTCAATTCAGGAAAAATAACAGATGGAACACAGATTGCTTCCCCAAAAGAAATCTATGCAGGAGCCGCAGATGATTTGTATACCCACCAATCCAAGCCAGAGGCAATCGGTTCCTTGATGTCCAAGATAAATTCAGGCGCAAAGTTTGTACAAACTCAATATTGCTTTGATATAGATATTATAAAGTTCTATTCAGATTTACTTTTAAATAATGGGAAAGATGATTCTTGGAAAGTATTAGTTGGCATGGGTCCATTAAAATCTGCAAAACAGGCAGATTGGATGAGAAAAAATCTTTGGGGTATAAATATTTCTGATGAAATTGTAGAACGATTAGATAAAAGTGAGGATCCAATTTCAGAAGGTGAAAAGATATGCGTTGAGCTCATTCATCAAATCAAAGACCTTCCAGGCATTGATGGAGTTCATCTTATGGGTCCTAATTGCGAAAGTCAGTCTGCAAATATAATAAAAGCTTTAACTTAAATCTCTTTTTCTTTTTTTATTCGCTTAATATATATACAATATGCAAACTAATGTGGGGCTATAGCTCAGCTGGGAGAGCACCTGCTTTGCAAGCAGGGGGTCCGCGGTTCGATCCCGCGTAGCTCCACCAATACTTACGACTGTTGTTCTTCTCTAATTTTTAGTTTTGACAGGCTGTTTTTATCTTTAAGGCTCATAATATAGGCCGCAACTGACAGCAATAAAATACCCGATGCCTCATAAATAATATTTATTGCATCAAGGCCTTTACTCTGAAGAATTATCATTCTTGTTAATGCAGTAATAGCAATAATAATAGGAAGTGTAACTGGGATCCTATTGTCTCTATAAAACACCCCGACCATACCAAGGACTTCAGCATAAATAAATAATAGAAATAGATCACTTAAATTAACAGTCATCACATCAAATATTCGCACTAGCTCAATTATGGTTGCTCCAATAGTTGCCACCGCAATAACAAGCAAAATTGCTTGTTCAGCCATCCAAATAGATGATTGAATTGGGTTAGTTTTTCTACTCATAAGAAACCTCTCTTTTTTCTGAATAAGATCCATAAATGCTATGCAAAAAATAGAACCAAAATGCATTAATTATTGGCTCTACGAAAGCATCAATAGCAGCTAGATTGACCGAAGCTGAGAATATTATTACCGCACACATTGTTGCAATAAAAATATGTCCCACGGTGTATACAATGGTCAAAGTAACTTTACCTAAAATCTCAGAACAAGCTTTGTGTAGCGCATAAAACCAAAAGCCATTTATAACAGGTTCGATAAAAGCATCTATTGCAGCAAGGTTAAGTGGTGCTTCAAATATGTAAGCAGCACAAAGAATAGCAATCCATATATGGCCAATGGTATAAATCACTGCCAAACCAAAGCTCCCAAGATTTTTTGCAAAAGCTTCAAATCTATTTACTAGGGCTAAATAACTCTTAACTATATATTTAGTCATATTAAGATTCTATATGGATTTTTTTAGATAATACAATTTTTAAAACAAAAAAGGGGTGACTGTTAGTCACCCCAGTGAATGATTAGAGAGAATAACCGTCAAAAAGGGGAAAGTATATTGCATTCTAACCATTATGAGAGTTTTAAGTTAAGGGCGACTAAGTCGCCCTTTTTTCAAAATGAAGAGTTAAGGGGTGTGTGATTAAAGGAAGTATTACCCGATTAACTCTTTATCCTCAACTTAAAACTTATCAAACTCCCAAATTAGAAGCTTCGTGTTAGAGAAAGTCTTACGTTTCTTTCTCTTCCTACTGAAACTTGATGAGTACTGTGTGAATGTGGGAAATATAACTTATCTGTTAAATTTTCCATATTTAGCTGAAGTCTGAAATCATCAGAAAGCATATAGTAAAGCGCAGCATCAACTCTTGTATAAGCAGGTAGCATTTGTGTGCCGCCATCCTTAATAAGTGAGTCGCCCTGATGCATAACACCTACAGCCCATCCAAGCTTAGGATTCACTGAAACGTTTGCCCACATTGAAGCTGTTGTTTCAGGAACTTCTCTCGCATCTTTTGAACCATTCTTTGCATCTATGATATTTGAAAGGCCAAGAGTTAGGTCTAGCTTGTCGTTAACTCTCCCTTTAAGCTCTAGCTCCATTCCATTAACTTCAAGACCTCTTTCAACTATATATTCAGCGCTTGACCCATCATAACCAGCCTTATCAGCTTTGCTGTCAAAGTAAGCAGCGGTTAAGCTGAGATCAGAAGTTAAGTCAACTTTTACACCTACTTCTGTATTCTCGAAATAATCAGGTCGTAAAGTTTCACCAGAACCAGGAGATCCGCCAGTAAGTTTTTTGTACTGTTCACCAGATCTCGGTGCAAAACTTTCACTATAACTATAGTAAACAGATACAGCGTCTCTTGGTTTATATATTAGCCCCATTCTTGGAGAAAATTCGCTATCTTCTCTAGCTGCTGATGTTCCATTCTTAATATCATCTACAGTCACATCAAAAGTGTCATGTCTTCCACCCAGAACAAGAATTAAGTTATCAGTAACATCAACTTGATCCTGTATAAAGAAAGAAGTAACGCTGATATCAGTCTCTGTACTTGATTTAAGCGAACAAGGATTTGTATATTCTACTGATGTTGGAGCCCCGCCTGCAGTTACAGTGAAATCCATTGGGTCAGAAATATTGAAAGACTCTTGATCATAACCGCTTGCTGAGCAATCTTTTGAAGTCCAGTAAGTGTTAAATCTAAAGTTACTATTTTCTGTTTCAATGCTTTCAAAACCTGCAAGAACTGTGTGAGTAGTGTTTCCAATTGTAAGTTCATTAACTAAGCTACCAGAAAGTATAAAGTTATCTCTTTCTGTTGGATCATGATAGCCATCCATAGTTACCACACCACTTCCAGCAGTGTGCGATGCAGCATAAGTATTCTGATACATCTTTTCAAAACTGCTTGATGTCATAGATAGGTTTCCTTTTCTTGTATCTGAGAAAACATGACTTACAGTTGCTCGAAAAACAGAAGCTTCAACAGTATGAATATTATTGTCTTTATCTCCGAAAACAATACCTGCAAAATCTTTTACCGGCACATTGTTAGCTGTTGGTATACCTCTATCAATAAATCTCTCATGATCAATATGCTCATATGAAAGATCCAATGTTGTATCAGAACTTAACTTCATTCTAAGCGTCGGATTAAAGCCCAATCTGTCGCCTTCATAGTAATCTCTGTGATTTTCAAGAGTGTCGCTATGAACATTTATACGAAGTGCCATTGTGTCGCCCATGTCCATATTTATGTCAGCAGCTAAATCAAAAGCACCAAATGAGTCCATACCCACATTAACTGTCCTGAAATCATCTCCGACCATAGCTTTTTTTGATACCCTGTTAAGAGCTCCACCTGTTCCGCCTCTTCCAAATAGAAGCGCATTAGGCCCTCTTAAGATTTCAACCTGTTCAACGTTGTATAGTGAACGATAATATTGAACATCATCTCTGGCGCCATCTTGGAAAAAGTCAGCTGTAGATCTTACACCTCTGAAAACTACGGCATCACGATGACCTTCACCTTGTGATGTATTTACACCAGGTGTATATCTTATTATGTCACCGATAGATCTCATGCCTTTCTCAAGCATCTCTTCGTCAGTAACAATTGTTAGAGATTGGGGAACATTAATAATAGGTGTTGGTGTCTTCAGAGCGTTTACTTGATCTGATTGGAGCACTTTACCTTTTACTACAACTTCTTCTATTTCAGCATCTTGAGCAGAAACTGAACCAGAAATGAAAAAACCGCATACAGCGATTAAGCTTAAAAATAATACTTGTTTCATAAAACTACCTCTTTTATGTTAAGTGATAGTGAGAATGATAATGATTCTCATTTAGATTTACAAGTATTTTTTTACTTTTTTAGTTATTCCCTCTTATCGTAAAATATAAACCAATAATAAATAAGAAGATTTGTTCACTTGTGAACAACTTCCTCAAATCAGCAAACCAATCCATATGAGCTAAATAAATAGCACCAATCATTATTACTACAACTGCTCCTCCGGATAGTCTTGTAACTAAATTACCAAAATTTCCTGGTAATAGTCCTCCCAAAATTATTCCAGCACCAGCCCCTACTTCACCCAAAGCAACAAGACTTGTAACAATCTCCGGGTACATAAAGCCCATGCTTTCAAACCAGGTAACCATTCTTTCAGGTGGTAATGGAAACTTACCTATTCCATGATAGATAAATGCTATCCCAAGACCAAGTCTAAGCAGCCAAGGAGTTATAGGCATAAAAGGTTTTGCCATTGCGTCTAGATATTTATTCATAAAATCTCCTTAATGAATACAAGCAATTAAAATTTTTATATAAATCTATTGTTCTAGCATAGCAAAAAAGATATTTAATTATCTTTTTTAATACTGCCAAATACGTCGATGGCTTTTTGTCTTGAAGTCTTCAAATCAACAATTGGCTCAACATAGCCAAGATCTTTTGGATTACTTGGCATGTGAACTTCTTTATTTGGGCAATCTCGAAGTTCTTTAACATATTTCCTAATATATTCGCCTGTTTCATCAAATCTTAGTGATTGAGTTTCTGGATTCATTATTCTGAAATACGGAGCAGCATCAGTCCCTGTAGAAGCACTCCACTGCCAACCACCATTATTTGAAGCAATATCGCCATCTATAAGATGCTTCATAAAAAATTCTTCGCCTATTTTCCAATCCACCAGCAAATTCTTAGATAAGAACATTGCCACAATCATTCTTAATCTATTATGCATCCACCCTGTTTCAATCATTTGCCTGATTCCTGCATCAACTATAGGTATACCCGTTCTCCCATTTTTCCATGCTTCGATAAAATCTGGATTATTCTCCCAAGGGATATTCTCATAACGCATTTGGAAAGGTTTGCCTTTTGATACTCTTGGGTAGTTAAATATTATGTGCCGATAGAATTCTCTCCAGAGTATTTCAGACACCCAGTGAACAATTCCTTTATCTCCCTCGTCTAAAGCATCGTAATTAAAATTTCTTGACTGATTCAGGCACCACTTTGATGAAACAACACCTGTATTCAAATAAGGGGAAGCCATAGATGTTGCTTTCATCGAAGGAAAGTTCCTATCAGTTTTATACAAAGTCCCTTTTTTCTCTAAGAAATTTGAGATCATTATCTGAACATTAGTCTCACCGACAGGCCAAAGATCTTGGTTTATTTCAGATTTATCATAGTTATGAATATCAAATTCATTCTGATGAGAAATATTTATCTGACTTACTGGTGAAGGAATAGGAATTTCTTCAAGCATTGCATAATCTAATTCAGCAAACCAACATCTTTTAAAGGGACTGTAAACTGAGAAATCTCCTCCAGCTTTTGTTTTTAATGTTCCAGGTTTATGAATAACCTGATCATGGAATGAAAATACTCCCTTATTTTGATTTTCGAAAGTCTGAGTAACTTCTTCATCTCTTTTTCTTTCATTTACAGGATATTCAATATTAAAGAAGATGTTGTCTAAATTATTTTCAGTTGAAAACTCTAGAAGTTTTTTTGGATGATCTTTATAAAGATCTGATTTTAAAATGATTAGAGGAATATTTATTTTTTTAAGCTCTTTCTCGAGCTCAACCAAGCATCTAAACCAAAATGAAATCTTATTTACAGAATCATTATGCTCATCCCACTGTGATTCACTAACAATATAGACAGCTACAACTTCATTGTTAGCATTGCATGCTGCATCCAAAGCTGGGTTGTCATAAACCCTTAGATCATTTCTAAACCAAACTAAATTTCTCATCTAACTTTCTATTTTACTCCCATCAAATGCAAAAACTGATCCTGAATCACCTTCTTTCAATCCATCTATAACATTAATCATGGCATCTGCAGAAAACTGTGGAGTGAAAAGTTTTTTGTCTGGAACATTTTTTTGAAATGGTTTACTCAACTCAGTATCAACTGTGCCTGGATGAAGTCCAATAACTTTCGCTAATTTATTAGTTCTAGCTAATTCAATTGCAAAATTTTTAATCAGCATGTTTAGTGAAGCTTTGCTAGCTCTGTATGCATGCCATCCACCCAAATTATTATCTGAAATGCTACCAACTCTTGCACTCAAAAAACCAAAAACACTAGGATTTTTATTATCTAGCAAGGGTAAAAAAGATTTGCCAACTAAGGCAGGTCCAATGGTATTTATGTTAAGAACTTTCTTAAAGTTATCAGCTGATATTTGCTTCAAGCTTTTTTCTGGAGAGAAATCATCGCCATGAAGAACTCCTGTTGCAACAATTATTAATTGGTAAGGCCCATATGCCTCTGCCTGCCTTGCAGCACTCTCAATAGAGTTCTCATCTTCTAAATCTAAGAAATGGTGGGCATGAAGGTTTTCAATGTCTTTGTTTTCTGATCTTGATAGGCCAATAATCTTATTATTGGCATGTTGTTTTGCAAAAATATCAACGAAAGCTTTGCCAATTCCGCCTGAGGAACCAATTATTAATATATTTTTATTTGTCATAAAAAATTCAGTGGTGTAAATTCTAAATTGACTATTAATTTAAGAATTAAGTAATGAAATTTATATTGACGTCATTTTTGTTTTTTTCAAGTCTTTTGGGGGCTGAAACTCGTTTGGCTATCTTGGGATCAGGCACTCCAAACCCAGATCCTCAAAGAATGGGATCTGCTTATGCGGTAATAGTAAATGATAGTGCATACTTAGTGGACTTTGGTCCCGGAGTAATCAGAAGAGCGGCTGAACTATCATCGAACTGGGGTGGAGAAATAGATGCATTAATTCCTGCCAGGTTAAAGTATGCATTTTTAACTCATATTCACTCTGATCACACTATGGGGTTATCAGATTTCTTGATAACTCCTTGGATCATGGGCAGAGATGAAAAAGTCGAACTTTTTGGCCCTAAAGATCTTGAGAATATGGCAACAAGTATTCTCAAAGCATACAAAACAGATATTGATTATCGTATTTATGGAACTCAGCCAGCAAATAAATTAGGTTATAAATTTAACTTTAATGAATTGAAAAATGGCGTAATTTTTCAAAATGAAGATGTTAAAGTTGAATCCTTTAGAGTCGATCATGGAGGACTTCATGAATCATATGGCTTTAGGTTTACATCTGCAGATAAAGTGATTGTTTTTTCAGGCGATACAGGGCCATCAGATATTTTAGAAAGTTACGCTAAAGATGCTGATATTTTAGTTCATGAGGTTTACTCATATGCTGGTTTCTTGAATAAAACTCCAGATTGGCAGAAATATCACAAAGGTCATCACACTTCCACTCTTGAATTAGGCGAAATAGCTAAAAGAATAAAGCCAAATAAGTTGGTTCTATCGCATATTTTATTTTGGGGGTCGACTCCAGATGAGATATATAAAGAGATTTCATCTGTCTATGATGGGGAAGTTATTGTTGCTGAAGATTTGATGGTTATAAATTAGCAAAAAATCATTGATTTCTATTAAATTAAATTGAAAAAAAGTTTAGAATCTTTAAATAATATATAAATTGATTAAAGGAGTTTTCGATGGAAAATGAAGGTAAGTGCCCTGTTATGCATGGCGCGATGACTAGTAATAGTTCAAGCGGCACATCCAACAAAGATTGGTGGCCTGAGCAACTAAATTTAAATATCCTGCATCAGCATGATAGAAAATCTGATCCAATGGATGAGGGTTTTGACTATAGAAAAGAATTTGAAGATATCGACTATGATGCCTTGAAAAAAGATCTAAATGATCTCATGACTGATTCACAGGAATGGTGGCCTGCAGACTATGGTCATTATGGTCCATTCTTCATAAGAATGACTTGGCATGCTGCTGGAACATATAGAAGTACAGACGGCCGAGGTGGAGGTGGAACTGGCGCACAGAGATTCGCTCCCTTGAATAGTTGGCCTGATAATGGAAACCTTGATAAAGCTAGACGACTACTTTGGCCAATCAAACAAAAATATGGCAAGAAAATAAGTTGGGCTGATCTATTAATATTAGCCGGCAATGTGGCAATTGAGTCCATGGGTGGAAAGACCTTTGGTTTCAGTGGTGGAAGACCTGATATCTGGGGTCCAGAAGAAGATATTCATTGGGGTGTTGAAACTGGATGGCTAGAGAATAATAGATATAAAGGTGATAGAGAGCTTGATAATCCCCTTGCTGCTGTCCAGATGGGATTAATTTATGTAAATCCTCAGGGCCCAGATGGAAACCCAGATCCACTTGCAAGTGCGAGAGATATTAGGGAGACATTTGGCAGAATGGCTATGAATGATGAAGAAACAGTTGCACTTGTTGCTGGGGGGCATACTTTTGGTAAGGCTCATGGAGCAAGCACTGAAGACCATGTTCAAGCAGAGCCAGAAGGAGCTCCTCTTGAAGAGATGGGATTTGGATGGACAAGTAGTTTTGGTTCAGGGGTTGGAAGTGACACTATTACTAGTGGTATTGAAGGTGCATGGACTTCAAATCCAACACAATGGGATAATGGATACTTTGACTTGCTCTTTGGATATGAGTGGGAGCTAACCAAGAGTCCTGCAGGCGCACACATTTGGCATGCTGTTGGGCAAAAAGAAGAAGATATGGCTCCGGACGCGGAAGATGCTTCAGTTAAAGTTCCAACAATGATGACAACTGCTGATATGGCGATGAGAGAAGATCCAAGCTACAAAGAAATATCAAAACGTTTTCATGAGAACCCAGATGAATTTGCAGATGCTTTTGCGAGAGCTTGGTTCAAGTTATTGCATAGAGATATGGGACCCAAAACAAGATATATGGGGCCAGAAGTTCCTGAAGAGGAATTGATTTGGCAAGATCCTGTGCCTGCTGGGAATTCAACTTATGATGTAAGCGCTGTAAAAGAGAAAATTCTCAATTGTGGTTTATCAATCCAAGAAATGATTGAAACAGCTTGGTCAAGTGCATCTACTTATAGAGGTTCTGATATGCGAGGTGGAGCAAATGGCGCAAGAATAAGATTAGAGCCTCAAAAGAATTGGGAAGCTAACAATCCTGATCAATTAAGTAAAGTGTTAGAGATTTATGAAGCAATAGCAGAAGAAACTGGTGCCTCAGTTGCTGATGTTATTGTTTTAGCAGGTAATGTTGCTATTGAGAAAGCTTCTGGTATTGAAGTTCCTTTTACTCCAGGGCGAGGCGATGCAACACAAGAAAATACTGATATAGAATCTTTTGAAGTTCTTGAACCACAATCTGACGGCTTTAAAAACTTTCATAAAGCTGGATTAAATGTTAATCCTGAGGAAATTATGCTTGATAAAGCGCAATTACTTGGACTTACAGCTCCAGAGATGACGGTTTTAGTTGGCGGACTCAGATCTTTAGGAATAAGCTCAAGCGGATATGGTCTTTTTACTGAAAATAAAGATGAATTATCTAATGACTATTTCAGAACTCTCTTAGATATGTCAGTTAAATGGAGGCCTAACGGAACTGGAAATTCTTATGAAGCAATCGATAGAGTTTCTGGTGAGAAAGTTAGGACAGCTTCAAGGACTGATTTAGTTTTTGGTTCAAACTCGCAGCTAAGAGCTCTCGTAGAGGTTTATGCAAGTGATGATTCACTTGATAAATTCAAAGGTGACTTTGTTCATGCATGGAATAAAGTCATGAATGCTGACAGATTTGATCTAAATTAATCCATCTTTTTTATAACTTATGGCTTGAAATTTTTTTTTTGAGCCATAAGTTAATTAATTACTGCCTTGTCAGGATCTTGATTTAAAGCGGGCACGCTTAAATCTTACATATCTCGAACGCCCAGTATTACGAATATAGAAAACTTAAAGGGAAATTCTCTCTATAAATATTTGTTTAGGAGGCTTATATGTATAGATCGATTCAAAAGTATTCAACGGTTATTTTAGCGACTGCTATTCTTGCTGCCTGTGGTGGTGGCGGTGGTGGCGGTGGCGACTATGGTGGCGGTGGTGGCGGTGGTGGCTACGGCAACAATCCACCGACTATTACAAATTCAACTTCTGTTTATTCTGCGCTAGAAAATCAAACTGCTGCTTTTACTGTTACTGCATCTGATTCCGATGGAGATACCTTAAGCTATTCAATTTCCTCAGGAGTTGATGCCAGCATGTTTGACGTTAGCACTAGTGGAAATGTAACTTTCAATGCAGCGCCTGATTTCGAGAACCCGGCTGATAGTAACTCTGATAATGTTTATCAACTTACCGTATCGGTATCAGACGGAACAGCCTCTGATTCGATGGCTTTTGAAGTAACTGTGACCAATGACACAGCTGATGATCCAGTAACCTCAAACTATGATGGAGTATTAATTAGAGATGGTTATATCCAATCAGCAACTATATGTATTCCTGTTACTGATTCAGATGGAGATGCAACTTGCGAAGGAGCTACATATACAACAACGACTTCTTCGGATGGGTCATTCTCATTAGAGGTAGACGATAGCGCTCCTGCAACAATAGAAATAATAGCGGAGGATGGCTTTAATCCTGTCACTAATGACGGAGATGCTTTCACAATGGCTATAGCTGATCCTACTATTGATCAAAACTTTGTAATTTCTCCACTAAGTTCAACACTATATCTAGACAATCGATTCTCATTTACCTCTCTTAAAGAAAAACTTGGGGTAGATTCAAACTTTATGATCCGCTTTGATGATCCATACCAAAGCGTCAATGACGCTGCATCAAATAAAGCTGCATTGGTTAATACACAACTGCTTATGATGTATGAGTCTTTGAGTGTTCTTCAAAGTATGTCTGGTGCAGATA
Source organism: uncultured SAR86 cluster bacterium (assembly GCA_902594005.1). Taxonomy (GTDB): domain Bacteria; phylum Pseudomonadota; class Gammaproteobacteria; order Magnimaribacterales; family D2472; genus CACNXK01. Next base: position 3,443 of record CACJKN010000005.1, on the reverse strand, counting down.
ACCTAACGGCAGTTGCAACAATAAATGATGCTATTTTTAATCGAGATGCATCAACTGAAACCTCTCTTGGAGATACGACTCTAGTAAGAGATGTTTTGTTGAATCTTAATTTACCTAACTATACGGTCACAAATACACAGCTAGAAAACTTATCAGGAAGTTTTTCTTCGTTCTTACAAAAAGTTTATGTCGATTCAGATAATGAACAAGCATACTTCTCTATGACTGCCCGAGACTATGTAACTCCCCTTCTAAAAGGGATCTTGGATGATACCGTTGATAGTGCTGAAATTGATCAAATAATCTTTGATACTTTACAGTGGGTTTCAGACAAGAGTTCAAGAACAGGCCTGACAGATGTAGAGGACTTCAGAACAACAACCTATACAGTTGGGAATAGTGGCTCAGCTTACTATACAGTTGATGGTATCAATGCTGATTCAAATGCATTAATAATATATGCAAGAGTTGGAGACACTATAGTATTTGAACCAACAGCGAACAGCGTTTTTTCTGCACATCCATTTGAAATTTCTACGAGTGCTAATGATACAAATGGATCAAGCAATATTGGTATGAGTGAAGGATGGGATCAAAATTCTCACACATTGACAGTAACGGACTCCACGCCTACAACTCTTTATCCTCATTGTGGGGTCCACGCTGGCATGTATACCAATGGAAGAATTGAAATTGTTACGACATTCGATCAATCACTTATTGATATTACATCTGCTAGTAACGGTTTAGAAGTTAGCGGAACAGTCTCGGTTAGTCCTTATAAAGGCGCTTCAGGTAATACACATACTGTTTATTTGAGAGCTGCAGATGCAGGTTCAGATTATCATGAACATCAGTTCCATGAGTTACCAGGACTAACATTCTATATGCCTGCTGACCAAGGCTATCACGGTGCAACAAATTCATCGGGGCAAACTAAGTTTAAAACAAAGTCGCACTACTAAGTTTTGGCTATAAAGCCTCCTCGGGCTGGCTTCGGTCAGCCCATTCCTAAGTTAAATATACTAAAATAGTCGAATGGCATTAACATATTCAAGCATGTTAGAACTTGGCTCTAGCTTAGAAGAATTCAATCTTCTAGATACCTACAGTGGTAAAAACTTTTCTTCAAGTGAACTTGATGAAGCAAAACCTTCGTTAATAATGTTTATTTGTAATCATTGCCCTTATGTCATTCATTATCATGACGAAATTAAGCGTCTTGCAAATGATTTTGATAACACTATTAATATGGTGGCAATAAGTTCGAATGACGTTGGAGAATATCCTCAGGACGGTCCAGATAAAATGAGAGAATTGTGGGTAGAGCTTGGACTATCATTTCCTTATCTATTTGATTCAACTCAAGATGTTGCAAAACAGTATAAGGCTGAGTGTACACCAGAGTTTTATCTCTTTGATTCATCTCAGAAGCTTGTATATCGTGGAAGACTTGATGAAAGCTCCCCTAACTCTGGATCAGAGCCGACAGGTAAAGACCTCAGGAATGCCATAGAGAATGTGCTAAATAATAAAGAGGTTAATCCTGATCAATTCCCTTCGATGGGATGCAACATTAAGTGGAAGTAAGCAGATTCTTAGATCTATTTCTCGATTAGTTTATTTGGCTTATTTGATTGCTTCTGTAGAAGAAATTCATCAAAAAGTTTGCCTGTGGCTGTAAAAGCACGAAATCTCAAATTATTTTTCTCAATATCTATAATTTGATAAAGCTGAGTATTTTCGCCTAACTTTTTAGCAAATTTACCTTTTGTGATCTCATAAAGTTTGGGTCCACTAACTGAAACAACATGAACGGTTCCTATTTCTCGATCATAAGCTTGCTTATATCCAGCTGGAACATTTTTTATACTTTTGGTATCGACAAATCCCGTTCTCGAATAGCTATGATCATGTCCGCTGAGAACAAGGTCTACCCTAAACTCATCTAAAATAGGCTTCCACTGCTCTCGAATAGCCACATTGTCTCTGCTTGATGCAGGAGAATAAAGCGGATGATGAAAGGTCAAAATTGTCCAACGGTTAGGATTGTCTTGAAGTACTTTTCGAAGCCATGGCTTTTGTTCTTCTATTGCAATGTTTGAATCAAGTGAAATAAACCTTACTCCTTGATAATCAATAAAATAAGTGGTTTCTTGAAGCCTTTCGTCAGGAACATCTTGTATTGGGAAAGAAAACTGAGGTCTCCAATGATTGCTTACAATCTCTATATTTGATGGATTACGTAAGCGATCATATAACGGCGCCTGCCCTCCTAAAATTAACTTATTCACTAATTCATCTTTTTTAAATCCTGTAATTGTTTCGATACCTTTATCAGCATCAATTATTATCCCGACTTCACTTACCCTCATAACTCCTTCTCTGCCCTCTGGATCCTCAATGCTTACTACCAAAACTCCCTCATTGTTATCTAATGAAGTTATATCGATATTGATATTCCTTTTATCTTTAGTTGTCCAAATACGTTTTGTCTCTGAGTCTTTTTGATACTCGTGATTACCTGGAGTTGCTATAACCGGAATCGTTCCATTAACCCAATCAGGGCCTTGATGCCATTCACCCCATTGTGAGTCCATATTATGGATATCAATCAAATCACCAGCGTGGAGAGTAAATGCAGCTCTTGGCGCATCACGAAAAGCTTCCCTAAAAACTCTTGACCAGTGAGTCTTGACCTCGTTTTGAGCATCACCAAAATAAATGAAACTAAAAGGATCTTCTTCAGAGCTCGCAGTTTTAAAATGATAATACTCTGTCCAATTTACTCCATCTCCAACTCTATAGGCATATAGAGTATTGGGTTGAAGATTCTTAAAAGTAACACTGTGATAATGAGCCTCATTAATATCACTTTTGAAATAACTTGTTTCTGCTTTGAATTCGTCTGGCCTCAGAGCTCTACCATTTGCATTTGCTACAGCAAGTTGTGCAAGTCCGACTTCGATAGATGTATCAGTTCTCCATGTTACTGCTTGGGTTGTTGCAGGATCATCATTCCAAGTTAAGACTACCCTATCTGGCAGTGGTGATGGGTAATGCGCCAACTCTTTTGAATATTCCTTTGTAGCTCCATTTGGGTGAGCTACTAAGTTTAAACAGAGAAAAATAAAGAGAAGAAAAGTAAACTTTTTCATACCAGTTATTATAGCTGTTCTAATACCTTAGTGGTGGGTCTGGGTGGACTCGAACCACCGACCTCACCCTTATCAGGGGTGCGCTCTAACCAAGCTGAGCTACAGACCCAATTAAATTGGAAGGAGCATTTTACCCTCCAAATGCAATCACAACAATACGTTTAGCTCTTTATAGATTTATATAAGCTAAAGTAGATGTACATCCAAGGGAGAATACAAATGTATTCAACAAGCCCTGCCCCAATAGTTCCTGCAACTGGATTGCCATCGAATATTACACCTGAC
>CACJKN010000004.1 GCA_902594005.1 uncultured SAR86 cluster bacterium | reverse complement strand
AAATAAAATTGGGCCATTTTCTCTTAACGGATTAAAGACCTTTAGTAAAAAAGGAAAGGGGTTTAGCGTCACGTTCAAAGGTGAAAATAAAGTATTAAATGCAGAAATACTTCAAGAATCCCAGTTTTCTCTTACAAATTTAAAAGTTTTTCCAAATCAATACTCTCAAGAAATTAAATTGCCGATTAAAGGTAAGCAATATCAAAAAATTGATTACGACTATAAGGATATGAAGATAATCTCATCAGGAGATGTAAATTGGGTAATAGATTTTTCTGGTAAGAAAATACCCCTAGATCCCATCTCAAGCGGTTTTCAGGTAAGGCAAAATCTTAAAATGGGTATTGAGGAGTTTGAACTAAACGAGATTAAATTAGATGAAGGTACCTTTAAAGAAAATAAATTTAAAGTTATTGGAGAAGAAGTTCTGAGTATCAAAGATATAAAATATCCTTGCAAAGTCGTAGAGAGGACCGACGAAAAAGGTGGTAAAAGCCTATACTATATAGCTGAAACTCTAGACTTCATTCTTATAAAAGTTTCTGATGAAAGGAAAGAAAGAAAAATATCTATTGAAGCTGAAAAAATACTAAGTTTTGGGTAGTGTAACTCCGGTTTGGCCCTGATATTTTCCATCTCTGTCCTTATAGCTTACCTCGCATTGCTCATCTGATTGGTGAAATATCATTTGTGCTACGCCCTCACCTGCATATATTTTAGCTGGCAAATTACTTGTATTTGAGAACTCGAGCGTGACATGACCTTCCCATTCAGGCTCCAGGGGAGTTACGTTTACTATAATTCCACATCTTGCATAAGTTGATTTGCCGAGACAGATAGTTAACACATCTCTGGGTATCCTGAAATACTCTACTGTTCTTGCCAAAGCAAAGGAGTTGGGAGGTATTACACATACATCTGAATTAATGTCTACAAAGCTTTTTTCATCAAAAGATTTTGGGTCAACTATCGCTGAATGAATATTAGTAAATACTTTAAATTCATTTGCGCACCTAACGTCATACCCGTAGCTTGAAAGACCATATGATATAAGTCTTGAATTATCATCAGAATATCTTATTTGATCCTCTTGAAATGGCTCAATCATGCCATGTTCAACTGCCATCTTTCTTATCCACTTATCTGATTTAATCGTCATTTATTTCAACTCTTCCAATTATTGATCTAGCTATTGTATTACTATCAACATACTCTAACTCTCCTCCGATCGGAATACCATAGGAAATTCTTGAAACCTTAATATTCTCAACATGATCCTTGATAAATATTGCAGTTGCATCACCTTCAACAGTAGAACTTAGTGCAAGAATTATCTCTTTTATATTTTCTTTATCAATCCTCTCCAAAAGTTGAGGAATTCCTAGATCATCTGGGCCTAAATTATCAAGCGGTGAGAGTCTTCCCATTAAGACAAAGTATTTTCCTTTATACCCTCCTGCAGATTCAATTGCCAAAAGGTCAGATGGGCTTTCAATCACACAAATGGATTGTAAATCTCTTGTTTCGTCCTGACAGACATGACATAAATCATTTGTTGTTAACATTCTGCACGACTTACATCTTTGAATATTATCAAGCGCATCACTGAGAGAGCTAGCAATCTCTCTGGCACCACTTTTATTTTTGTCCAACAGATATAAAGCCATTCTTTGCGCAGATTTCTTCCCAACTCCGGGAAGAATTGTTAATGCCTTAATTAATTTATCTAATAAATCCGAACTCATTTCTAATTCTTTATTTTAGTTACAACCTCAATTTCGCCATCAAACTCATCTAAAAAGTCTTTAATTTCAGAATCACTTGAGAGTTCTTTTTTTGTTTTTTCAATATCTTTAATATTATTTTCTTCATTGATTATATTTGGTGAAGATGAGGAAATACCCTCTTCAAGGCCGACCTCAATCTTACCAAATTTATCTTTAATTTTTTCCTCAAACTCACTAATAATTTTTTTAGGGATATCAAGCTGATCTGCTGATCCGCATAAAAATATCTTTTGGTCATTAAATCTTACAAATGAAAGATTCCCAAAATAATTCTTAGCAAATGATGAAAGTTGCATATCGTTAAATAAAGTAGGCCAAGAAGAAGAGTTTATTTCATAAGTCTGTTGAGCAGCCTCTTCATTTATTTGAGGTTTTTCTTTATTTGCAGTCTTTATTTGGGCCTTATTAGTCTTTTTTTTTTTGAGTTTTTACTTCGCCTGTATTGATATTTTGAACAGGCTGAAAGGCTAGCATTCTTAATAAGCACATCTCTACTGCTTCTCTAGGTGATGGATGAGTGTGAATCTTTTGAAAAGCATTAATGCCAATTTCATATATAAGTTGGCAATACTGTTCATCCATTTTAGAGGCTATATTAGCAATGGCCTCTTTATTTGAGTCTTCAAGAAATTGATGCAATGAAACTTCATGAATATTTGAAATTAAATCTTTCAAAAGGACTTCATAATCCGGGTTGAGTTTTTCAATATCATTTAACGTTTTAAATGCATCTTCCTTTCTTCCGTCAGTTATAGAATCAAGTAACTCATGAATCAAGCTGTCATCGATCGTACCTAAAAGTTTTTTTACATCATCGGCAACTAACTTTCCGTTGCCATGAGCAATAGCCTGATCAAGCAAAGTTAAACCATCTCTTACAGATCCTTCAGCGGACTTTGCAATTAAAGATAAAGACTCATCATCTGATTTGATTCCTTCTTTTTCACAAATCTTTTTGAAATGTTCTTGAAGCTCGTTTCTAGAAACAGTTTTAAGATTTAGCTGAAGGCATCTAGAAATTACTGTTTTAGGAACTTTTTCAGGATCCGTCGTAGCCATTAAAAAAATGACATGACTTGGAGGTTCCTCCAGCGTTTTTAAAAGAGCATTAAAACTGCCTTTGGACAACATATGAACCTCATCGATTAAAAAGATCTTAAATCTTGAAACGCTTGGAGATGTATGAACAGATGAGAGAAGTTCTCTCATATGTTCTACTCCAGTCCTTGAAGCTGCATCTATCTCAAGGAAATCAATACTTTTTCCTTCTTGAATAGATATAGATGATTCACATTTGTTACATGGCTGTGAAGTTGGAGAATCAGATGACATGCAATTTAGGCACTTCGCTAGAAGTCTTGCAATTGTTGTCTTGCCCACCCCTCTTGTTCCACTAAAAAGGAAAGCTTGATGCACTCTTTCTTGCTCAATGCTGTTCTTAATAACTTGAACAACATGGTCTTGACCAATGACTTCATCAAAGGAATTTGGTCTATATTTTCTTGCAAGAACTTGATAAGACATAAGTACCAAATAATAACATGTACTAGTCTAAAACTGATTCAATTTGATAAAAAGTAAACCCTTTGTTTGATAAAAAGTTTTTTTGTTTTTGAAGCTTCTGAAAATCTTTACTAACACCATCAGGGAATCTTTTTTTAAAAGATAATTCAGCTAAATCTTCCCAATCGTCAAACTTATCGATCTCATTAGAAATGAGTGGCTCATTTAAGCCCCTTTTCTCAAGCTCTGCTGAAATTTTAATTGGGCCAAAACCTTTTTTTCTCCTAGCCTGAACATATTCCTCTGCAAATCGAAAATCACTTAACAGATTATTTTTCTCTAATCTGTCCATAGTTAAATTAATGTCCTCTTTTGATTCAAACCGTTTTCTTAACTTTAGATAAAGCTCCTTTCGAGAATGTTCTCTTCTTGATAAAAGATCTAGAGCTTTGTTATAAATTTCGGCTGACGCCATTAATTATTAAATGGCTGAACTCTGCTTCGATAGTTTGATTTAACTACTTTTACTCTTTGTCCTTCAAAAAAACTATATTGATCCGATACTTCTTGAACAATAGATATAATTCTCTCGTTGTCCAATTGGATAGTAAGCTCAACAGCTATTTTTTCGTTAACCTTAGAGCCTATTTCTGCACCAACAGCTGAACCAATAAGAGCTCCGATCACTCCTGCAGCGACAGGCGCTTTGTCATTATCTGAACCTAAATCAGCTCCAACAGCGGCTCCCGCAGCTGCACCGAGTTCTCTATCTCCTTCAATAACCACTGACTCTACTTGAAGGATTGTTCCTAAAAGAACTGTTTCAATCTCACCAGCCTGATATTTTGAAATTGATTCAGGTTTGTAATCTGCCATAGAACAAGCTGTCCCAATAACTAGAATAAGTATTATGTTAATGCTTTTAAGAGTTTTCATTTTGTTCTTCCTTTTCTTCCAATAAATACTTTTTGACTAAATCATCTGCTATTGCATAGTAAAATCTACCCTTATATCTTCCATCGAGCAGCTTTACTTTGAGAACCTCATTAGAATAAAGTTTTTCTGTAACTTCGATCTCATATCCTTTTCTTAGCCTTACAAGATCTCTAGAATCAACTACTGAAAAAACATCCCAATCATCAAACATTCTCGCTCTGTGAGTGTGATATGCATCAGAAGCTATTTGGTAAAGGACTTCCCCCGAACCATTCATAGATGCGCTACTTCTTACATTTAACTTCCATACTTGACCTACCTCAATTGAATCACTGTTTGTAAATGAGTTGAGGCTAAGAAAAAATGGAAGCACAAGTAAAAGCTTAATTAGTTTGTATTTATTGTTCATATTTATATAGATAAAAAAATATTAATTTAGTTCCATTTATTGTAGTTTTTTCTTGAAGTTTTGTAATAAAAATCTTTATTTTTCATTGAATTTTTCATTTTAAACCATAAAAAAGGTATGTAGGCGCCATAAGGGCTTACATAATATTAACCAAGCATGCCTTTTAGGATGCTTATTAGTCGCTAAGGAGGACTATTATGTTAAATTTTACTGATCCATTTTTCTCAACTAGAGTTCTAGGATTTGAATCCCTTTTTGATAGACTTCAAACTCTATCTGAATCTTCTTCAAGATCATCTTATCCACCCTACAATATTAGGCGTGATGGTAATGATATTTTTGTAGAAGTTGCTGTTGCAGGTCTTTCCAGAGAAGATCTGGATATAGAGCTAGCTGATGGAATCCTTTCAATATCATATGCTGGACCAAATACTCAAGTAGTTAACGGCAGCAATGATCTTGTTTATCAGGGGATTGCTCAAAGAGCATTTCAACAACAATTTACATTATCTGATGATGTAGTTGTAAAAGGTGCTGAACTTATCAATGGACTTCTTACTCTATATTTAGAGAAAATAATTCCAGATGAGAGAAAACCAAAAAAAATTGAAATTAAATCACCTAAAAGAATATTAGGTAAAAAATAAGTATGAGAAAATGGGGCGTAAAGCCCCATTTTTTAATTCAATATGAATAAAACTATCTTTTCAATCTTGCTACTCTTTTCTTTTTTTGGGTCTGCTGAGATAGTTGATACTGGCCATGCCAGAATAAGCTTAATTAAAGATCACAGTGACTTTGTTCCAGGAACTTCTATAAACATTGGCTTAAAAGTTTCAATGGATAAGGGATGGCATACGTATTGGAGAAATCCTGGAGATTCAGGAGGACCGATAGAGATTGACTGGGTTTTGCCCAAAGGCTTCAGTGTAAGCGATATTAAATGGCCTCTTCCAGAAAAGATTGAGTATCCTCCTTTAATGACCTATGGGTACGAAGATTTTGTTATTTATCCAATGGTCTTATCAATTCCAGCTGATTATTCAGACGATTATTTTGAAATGGCTGCCGACATTCTTATTTGCGCAGATGTATGTATTCCTGAGTCAGGAAAAATATCATCAAACCTGCTGGATATTGAAAGTGATTCATTGATATATGAATGGCTAGAATCTACACCATCAAAGTCTTTGCCAATTACAACTTCTCTTAACGATAATAATTTAGAAATTAGATTTACTTTTGAAAAAGAAATCAAGGAAATTTATTTCTTTCCTGATGAAAATAATTCTATAGATTATTCTTCAAAACAAAATTTTTATAAAAAGGATGATGGTTACTTCCTTTCTATAAAACTTTTCAATGATGAGCTCCAAAATGTTTCTGGTGTATTAGATATAGATGGAACTGGCTATAACGTATCTAATGGTACGTTTGAGGATTTTAATGAGGAAGGCCTTTCCTTAATAACTGCGTTGATATTTGCATTACTTGGTGGCTTAATTCTCAACTTAATGCCTTGTGTGTTCCCAGTAATTTCCCTAAAAGTACTGAGCTTTGTTTCAATGGGAGGTAGCTCACCAAGGAAAATTCGAAATCACGCCCTGGTTTTTACAGTTGGTGTTATTGCTTCCTTCATGTTGATAGCTTTAACCATTGTTTTATTGAAGCAGGCTGGGAATTTTGTTGGGTGGGGTTTCCAGCTTCAATCACCACTTATAGTTGGATTGCTAAGCCTGGTGATGGTTTTCATTTCGTTGGTTCTAATAACTGATAATAGTTTTGGAGAATCACTTACAAAGCTCGGCAATATTGGAGGCAGTGAAAAGGGTTACTACTCTTCATTTCTAACGGGTGTATTAGCTGTAGTTGTTGCATCACCATGCACTGCCCCTTTCATGGGAGCTGCTCTTGGATATGCCCTAATTCAGCCCTCTGGGGAAACTGTTCCAATATTTTTATCATTGTCGCTAGGATTCTCACTTCCCTACTTGCTTTTAGCAGCAAATCCTAAATTAATAGATTTCTTGCCTAAGCCAGGTGATTGGATGGTAGCTCTAAAAGAGTTCTTTGCGTTTCCAATGTTAGCTACTGCATTATGGTTACTTTGGGTATTCTCTCTTCAAGTTAATCAAATCCTTGTAATTTTCTTATTGATTGGTTGGCTTTTATTGGCATTAAACTTTTGGATCTTTCAAAAAGACTATAAAACAAAAAATAAAGTTATATTTCTATGTATATCAATTTTTAGCATGATTTATTTCCTTCCTGAAACTGAGGACATTGAAACTGAACAAAATCTAATCATTGGTTCTGCTACAGAATGGTATGAAGGGATTGAGGATGATCTAAGAAATAAAAATCAACCTTACTTTATAAACTTTACAGCTGCTTGGTGCATAACTTGTCAAAGTAATGAAATAACAGCTTTTTCTAAAGATGGTTTTAAAAGTCTTTTGGAAGAAAAAAACATCGAATATATTAAAGCCGACTGGACAAATAGAAATGATGCCATCACAAGATCTTTAAAAAAATATGGAAGATCTGGTGTGCCTTTCTATGTTTATTGGGAGCCTGGTTTTGAAAATCCAAAAATTTTACCTGCCATCCTTACGGATCAAATCATTAAAAATAATCTCTAAAATATATACTTAGCCCATTCACTGTCTGGAAAGGTGTTCTCATCTATTTTATGTCCATTGAGTAGATGTGAAAAACTTGGCTTAAATGGTTCTCTTATTGGCTTTTGCAAACTTGATCCCTTTGCAGAGTTGCATGATTTGCAAGAAGTAACAACATTTTCCCAGTTAGTAAGTCCATTTTTAGATTTCGGGATAACGTGATCAAGAGTTAATTCGTTCCTAGAGAAGATATTTTGGCAATATTGGCATGTATACATATCCCTTAAGAAAACATTTGATCTTGAAAACTTTACATAATTATGGAATTTGTGAAATCTTTTAAGCATAAGAATGCTTGGGAGCTCAACAGAAATCGATGGAGATCTTACATACTGATCATCATGAGCCTTAATTAAAATAACATTCCTAGCAAGTAGGAGTTTAACGGCAGTTTTCCAATTAATCACTGAAAGCGGAAAAAAGCTAACTGGCTTTCCATTCCCGTTAAGAAGAAGACAATCTCGTAACAAATTTTTTCCTATGTAAATTAAGTTTAAAAATACTATAATTGGCCCTTGAAACCAATTCAATACTTTTTATAAAAGTTTGGAGGAGAATATGGAAGGACCAGAATTTATTTTATTTGGAACAACACATTTAGCAGGTCTTGCAGTTATTTTTGCTGTTATGATTGCTTTGCCAAAAATAACGAATAAGTATTTTTCTGACAAAAGAGAATTAATTGGAAGGATAATAGGTTATCTAGCAATCTTTCATACTTTCTTTTCGCCATACAGCGATCTTTATCTTGTTGTTGAGCCTTACAGCTGGAAGGAAGTGCTCCCATTCCATATGTGTGACTTTTCTTTAATCTTTATTGCAATTTATCTACTTGGAGGAAACAAGTTCTTTTTCAATTGTGCATTCTTTTGGGGAATTGCTGGGGCCTCTATGGCGCTTCTTACTCCAGATATTCCTTTTGGATTCCCAAGCATGAATTTTCTTATGTTCTTCTATGGTCATGGATTAATTCTTTTTGGGGTTTTTTATGCAGTTATTGCCTTAAACCAAAGACCATATTTCAATGAAATGAATAGAGTTATAGTATTTACATTGCTTTTGGCTATCCCAATATACTTCATCAATATTATTCTTGGTGAGCCTGCTAACTTTTGGTATCTAGCTAATAAACCAGCTGGTGGAAGTATCATGGACTTTATGCCTGATCCACCTATGCATATTATATATACTCTTCCAATTGCACTTGCAGCATTTTATTTGGTTTATCTCCCTTATTTTATTAAAGATAGGGCAAAGTAGGAGTTGTTAGAGCTTAAAAAAGAGCTTGAAAATATTAAAGATTCCTTTTCAAGGATTTCCGAAATTGTTTACCAAACTCCTGTTCTTTCAAGCATAAGCATAAACAAAGCTTTAAAAGCTGACATAACATTCAAAGCTGAGTGCCTTCAAGAAACAGGTTCTTTTAAATTAAGAGGAGCTTCTTCGGCTATATCAGCGCTCTCTGAAGAAGAAAAATCTAGAGGCGTAGTTGCTTTTTCATCAGGTAATCATGCCCAAGGGATTGCTTATGCATCAAGGGAGCTTGGAACTAGCGCAAAGATAATTATGCCTTCTGATGCACCAAAAATAAAAATACGGAAGACGCAGGAGTATGGTGCAGAGGTAATTTTTTATGATAGAGATGAAGATAACAGAGAGGAGATTGGATTTAGTATTGCCATGGAAGACGGAAGAAAACTTATTAAACCCTTCGATGATTTAAATGTAATTTATGGTCAGGGAACTGCTGCTTTGGAAGTAATGGATGAAGTCGATACAAAATTTGATATGTCAGTTGTTTGTTGCAGTGGTGGAGGTTTAGCTGCGGGCACAGGGATTGTTCTAAAAAATAGCTTGAGTGATTGTCAACTTTATACTGCTGAGCCAAAAGACTGGAACGATCATGAAAAATCATTCTTACAAAATAATATAGTCTCAATTAAAACTAAAAAACATGGAATGTGTGATGCGCTTGAAAATCCACAACCAGGTGAAATTACTTTTAGAATAAATTCTGCTCTTAATACAAAGGGCCTCTCAGCAAATGATAAATATATTATTGAGGCTATGAAAATCCTTTATGATGAATTTGATCTAATTGTTGAGCCCAGTGGAGCTATTGGCCTGGCATGCATACTTCAAAATAAAGAGATTTGTCAAAATAAAAAAATTTTCACTATTCTGTCAGGTGGAAATATAGATGCAAATAGATACAATGAACTTTTAGGTACCAATAATGGATAACTTTTTAGCAATTTTAAATGAGGTTTGGGTAAATGGTCTTCTTGGTGTGAGTATGACCAAAATTATTGCTTCGATTGCCGTCTTGTTGCTATCTTTTCTTCTAAGAGGATTTGTAGTTACAGTTGTTGTGTCCTCCATTGAAAGACTTGCAAATAGCACAGAGTCTTCACTGGATGATGAAATTCTAAAAGCAGTTAAAAAACCCTTAAGCTATGTTCCTGTAACAATCGGTATATACATAGTAACGATGATTTTGCCTCTTGAGGGTGTTGCAGGCGATATATCTTCAAATATTGTTAAAGCTCTAATTATTTTTACAATTTTTTCTGCATTAGCAAATTCAATACATCCTGTTTTTACAGCCATGTCGTCTACTTCTTGGTTGACGGAGTCAATGCAAATATGGCTAGAAAGGTCTTCAAGAGTAATAGTTTGGATTATCGGTATTGCCATAATTCTTGAGCTTTTTGGAATCCAAATTGGTCCCCTAGTAGCTGGTTTAGGTTTATTCTCAGTGGCAGTTGCACTGGGTGCTCAAGATTTCTTCAAGAACCTGATTTCAGGGATCTTAATTATTGGAGAGAACAGATTCCAGCCTGGAGATAGAATTGAAGTCCCAGGACAGCTTCATGGAGTTGTAGATACTATTGGTTTTCGTTCAACAATTATTAAAACTTTTGACACTGCACCAATGATAATTCCAAACAAGGATTTATCTGACATGAGACTAATTAATCATGGAAATATGGAATACAGAAGAATTAATTGGGTAATAAATCTAATTTATTCGACTTCTTTGGAGGATTTAGAAAGGATCTGTGACCAAATTTCTAAACACATTGAAGAATCTGATGACTTTGTAGATAATCCAAATCAAGAACATCTTGTAACAATAAATGAGCTTGGAGCAAGCTCAATAGATGTTGGAATTCTCTGCTATTCAGATGTTTGTGGTTTTTCTGACTTTAAAAAGATTAAACATAGGTTTATTAAAAATATAATCAAAATTGTGGAGTCTAATAATTCGGAATTTGCGTATCCAACTTCATCCATTTTTGTAGAGTCTCTGCCAAAGAATAGTGAATGATCAATTAATTCTGTCCATTGTAATTATTGGACTTTTAGTTTTCTTTATTTCAGGTAAGTATAGGTATGATTATGTGTCTCTGGGTGCATTGGCCCTTCTTATACTTTTTGATGTCATAAAAATTGAGAATGCTTTCATTGGTTTTTCTCATCCAGCGGTTATAACTGTTGCTTTAGTTTTGCTTATAAGCAAAGGCCTTCAGGATGCAGGTTTATCAGCTGTCACGGGAAACATTATTGGAAGATTTTCTCCAAGTGAGACACAGTTCTTATTTCTAATAATGTTCATTGCAGCCATTCTTTCTTCATTCATTAACAACATAGGTGCAATGGCACTTCTACTTCCAATTACTCTATCAACTTGTCAAAAAATGGGATGGCACGCTGGAAAATTTCTTATGCCTCTTGCGTTTGCATCAATTTTAGGAGGAATGAATACACTCATTGGCACCCCTCCAAATATTATTATTGCTGAATTTAAAGAATCCTACACTGGGGAAGCTTTTAATTTCTTTGATTTCTCTTATGTGGGTTTGCTTGTAAGCTTTTTAAGTATAATTTTCATTGGATTGATAAGCAGCAAACTCGTTGCAAAAAGAAAACTTGCAAAGACAAATAATCTTATAGATCTTGATAACTTCTTATTCGAGCTAGTTGTTCCAGAGGGGAGTAATGCAATTGGTCTAACATTTTCAAGCTTTATTAAAAAAGCAGGAAATGAAACTGAAATTCTTGGACTTGTTAATGAAAAAGGGTCTGTGTCTAAAGTCGGAAATAACTCAAAGATAAGAGCTGATCAACACTTAGTGATGAAGGTTTCTCCAAATCATATCTCATCCATTCAAGATAGATTTGGTTTAAATATTGCTGAAAGTTCTCATGATCTCAAAGAGGAGTTAATTGATGAAATAGAGGTAGTTATTACTCCAGGATCAAGGCTTGTTGGAAGAAAGCAGAATTATTTAATTAAACTTGCTTATGAAGAGTTATTTTTGCTTGGTATGTGGAGAAAAGGTGCCAGATTCAGAACTAGGCTCTCCAAGCAAATGTTTAAGATAGGAGATGTTTTACTTTTAGGTGTCAGAGATACAGACAAGGAAGATGTTACTGCAAAAATAAATCATCTTGGCCTGATGCCAATTAGATCTCGAGAGATATCTACTCTTCCTAGTAGAAGTAGATTTTTAAAGGCTGTAATTTTCTTTATGACTGCTATTTTGCTTGCTGCCTTTAATGTAATTAATGTTCTTACTGCTTTCCTTTTATGCGTGTTGGGATTTGTGGGGATCAAAATACTTAAAAGCAACCTATATAGGCATATTGAATGGCCAATTGTTATTATGCTTGCAGCAATGATCCCGATTGGACAGGCATTAGAGTCAACAGGTATCACTGCCCTTATAGCAACCGAGGTTGTATCTTTAGCAGGTGATCTTCACATCTTTTGGGTCTTGATGATTATTCTAATAATTACGATGTTGATAACTGATGTAATTAACAATGCAGCAACGGCAGTAATAATGGCTCCTTTCTCCGTAAATATCGCTCTTCAATTAGGGCAGCCTTTAGAGCCATTTCTCATGGTAGTTGCAGTTGGAGCAAGTTGCGCTTTTTTAACGCCAATTGGCCATCAATGTAATACTTTAGTAATGGGTCCAGGCAATTATAAGTTTTCTGACTATTGGAGGCTTGGATTACCACTAGATATTCTTATAGTCTTAGCTTCAATACCAATGATACTATTTGTCTGGCTTTAATTAAGAAGATAATTCATCAATAGCATCTAAAACTAAACTATAGTTTTCATAAAATTCTTTAGAAGCTCCATCTCTATCTGTATTAGGTGTAATAACTGTAACTTCTCTTCCCTCTTTTGCCTCAATTGATATAAATCCCCATTTTTCTAGCTTTTGATAAAACCAAATCAAAAATTCAACATTATTGAGTGCGCTTAACCATGATAGATTTCCCCATTTTTGGACAGACCCATTGGAAGGCTTGTATTTAGTTATTCTTACAAAAACAATATCATTCTTTGGATCAACAAAGATGTACTGACCAAATCTTCCACTAGCATTGAAGATCTTTGATTCTTCAGTATATCTTGATACCCACCAATGCAGTGAATAGCCCCTTTTCTCATCAGTCCACCAATTAGGTGTATCCCAAACATATTGGAAAGTCTCATCAATTAGTTCTTTAGAAATTATTTGTTCGCCGTTCCAGCTGCCTCCATTTGAGAATAATTGACCAAACTTAGCATAATCTCTTGCAGACATATCAATACAACAGTAAGTTAAAACATTTTGTGCCTCATCTCGCCAAAGAGTCTTTTTCTCAACGCCAATCTTATTTAAAATTCTTTCCTCTAAGAGAGTATCGGCTTTCTTTCCTGTAGCAGCTTCTAGTATCTCACCTAGGAGCATGGAATTGACATTATTATATTCAAACAAAGTATCTGGCTCTTTTTCTAATTTCACATTTCTTGAATATTCAAGATGATCTTTTCTAAAGAACATAGTTTCATGTTGATGATCTGGATATTGCAACCCGCTAGACATATTTAAAAGCTGCCTAATTGTAATAACAGATCTTTCATCATCAAAAAAAGGCAAGTAATTTGAGGCTTTTTCATCAAGACTTTTTATTTCACCCCTGTCAATGGAAATTAAAATTAAAGCTGCGTAATAACTCTTTGCCATTGACCAAGAAGTACCATATGAATCTTTATTGAAACCATCCGCATACCTTTCACCAATAAGATAGCCATTTTTAAGGAGTGCAACTGATTGAGTAGATTCATCCTCGAAAGATAAATTAAATAAATTATCTATATCTGACTGACTGACTCCCAATTCATTTGGATCTTTAATTTCTAAGTTTTCACTGGCATTCAAATTAAAACTTATCAATAGACTGAATAAAAATAAAGATTTTAAATACATAATAACTCCTCTTTTTAAAATGGTGACTCTGGCTGGACTTGAACCAGCGACCTCTTGCATGTCAAGCAAGCACTCTAACCAAACTGAGCTACAGAGTCTTAAAAAAAACTAAATATTAAATATATTGAGAATTATAAAGTTTTTTCTATGATCAATGTTAACTAATTTGTAATATCAATAAGACTCATTATTAATTCTAAATCACCCTCAGTATTTGATGAGGTTTGAATTAAAAGCGATTGATATCCATTGCTCAAAAAATCATCAATATTTGCAGATCCTTTGTAATAATTATTATCTTTACTATCTTTAAAATAGACAGCTAATTCATCATTAATAAGCTGAATAGTTTGCACTCCTGGCAATGCTCTTCCTAAGAGATTATAAAGATGATTTGGGTTTGGATACTCCTCAGCTCCATCAAATCGTTGAGGAAAGTCATAACTTTCAAGATCGATAATATGTACGTCATAATTTTCTATTAAAGTGCAAGTTTCTTGATTGCTGACTAGTGAGAAAACGCAAAAACCTTCTCTTTGTGGTTCTGGACTTGGCCATTTGAGATTTCCATCAAAGTATTCTGAGTTAATGAAATTAGATATTGTATTTTTTTCAATTATTAATGAATGATTATTCGTATCATCATTAACCATATAGTCAATAATCAAATCATTACTATCATCAAAATCCTCCGAGAGGCTAATAGTCATTAAATTTGAATTTACAAATGAGAGGCTTGCACCTCCATCAAGATCAAAAATGCTATTTACATCAAATGCCTTTCCCTCAATAGAGGAAATCTGATTTTTAGGTTCAAATACTTTCAGATACATCAAGTAATCTGAATGAATATTTATTGGATTATATTGAATAGGGGCTATACCGGATCCTCTTTGCAAATTTATATTTCCTATATCGCTAATAATCAAGACTTTTGCACTTGAATTATTGATTGAATCATTAAGAACTTCCTCAATTTCTATTGGAGTATTTTCATCATGATAATTATCAAGAGCCCAAATCTTTCCTTCTTTCGAACTCATTGGAAATTCAATTGCACTATCTTTTATGTTTATAGTTCCTGAATTAGATACGGAAAAGATCTTACTCTTTGTATACACCTTCCCACCACTTTCGACTAAGAAGTTAAATGAGTCATCGCAGCTAAAGCATTCATATGAATAAATTACTGTAGGAAGGCCATCAATTATTTCCCAAAAATTATATTTATATGGATTACCATTATAAAGCCCGCCATCATCCAAATACCATGGCCCATCAAAAGTAACAAACATACTATTGTTTATCCAGACACTAGCTTCATTTCTATAACCCTCTTCTGTGGCTATAAATGCGCTATTGAGATCATCAAAAAATAAAGTGACTGAACTATTTGTTCCTCCAGATATATTTGAAGGAAAGTCAGAATTTACATAAGCATTTAAAATCCCATAATTTTGTGAATTCCATTCGATAGTTCTTCTTGAGAAGTCTAAAGATGTAGACAAACGTTTCAAATTTGGTTCTGCACGACCTGTATCAAAGATTAAAATACATTCATATTCATTATTTACAGAATAAACCCTAATTATTGAACAATCAGCCCCAGAAAAACTGTTATTCGTAAGAGCATTCTGTATATGCGGATCAGTGATAAGATAAAAATCGCCATTATTTGAATTGAAAGATATATCAGCTAAAAATAAATCTTCACTCGTTACAATTGAATCAATAATTTCATTTCCAAAAGAATCCCAAGTTTCTATGTTATGAGAACCAGAACCCGAATCAGTTGAGTCTGAGTGTTGCTCAGGGCTTGCTAAAAAATTTCTAATCCCTAAAAGCGAGACATCATAAAAATTAAATTTAATATCTTTTGACCAACTATTAGTTGTGTTTAAGGGTCTTGCCTCAATAACTTTTGTTGTTGTATCTTGTTGATTGGTATTGTCTTCAGATAAATTATCGTTATTGCTGGATGAGCAAGAGAATAAAAATATAGTAAAAAATGTAAGAAGGGAGTATTTTTTTTTATAAAACTTAAAATTCAAATTATTTCGTAATATATTTTCCCAATTCATATCTTGCTACAGCTCTTCTGTGTACTTCATCAGGACCATCAGCTAGTCTTAATGTTCTCATATGAGCAAACATAGATGCTAAAGGTGTTAACTGTGAAACTCCTTCACCTCCATGTATTTGAATCGCTCTGTCAATTATATCGAGAACAATGTTTGGAACCATAACTTTAATTTGTGCAATCTCACTTGCAGCAACTTTATTTCCAACGGTATCCATCTTATGAGCAGCATCAAGTGTTAGTAGTCTTGCTGCATTAAGCTCAATTCTAGAGTCTGCAATATGATCGAAATTACCACCTAGTTGTGCCAAAGGTTTACCAAATGCATTTTTGTTTGGGTCTATTCCCCGAGTACACATTAATTCAAGTGCTCTCTCGCCTACACCAATAGCCCTCATACAATGATGAATTCTTCCAGGTCCCAATCTTCCTTGAGCAATTTCAAACCCCCTTCCCTCACCGAGAAGTAAATTATCTTTTGGAACTCTTACATTATTAAATTTGATATGCGCATGGCCATGAGGAGCATCATCATAGCCAAATACATGCATCATTTTTTGGACTTCTAAACCATCTGCATCCATAGGAACTAAGATCATAGAATGCCTTTGATGTTTTGCATTATCTGGGTTCGTGACACCCATAAATATCATAATTTTACATCTTGGATCTCCTGCGCCTGAGGTCCACCATTTTTCTCCATTAATAACATATTCATCGCCATCTAAAACAGCAGTCGCTTGCATATTTGTTGCATCAGACGAAGCTACACCAGGCTCTGTCATTCCGAAACATGATCTTATCTCACCATCAAGTAAAGGCTTTAGCCACTCCTCTTGATGTTTTTCATTACCATATCTTGCTATAACTTCCATGTTTCCGGTATCAGGAGCTGAACAATTAAAAACCTCTGATCCCATACTATATTTTCCCATTTGCTCGGCAAGATGAGCATATTCATAATTTGTTAGTCCTGCTCCAAATTCGCTTTCGGGCAGAAATAGATTCCAAAGACCTTGAGATTTTGCCTTGTCTTTTAGCTCCTCAACAATCTCCGGGAAATAATTCCATCTGTTTTCATCAGTTTTTATTTGTTCATGAAATTTAGCTTCGTTAGGAGCAACCTCACTTTCAAGAAAATTAGATACTCTTTCTAATAATTCTTGGGCTTCAGGTCTTAGATTCATACTCATTTTTATCCCCACTATGGTTTGACTTACAGTACATTATAAATACTGTGAATATTACAAATATATTGTTATCATGATAACTTTAAGTAGAAAGCAAATCTATACATGTCTCGTAAAATATGAAAATAAGTACGTTTGATTTAAATCTTTTTGTAGTTCTTAACGCGATATATACAGAAGGAAGTCTTACGAAAGCAGCTGAGGTTGTCGGAATAACTCAACCTGCTGTTAGTAATGCACTTGCTCGTTTGAGAGAAAAGTTTGATGATGATCTCTTCATAAGAACAGGTTCAGGCATGACCCCGACCCAGAAAACAGAAAATATTATTTTAGATGTTAAAAAAGCATTAGATTTAATGCAAAAAAGTGTGAACGAGCCAGATGAGTTCAATCCAGAAACCAGCGAATTAACTTTCAGAATTTCTTTAAGCGATATTTCTGAAGAGAGAGTTCTTCCTTATATTTTAAAAAAAATAAAAACAATTGCTCCAAGAGTCTCTATTGAGAGCTATCAATTTGAAAGAAAAGATTTTGTTCATGCTCTTGCAACCAATCAATTAAATTTTGTTGTTGACCCAGTTATCCCAAGATCTAAAGATATAAAACATGATCTAATTTTCGAAGATGAGTTTGTTTGTGCGCATCGAAAGAATCATCCAATTGGTGATGAAAAGAAGCTTACTATGAAAGAGTTTTTAAGCTTAAAACATATCAATATATCTAACAGAAGAAGAGGCCCATCATTAATTGATGTTGAGCTAGAAAAGCTTCAACTTAAAAGAGATATTGCGTTAAGAGCTCAACACTTCATGGTTACTCCTCAAATTGTGAAAAATAGTGATTATGTTTTGATTTGCTCTAAAACCTTTGCAATTAAAAATAATTTAGCTTTTCAGAAACTCCCAATTGACCTGCCAAAAGTAGAGCAACATCTAATTTGGCATTCCAGTGATGATAATGAAGGTCCTCACCTATGGATGAAAGATCTTTTAATCGAAGCCTTTGCCGAAGCTCAAAAAGTTTAGCTCAGATCATGCCCTGAGGCATTCACAAGACCCCCATCACAAGTAATTGTCTCGCCAATTGTATAAGAGCCAGCTCGAGAGCATAAAAATATAGCTAGTCCTGCAATATCTTCTGGAGTTCCAACCCTTTTTCTTGGGTTTCGTACTGCAATTCCGGAATAATCATGATTTACGGCTGAACCCAGCATCATACTTGGAAATGGACCAGGTGCAATTGCATTAACAAGTATATTTTCCCTTACTAACTTACTTGCAAGAGCTCTAGTAAGATGATGGACAGCGGCTTTTGAAGCACTATAAGAAAAAGTCTCAAATATTGGCACATTGATTCCATCTATTGATCCAATATTTATAACTCTTGAAGGTTCGTCATCAGAGGCATTTTTTGTAAGAGCAGGAGTGAGATCTCTTGTTAAAAAGAACATACTTTTAACATTTGTATCCATAACCTTATCCCAGCCCTTCTCTGAGAAGTTTTCATATGGCTCGCCCCATGCAGCACCGGCATTATTCACTAAAATATCTAAACTATCTTCATGATTTAGATAATCAGAAGCAAGCTTTTGTATACCTTCCATATTGCTAAGATCGCATGGAATTGCAACGCATTCTCCATTAAATTTTTCTGATAGCTCCTTAGCTTTATCTATTAACGGCGCTTCCTTTCTGGCAGTAATATAGACCTTAACACCATTCGCTAAAAACCCAGCTGCAATCATTTCTCCAATACCCCGAGATCCGCCAGTAATTAATGCTGTCTTTCCATCAATGTTAAATAATTTATTTATATCCATGATTATCCTCTCAATAAAATACTATTATAACTTTGAAAAAGAAATGTAATACGAAATTCTTTTAGTAATATAATCTTAATAATGAACAGAAGAGATTTTTTAAAAATATTGGGCCTTTTTGCCCTATCGCCCAAAAAAATCTATGCACAAAAGAATAAATCCAAAGAAGCAGTTATTGTTGGGGCTGGGATTATTGGCTCCTCCATTGCTTATGAGTTATCAAAACGAGGAGTTAAAGTAACTTTGATAGATAAAAATGTTCCAGGTTCAGCCTGTAGCGGAAGCTCATTTTCGTGGATAAATGCGACATATCCAAAGAAGCCTTATTCATATAATTTGTTCTCACAACTTGGTATCAATGCATTTCATATAATCCAAAGAGAATTATCTCTCGATATTAAGTGGAACGGATCTTTAGAATGGTCTTTATCAATAGAGGACCAAGAGAAACTAATAGAAAGTGTAAATGAGTTACAGAGTTATCCAAAATATACTCCTACTTCCGTAATTGGCTATAAAAAAGCCAAAAAATTGGACCCATATGTAGATTTTAAAGGTAATGAAAATATAATCTTTTCAAAAGCAGATGGAGCAATCGATCCTAAAGATGCTATATCAAAAATGATAAATGCAATTAAAAAAAATGGTGGATCAGTTCTATATCCTTGCGAGTTTGAAAAAATTATAGAAAGCAATGACTCCTTCTCAAAAATTAAGACATCAATGGGAATATTAAAATCCGAAAATGTTATTTTTTGTAATGGCATTGATATTGATAAAAGCTTTAATGTAAATTTTTTGAAAAAACCAAGGCCAGGTGTAATCATTAAAACTAAACCACAGAAAAGCCTTATAAATTCTGTTGTTTATGGGCCTAAAATTCATGCGCACCAACAAACTAATGGTCAAATAATAATTGGTGAGCAAATTACTGCACCAATAAAAGAAAATTCGAGAGATCATTTAAAAAGAATTAATAGGCATTTCAAGAATATGGTTAAAGGTGCATCTGATTTAAATCCATTAGAAATATTAGTTGGATGGAGACCCATTCCAAAGGACAACTTACCAATTATTGGCAGGTTTAAAAATAAATCAGTCTATGTTGCTGTAATGCATAGCGGAATTAGTCTAGCAGCAATAGTAGGTAATTTAGTCTCACAAGAAATTGTAGACGAAGTTGACAGTTTGCTTTTAAAAGATTTCAGACCCTCGAGATTTTTTTAATTAAATCTATACAATATAAATATGTTTATAAACATATCACTCCTTATTATATCCATTGCAACACTAGTCTTTGGTGCTGAAAGGTTTGTAGATGCATCTTCTAAAATAGCTAGAAACTTTGGCATCAGTGACTTATTTGTAGGCTTAACTATTGTTGCCCTTGGGACGTCTGCACCTGAAATATTTGTTGCTATCAGCTCAGTTGTAAACTCTGCTGAAACTGTAGCTATTGGTACAATTGTTGGATCAAATATTACCAATATTGCCCTTATTTTTGGTGTATCTTGCTTCGCAATTAATCAAATAAAAAAAGGTTTTTCACTTGAATCTCTCATACCATTCTTCTTAAGTTTTCTTTTATTTTTATTTGCTCTAAAAGATCTAAGATTTAGTCTCTTGGAATGCCTTGGATTTATTGTGATCTTATTTTATTTTCTAGTGATTCTTTCAAAAGAGCGATCGGAGGTAATCAATATTGTTTCGGGCAATTCGGATATGCTAAAAAACTTCTTGATGTTAATAATAGGTTTAGTGCTACTTGTTGTTGGTTCAAACTTCGCAGTGATATATGCAGAAAAGTTTGCTCTCTCAATTGGTATTTCAGAAGTAATAGTTGGTTTGACAATCTTGGCGTTAGGCACAAGTCTTCCCGAACTTGCGGCAACTGTTTCGGCTATCTTTAAAGGTAAAAATCAAATGGTGATAGGAAATATTATTGGCTCAAATATTCTTAATTTAGTTATTATAGTGCCAATTATTGGCATATTCTCTTCAGCCATAATGCCGATTGAATTATGGGAAAGAGATTCATTTCCTCTAATCATATTAACCTTAGCTTTTGCTTTAATAATGCTTTTTTTATCTAGGTTAAAAATACCAAAGTATTTAGGTTCTATTCTTGGATTTGGATTTATAAGTTTTTATATTCTTTACGTTTTGAATTTAAGTAACCTAATTAGTATCTTTTAGAACTTTAATAAAAATTATACCTATAAAGAAGACTACAATTTCAAAGATAAGAAAAGTATTAATTTGTGGAGGTAACCCTGCTTGAGATCCTAGCAACATAAGTAAAAACCTACCAAAAGCTATTGAGCCAACAAGAAAAACAAGTATTTTTATAGAAAATAAGCCGACCTGTTTTTTAAAAATTCCTATAAGAAACATCAGGCCAATGACAATGTTAATGCCGCCATATATGCCAGCAAATTCTGAGTAACCAATTGGTGATATTACAGATAAACCAACAGCTTCATAAAAAGATGGTAGCTCTAAACCAAGGGCGTCCTGTGCTGGAGCAATAATTGCCCATAAACCTATTGGTAAATAAACAGCTGCCATCAAAAGTAAAAAGATTATCAGGCTTATGCGTGTATAAATATTCATTAAAATGTATCCATTCTTATTTCTTTTTTTCTTTTTGAATGGCTAAGTCTTACGAAAAGGGTTACTAAAATCGAGACTAAAAACATGCCTATTCCAGGAATACCAAATTTATATGGTCTCTCAATAAATAGAAGTCCTTGTGTAATAGTAAAAAATAAAAATATTAGATATACAGGCCAAAGAGTAGTAGTCGGGTTTTTTCCAAGGAAGTGTCTTAATATAAAATAGCAGGCTGTCATATAAAAAGCTGGTTGAATAGTCCTCGTCCTCCACTCAGCCATCACCATCGGATCTAATTCAGTTCCAGGAAAAACTACAACTAAATGATTGGCAAACATAAAAAGGCCAGACATAATAAGTAAGAAGGTAAATAAAGCAAATAATACTAATTTTTCTATAATATTCATGAATCTTAAAAACAGTTTTTTATCATTTTACTTAGTTTTAGTATCATTTCCTATTATGTCAACAAATATCATTGTGCCTAACGAAGAAATTCTAGAAAAGCCATTCCCTCTTCCTTATGAAAGAGTTGATTTAAATGAGAGTGACTTAAGAAATTTCATTGATAATTCTATCAATAATAAAAAGCAGCCTATAGTAATTTTTGGCGCCAATTGGTGCCCAGACTGCAGAATTCTCAGTGCAGTATTAGAACTTAAAACTGTAAGCGAATATATGAACGATAACTTTGAAATCCTTTATATCGACTTAGGTAGATATGATATCAATATGTCATTGATGGAATTCTTTAATATTATGCCTCAACAAGGCATTCCTAGGGTTGTTATACTCAATAAAGATAAAGAGGTCCTTAATATAAAGGATACTGGTGAATGGACAACAGCAAGGTCAAGAACGAAACAAGAGATCTTCAATTACTTCCAAGAATATAAGGAATAAAAAAGCCAGGTATAAAACCTGGCTTTCTTCAAGTCAAATATAAACTTAATATCTGTAGGTATATCTCAATGAAACACTTCTTGGAGGAATCCACTGAAGATAGTTTCTTGGTCTCCATCCAGGACTATCTGCAGAGAACTTAAATGCCTCAGTTCTATTATCCATCAAGTTATCTATACTGAGCTGAAGTGAAGAATTTTCACTAAGCTCGACTCCCATATTAAGATTAAACTTCTCATATGCCGGAGACATTTGGTCTTCAGATTGTCCAAAAGTTGCATAACTCTCTCCGTAATAAAGGTAATCTAGTCTAGTATAAGCTGGTTTAGAGCCCATAGAATAGTCATATGAAAGACCAACATTGTATTGTTCCTCAACTGTTCCAGGTAAGCTGTCTCCCGCAGTAGCACCAAAACTTGGCATATCGATTGTGGTTTCAGCTGTCATAAATGATCCAGCAAAGTCCATATATAAGCCGTCAGCAAGCATTACATCAAAGTCTAATTCAATACCTTTAGTTTCAGCTTCTCCGCCATTACCTGTAAAACTCCATCCACACGCTGGGGCAATTCCAATTTGTATATCAGTCCAATCAATCATGAAGTAAGTAGCATTAAAATTGAATGTATCACCTCTTGCTTTTATTCCAAACTCAGTATTTTCTGCTTTATCAGAGGTATACCTTCTTTGGAAAGAAGATGCTTCTGGATCACCTGCACAAAATGGAGGTAGAGCTGAATTATTGCCGCCAGGTCTATATCCTGCTGATGAAACTGCAAATAAGGTTAGATCATCATTTGGCATGTAGGTTGCAGTTAACTTAGGTCTTGTATCTGCCTCAGTTCCAGCTTCTTGTGAACATGTAGTACCTTCAGTGGAAGTCCCATCACAACCATTTCCGGTATAAAAAATACCAAACTCTGACTGCTTATAGCCATCACTGATTTCATAATCTCTAAGTCCTGCAGTGAATTTCCACTTATCAAGGTTAAGAGCAACTTCACCATACATGGCTTGCTCTTCTGAGTAACTATAAAAAGTATAGCTCCCATAGTAGAAGTATGGACTAGCATCATCGCCACAATAAGGTGGGCAATATGCTGCACCATCATACCCAGGAGGAACCATAAATCCAATGTAATCAAAAGCCTCTGCAGAAAGTAAGGCTTGGTTTTCGACTATCTGATTAGGGTCTGCTTTTGATTCAAAATCATACAGTCCAACTGTCCATTCAATCATTCCAGGATTTGAACTAAGTCTTAACTCTGTAATTTCTGTTTCACTATCAGAAGTCACTATTAGAGGAGCGGGATAAAGGTCATCCGTGTCAATTCTTCCCCATTCTGTATCACTATCTTCATCATAGTCTCTATACATTGTGGTTAATGTTGCAGATCCCCAATCGAATCCGACTTTAGTTGTTGAAGCTAATGTTGACAATACTACATTGTGAATTTCATCTGTAGCATCTGCAAAAGCTAATAATGGATTATATTTTGATAAATCTCTTCCATATGCATCTGCTAATGCAGTTAATCTGGTACAAGACTCACCGTAATAAAATGCAGTACTAAAGCTACAATTTGGATCAAAAATATCAGCTGTTCCGGGCTTATCACCATTTCCTTTCTCTTTCATACCTTCATCATGACGATCACTTACTATATATCTAACCATGCTTGAAACATCGCCGTTACCGATAAAAGAATCGTCTCTTTCAAAGCCAACTGTTAAGGTATATCTTTCATCATCTTGGTCACCAACGCCCATATCTTGAGTAATGATATTTTGGTAAATACCTGGATCAAGAGATTTTGAATATGTTGCTCTTAAAGCAAAAAGATCATTTAAAGGAACATTAACCATAGCGTTATAGTTAACAATTGAATTTTCAGCATATTTCTTCTTTCCATATTCAACTGAATACGCATAATCAAAACCAGATAGATCTGGTTTCTTTGTTATGTATCTTATAGTCCCGCCAATTGCATTTGATCCATATAAAGTTCCTTGAGGTCCTCTTAAAACCTCAATTCTTTCTATATCCCAAATATTCATTGTAGTTCCAGGTATTTCGTCTATGTAAGTTGAAGTTGTTCCTGATGATCTTTGTGCTGAGCTAGTATTTAAACCTCTAAACGAGTAATATCTTGCTCCCCCAGGAGTTGTTACACCCGCTAAAGTTCTTAAAAAATCTTCTGGATTAGAAATACCTCTCTCTTGAATATCAACTTCAGTAATAACTGAAATATTCATTGGTATTTCCTGAACAGTTTCCGTTTTTTTGTTTGCTGTTACGATCACTTCTTCCACATCAGCTTGAATAAAAGCGAATGGTGTTAAAAATGTCACAAAAGCTATTTTTCTTAGAAAATGCATTTTTTTTCCCCTAAAAATAAATTTATTTCATAAATATAGCACTAAAAATGTATAAAAAGAATGTTTTTTAGTCCTGAAACTATTGTTTTTAAAGGTTTTTTTATTCAAATTGCCTTTGATCGCTGGCAAAAAATAGATAAATTAGTCCGCCAACTACAATTAAACTAGCAGCAATATGAAATACTAAGGTCCATGAGTTAGTGATATCTAGGATATAGCCAGAAACAGCATTCCCTACAACTCCTGCAATCATGCCAAAAGTTGACGCAATGCCAACGAGAGTTCCTGTTGTGCTAGGTCCAATATCTGCATGATTAACACCAAACCCCCCCGCTGCAGTTCCTGTAAATAGATTTGTGATACAAATTAACACTATTATGATAATGATTGATTCAAAAAATGGGATCATAAAAAGACAAATCGCTGATCCAAAGAATCCTATTGAATTCAATATCTTCCTTACCTTAATTACTCTCATACCACCTTTTATTAAGCTATCTGCAAGATAGCCTCCGGCATTGAGAGCAATTACCGAAATAATGCTTGGAATAATAATAAGAATTATAAAAGTACTTGATTCTAGTTCTATCCCCAACTCATTATTGATAAATTTTGGTAAGAATGATAAAAAAACAAATAAACTCCAGTTGTTTGCGAAGGTTGCTGCAACTATCGCTAAGAAAGGTTTATTAACCAGTAATTCTCTCAAAGGAATCTTTTTTGCGGGCTCAGATGATGGAGCATTCTCTTGAATATAAGCTAGCTCTTCTGCAGTAATTCTTTGATGATCGTTTGGGTATGAAGTTACATTTCTGTACCAGAAAATAAACCACACTAGGCCAACTATGCCAAAGATATAAAATGCCCACTCCCAACCCATGGCAATAATTATCATTTGCGTACCTATATAGCCAATAATAGTCCCAATGGAGATTCCGCTATTGGTAAAGGCTATGGCTCTTGTTCTTTCATTAAACGGAATCCATCTTGCATACAAGCTATGCCACGCAGGAAATGTAACTCCCTCTCCAATACCCATTAAAACTCTTATGAAAAATAGAGCAAAAAAACCATTATGAGCAGCTAGTGGCGTAAGAATTGTAAAGATTGACCATAAAACAACGCCCCATCCTAAAACACGTTTTCCTCCAAACTTATCAGATAAATATCCACCCAAAGCCATTGTGAGCATGTATCCCAAATAAAAAGAAGAAAAAATAAAACCAACTTGGGAATCGCTCCAACCAAACTGTTCTTGCATAGGGATGATTGCAACGGAAATATTAACTCTATCTATATAACAGATAATTACAGCAAGGGTTGAATATGCAATGAGGTTAATCCTTTGTGGAAGCATGCCTAAGATTTAGGCGAAAATTTTATTGGCATTTCTTGGATTGCATGAACAAAGTTATTTGGTGCTACCTTCCATTCACCACTCATCTCAAAATCAGGAAACCTTTTTAAGAACTGGGAATAAAATTCTTTAAGCTGCATTAATGCAACCGGCTTACCTAAACAAGTGTGTCTTCCTATTCCAAAAGCTAGATGCTTATCAGCATTTTCTCTTAGAATATTGAAGGTGTCTGGATCCTCGAAGATTTCAGGATCTCTATTTGCGGCTCCATACCATAATGCAATCTTTTCATAGGGTCCGATTCTTTGACCACTAATTTCTGTCTCCTCAAGAGAGGTTCTACGCATATGAATTACTGGAGAAACACATCTGACAGTTTCATTGATAAAGTTTGGAAGATAGTCAGGATTGCTTATTAAAAGCTCCTTTTGATCTTGATTGTCATGAAGCAACTTAATGCCTCCACTCATAGTATTTCTTGTTGTATCGTTGCCTGCAAAGACTATTAAGAGCCAAGAACCATCAAGGAATTCTTGAGTGAGTTCCTCACCTTCAATTTTTGCATTTGCGATTGCGCTTAAAAGATCATTTTCAGGATTTTTTCTCTTTTTAAGAAGAATATGTTTTCCATAATCAAACATTTCATCCACCATCGCATTAAACAGATTTATCATTTCTGGGTCTGGTGTTGTATCAGACACGCCCTCATTCTTTTGTTTGATTTGTTCAAGAGTAAAGTATTGCGCCAATTCTAAAAATTCCATCCATGAAACAAGTTTTTGTCTGTCAGCTTCAGGAATTCCTAAGATTTCCGATAAAGTAAAAATTGGAAGCTGCTGAGAAACTTCACTCACAAGGTTGCATTCACCCATAGGAGCTATTTGATCAAGAAGCTGGCCAACCTTAGATGAGACTTTCTTTTGTAAATCTTCAACAAAACCTGGCTTGAAGAAAGGCATATGTTCTTTTCTTAATCCCAAATGCATTTCACCATCGAGGTTTAGCATATGATCTATTGTTGTTTTGAAAAGCTTGGGATGCCTATTTTCTTCTGTTCCAAGTGTTAATAAGTTTCCAGTTGCATATTGAGAAGAAAATATTTTAGGATTCATTGATACATGCTTGATATCTTCATGTCTAGTTAATACCCAATATCCAGGCTCCGGATCTGTAGGCATAGGATCATGAAAATATACAGGTGCGTTGTCTCTCAATTCCTTATAAAAATCTACTGGTTGGCCCTTAGTAAAAAGGTCTAAATCATTAAGGGATCTTTCAGCTTTGTAGGAAGACTTCTTTGGATAAGCAGGCTCATTAATCTTATGATCTAGAACTTCATCTGACAAAACATATCCTGAGCTCATTTTTTTATAACCACCTTCTAACTTTTGAGCAATAATCTTCCCAGTCAGTAAATTTTTCTTGCATTGCGCGCTCTTCAGGCATTATTTGGAAAAAAGTTATATAAAGCACGAACAGTGCCACTAAACAAATTGTAAGCTTGGCGCCAAAGATTAATCCAAAACCTATTAACATTATGCTCATTCCTAGATACATTGGATTACGGGTATATTTGAAGGGACCTATGATGGCAAGTTTTGAAGCTTGCGAAGGTTGCATTGGGTTAATAGTAGTTTCTAGCTGCTTGAAGACTCTGGCAGCTGAAATCAAAATCGACAAACCACCAATAATTATCAAAACTCCAAGAGGTGTTTGATATTCAAAACTAAAAGGTTCGACAAGCCTATTTGAAAAAGCTATTAAGAAAATAAATATAAGAGTGACTATTGGCGGAGGTATTTTTGTTTCCATGAAAAAATTATATCAATCAATAGCTAAAATGCTAATAAGCTTATCCTGCTGGAGTAGTGGTTGAAGCTGCGGCTGCTTCATCTTCAAGTTGTTGATTCAATGAAGAAATTGAAGAAACAAAAGAAACTCCATTACCAAGGTATGCTGTGACACCATTTACATTAAATTTTTTAGTAAGCTCATGATCTATCTCGCTTTGGCCTGATGCAATATCAATTTTTCTTATCTCTTTGTTAGAAAAAGCTATCAAAGTCTCACCAACATAAATAATCTCAAATTTTTCAAAGGAAAAAAGTTTCTTTTGCTTTATGGTTTTCTTATAAATTATTCTTCCTGTCTCACAACAAAGTTTTGTGAAATCCACTGCCCCAGATTTAAAAATTAAATCCTTTCCGATAAAGATTGGCTGAAAATAAATATTCCAACCACACAGAAAATCATAACGATATCTCCACAATAAATTACCTGAACTTTCACTAAAACAACTTATGTTTTTTGTGCCTGCCCAATTTTGGTGAATTACGAGGAGGAAATCCTCATACTGAGCTATGGCTTTTGGGGTTTGTCCGTGAGGTAAATCTGCAACCCACAAAGACTCATGGGTATCCAAATTGTACTTTACGACTGAATTTTTCTTTCCAAAAATTCCTATTTTTTCCATTGGTTAGGAAAAACTGTTTTCTTTTCGTTTGACTAAAAAGAGCAAAAACCCTGCTAATACCAATTCGACCAAGATTTTATCGGTCGATAAAGCTGCATCATGAAATACAAATGCAATTAATCTTGAAACAGCTGCAAGACCAAATAAGGCAATTGGCGTATATAACCAAACTTTATTCTTTTTGATAGCCGCACAAAGGGTGAAAACACCAACAACAAGAAAGAAACTTGCAAGATCTCCAATTTGCGTACTGAGACCGTGACCAGAGAGCAAGCTCATACCTAAACCTGCTGCAGCTGAAGTTGGATCAACCAGCCACTGAAGGCCCATCAACAAGAAAAGAAAACCTATTACATAGGTAAGAATATTAAATAATTTATCCATGATTTTATTATATTACAAATTGGTAGGGATGGAGGGAGTCGAACCCCCACGCCTTGCGGCACTTGGTTCTAAGCCAAGCATGTCTACCAGTTCCATCACATCCCCAGGGTAGAAGAATTATATATTATCTTACCTAGATTGATAGGATTGTTTTTGCAATTAGCTCTGGCTGATTTTCTTGAGAAAAATGTCCTGCATCAATTATTTGGTGATGCATATCTTTAGCACCAGGAATCTTTTCTATAAAGAATTTTTCTCCGCCTATAAAAGCCATATCGTGCTCACCAAAAAGAGTGATGGTAGGTTTATTAAAATTTCTTAGCACTTCCCATGCCTCTATATTTTCTTGAACTTGAGGATGTTCTTTAGTTATTGGGACTAAAGTAGGAAAAACTCTTGGTCCTGCTTTATATGAATCATCAGGAAATGGAGCATTGTATGCTGCTATTTCAGCTTCACTAAGTTGTTTGAGACTACCTTGATTCACTATCTTTCCACAATCAAAGTCTTCTACATTTTGACTAAAGTGCAGCCACTGCATAAAACCCTCAGTTGCTCCGCTTCCAACAGGAAGGCCTGAGTTTGATACTACTAGCCCTTCATATAAATCTGGATATTTTGCTAACAACCTAAGGCCTATGAGGCCACCCCAATCTTGCGCAAAAAAGATGATATTTTTAAGATCGAGTTTATGTAGTAATGACTCGACCCAAATAATGTGGTTTGCATAAGAATAATCCTCTCTAGATGCGGGTTTATCGGATTTTCCAAATCCAATTAGATCAGGAGCAATAACTCTTTTACCATTAGAAACTAAGATAGGGATAATTTTTCTATATAGATATGACCACGTAGGCTCACCATGCATTAATAAAACAACCTCATCAGATTCAGAGTTTTCATCAAGATAATGCATCCTTAATGTCTGATCATTTTGCTCTATATCAATATAATTTGGCACAAAAGGATAATCTTCTAGATTATCAAAACATTCATCTGGAGTTCTCAGAATTTTCATATCAACTTTTTACCAATCTTTCACAACCAGAGCCATCGAGTATTTCTAATACCTTCGCCCTATCCTCTTCAGAGAGACTTTTAAATTCTTCTCTTATCCACTTAAGGCACTTGGCCTGATATGGAAAAGCTTTTTGACTCCATGCAACACCATCTATTTCCGTTTCCCAAGTTTCATCACCATTTTCTAAAGCTTTAGCATTTGCAATCAATGCTGGGGCATAAACTTTACCGACTTCTGCAAAAAGCTCTTTCAGGCTACATGGAATAGAGTCAACATCCAGCCACTCTTTATTCTCAATCTTTAAACCTGACAAATCCTCCATTGAGTTTATCCAAGCAACTGTTCTCTTAGAAATCTCATGAGCTATATTTCTAGACGTGGGATCAAATCCAATTAATTGCGTTAGTTGGCCAAATATCGCGAAGTCTGCTGAGCTTGGTTTTTGTCCGAGAATAAATGGACTGTTAGCAAGATGTTTTTCCATAATTGCCAGAAAACGCTTATAACTATCTTCAATAACTGGTGCTGTCTTCTCGTTAGAACCAACTACCCACAACCTTTCAATCTGTCTTGGTCCTATATAGTCACTAAATTGTTTCCAATGCTCATCTGGTAGGCTTGCATTATGATTAAGTGGTAACAAAGAAGCTGCGTTTTCAGCATCCTCTTTAAAATGCCATCGGTAATGGAACATATATTTCGTAGCCCACTCATCCCCAAAATCTTCCAATAAAAAGTTTAAAAAAGACAGGACGGGATTCTTAGGAATTACGCTCCTTTCTAAATACTCTTTTTCAAAGCGTCTTAGTATCGGTGTAGAGTCAGTAACTGCCTCCATTTCTCCATCTTTATTTGGAAGAATAAATGTTGGAAGTAAAGCTGGTTTTGGTTTTTCAATATTAAGTTTTGTAAAAATTTCATCGCTATCGAGAATAGTTCCTGGATCACCCCAGATAATTTCATAATTTATATGTCTGTATCTCAGCAAAGAAATCATTTTTCTTGTGTACGGAGATGGAGGTGCCCCAATCAAAGTTATTCTTTCTAATTCCATAATTAGAGAACTCCCAACAGGCTAAGAGCTATCAAAATACTTACAAAAGTTAGAACAAGATAAATATAGAATTCTTTCATCCTATTGTAATTGAAGGCATTGTAGGTCATGCCAGAGAGAATGATTGGAAGAACAACAATGAAAATACTACCAGCCAGGATTATAAGTGGTACGAATGCTAATAAAGTTAGTGCCTGAAGAATATATCTATTCATCTATTACAACTTCATTATTTATAGAATTTTGTATCTCAAGAAGAATCTGATTATTTTGAGTTCTGTAAGCTTCAAGAGCTTGAACAGACTCCTCTATAAAAAGAATTTGTCTTTTAAGAGATCTTATTTCAGCTTCTGACTGGCTGACAGTTCCTGATAAGTCTGGCTGATTTTCAATTGACTGAGTTAAATTATTTAATTCAGTATTGATTGAAGCTATAGCATCATCGATTTCTTTATCCGTTTTATTATATTTTTGGATAAGCTCATTTAAGCTTTTCGTAAGTTTTTCGATATTAACTTTATTTCTTTTATTGCTAAGGTCCCAAAGCTTTCTAATCTCTTTATCTAAAAATTGTAGTTCTGCGCCAACCTCAATAAGGGAATCTGAATTTACCTCATCTAACATAAGTAGCTGATCTTCAATTTTAGACAATCTGTCATCTAATGAGGCAGAGGTTGAATCAATTTTGGTGCTTGTTTGTTCGGACCTGAGAAGCAAGAAGAGAACTGCGCCCAGTATGGCAACAAATATTATGCCAAGCATCAAGCTACTATTTTTTTGTGGCTTAAAGTTAATACTATCTTCTCTGCTTACTTTCATAAGTTAATTTATATATTTTTTTAAAAGTAATATAATTTATTAGCTTTGTAAAAGTATATTTTAACTGAAAAAAAAATTATGAATCTAGATTTCTCAGACGATCAAAAACTTCTTCAAGAAGAAGCTAAAAAATTTTTAACTAAAGAAGATGCTCTAAAAATAAATAGAGCAGTTATGGATAGTGATAAAACTTATGACCAAGACCTTTGGAATAAGATTGTAGAGCTTGGATGGACTGGTATTAGAATACCAGAAGAGTATCAAGGATTAGGGCTTTCTCACTTAGAGTTATGCGTCATTGCTGAAGAGCTTGGAAGACAGCTTGCTCCAGTACCCTTCTCCTCCTCAGTATATTTGTTTACTGAGACCCTAATTGAATTTGGTAGTGAGGAGCAAAAACAATCAATCCTTCCAAAATTAGTAACCGGAGACGTTATTGGAACTCTTGCAATTGCAGAAACAAATTCAGCTCCTACTATAAATAATATTTCCGTGGAACTTAAAGATGGAAAACTTTCTGGAACTAAGATTGCAGTTCCTGATGCAGAAGTAGCTACTCATGCAGTTGTTGTAGCAAAAAATGGTGATAGTGTTTCTTTATGTGTTGCAGATCTAAATTCAGATGATGTTGATATTACTGTTCAAAGAAATATCGATGAAAGCAGAGGCTATTATTCAGTTTCTTTTAATGACGCTAATGCTGAAATAATTGGCGATGAGGAATCAGGTTGGTCAAACCTTGAAAAAATTATGGACCACGCTGCGGTTTTATTCTCCTTTGAACAAATAGGCGGCGCACAAGCAAGTCTAGATATGGCTAATACATATGCAAAAGAAAGGTATGCATTTGGAAGACCGATAGGATCTTTCCAATCAATGAAGCATAAATTGGCTGACATGTATGTAGCTTTAACTCTAGCTAAATCAAACTCTTTTTATGGAGCATGGGCTCTATCTTCAAATGCAGCTG
This sequence comes from uncultured SAR86 cluster bacterium, assembly GCA_902594005.1. GTDB lineage: Bacteria > Pseudomonadota > Gammaproteobacteria > Magnimaribacterales > D2472 > CACNXK01. The sequence continues at coordinate 31,015 of CACJKN010000004.1, read as the reverse complement.
AACTTCCAACAGCCGCTGCAACGGCCAGAGTTTCTGCAACCAAAGCTTTCCAGCTATGTTCTCAAGAAAATATTCAAACGCATGGCGGTAACGGGTTTACATGGGAGTATGACTGTCATATGTTCTATAAAAGATCTAAAGTGCTTTCACTTAACTTGGGTTCGTTGCCATCATGGCGCGAAAAACTTATTAAAAGCTTAGAACAAGCAAATATTAAACTATAGGAGAAAATATGGATTTTAATGATACTCCACAAGAAGCAGAATTTAGAGCTAAGTGCAGAGCTTGGTTAGATGCCAATGCTGAGCTCAAAACAAAGAAGACTAATTCTACAAAAAATATGAATGTTGGTAATAAAAGTTTGCTAGAGGCAGCTGCTGAATGGCAGAAGAAAAAATATGATGCTGGCTGGGCAATGATCCATTGGCCAAAAGAATTCGGAGGAATCGGTGCTACGCCTATTGAAAGGATTATCTGGGCTCAAGAGGAATCAAAGTTTAATGTTCCTAAAGGGGTTTATGAGATAGGTCTTGGTATGGCTGGTCCTGTTATGATGGAATATGCAACTGATGAACAAAAAGAAAGATACTTGCCACCAATGGCTGAAGGAAAAGAAATATGGTGTCAGTTGTTTTCAGAGCCATCTGCAGGTTCTGATGTTGCTGGACTAAGATCTAAAGCTGTTCAAGATGGGGAGAATTGGATTGTAAACGGTCAAAAAGTATGGACTTCTGGTGCTCATTTCTCTGACTACGGTATTTTGGTTGTCAGGCATGATCCAGGTTTAGAAAAACACAAAGGCCTCACCTTTTTCTTTGTTGATATGAAATCTCCAGGAATTGAAGTTAAACCTATTAAACAGCTAACAGGTGGTTCCAGTTTCAATGAGGTCTATTTTAATGATGTGGTTATACCTGACTCACAAAGACTAGGTGAAATTGGTGATGGATGGAAAGTTGCTATCACTACTCTAATGAATGAAAGGCTTGCAGTTGGTGATGCTGATGGAGTGGATGCTAATGAAGCTTTTGAGCTAGCAAAAAAACATGATAAGGATGGAGAACAGCTAATTGATAATAATGCTGTAAGGGAGTCTATTGCTGATTGGTATTGTGAGGCATCAGGGCTTAAAAATACAAAACTCAGAACTATGTCAGCACTTTCTAGAGGAGATACTCCTGGACCTGAAGCTTCAATCACAAAAATTGTAAGTGCTAATAAGCTTCAAGCAATAGGTAACTTTGGAATGGACTCATCAGACATGTCAGGCATGCTTATGGATGAGGAGTCTGATTTTATAAAATTCCAAATGGCGTGGATGGGTGCAGCTGGCCTGAGAATTGCCGGTGGAACCGATGAAATCCTTAAAAATATTATTGCTGAGCGTGTTCTTGGTCTACCTCAAGAAGCAAGAGCTGATAAAGGTCTTGCCTTTAAGGATATACCTAGCGGCTCTTAATCAGTAAATTTTGATAAATAAGTGAGAAAGGCAACTGAGTTGCCTTTTTTCATTTCCATTTCACCAGCGCCTAAAGTTTTTATAGGGCCTTTTAATCCAGCTAATACTTCTTTGAAAGTTATTTCTTCGCTTGAAATAATAAAATCGCAGTCTTCTTCTTCAAAATAGGATGAAATCTCTAATACTTGGTTTCTTATAGTAGTTTTAATCTTTTTCTTATTATCAAAAACAAAACATCCACTCGTTAACTCTCCATCAACTTTAGAAGGATTTAGCCTAACAGATAAAATGCTGAAAAAGTTCTCTACAGGAATCTGATAAAGTGTATCGCTATTAGACAATCCTATTGCTGGATCTCTACCTTCCATGAACTCTTTTGCAGAAGAAAGGAAAAAATTCCTCTTTGGTGGGTTAGTTTCATGAATGCCAATCTGCATGACAGACTTATTCCTAATTTTCATTACTTCTTCAGTCTTGAAGTCCAAGCTAATTAACATATTTGATAGCTCTAAAACCCATTGATGCTCGTTTGCATCACTGGCTCTAGTCAGCTCAGAGAATAAATTTTCATTACCTCCTACTAAATTAGAAATCTTTTGAGATCTCTCGTCTATATTTAATGGATCTAAATCAGCTAAATCTCCACTAAACCAGCCTAAATACCCATTAAAAATACTTCTAACTGAATATCTAACGGTTCCATAAAACTCAGCTAGGTATGGCGATTCTTTCAGATTTTGAGGCAGATCAAGCTGCTCAACAATCTCATCTGGCGTAAGTCCTTTATTCATTAATCTAACCGTTTGGTCGTGGACATACTGCATGCCATCCCTATAAATAATTAGTGCATTTGATATTTCCTCACCTTCAACTGGCATTGTATGGCTCGGGAAAAGGTATTGTGGATCTAGCGATCTCATTTTATCAATACTGTTCACCCAGCCTGTAACATCACGATGCGAGGTGCCTCTGATTGTATAAAGATTGGGAAATGTTGTGTAAAAATTATCGCCAGGCATAAGTGCAGACAATTCTGGAAACCATACAAATAATTGATCATCTGTTTCACCCGGAGCGTGATAAAGCTCAACCTTATGTCCTGCTATTTCAAGCTTAAGCTCTTTTTCAAAGGTCATCGTTGGAGCAATATATCCTGGCGAACTCCTTCCAGCACTTAAATATGGACCCAGACCTACATTTATAAGCTCATTATCATCAAGATTTGTTCCAAACATCTTTCCACTCCTGAGGGTAATAATTGGATTTATGATTCCAAGAATCTTTTCGACTTTCTCTGCTGTTGTTGAGTGGGCAATTACTAAGGGTTTTTCCTCTTGAGCATTATAAAATTCAGAGGCACCAAAAACATGATCTCCATGGTTGTGTGTATATATAATTGCCTTAATTGGATTTTGATTAATCTTTTGGAATTCGCTTAAAACTTCTTTAGCTTGAGAAACATCATCAGTTGTATCAATGATAATATTGCCTCCCTCTCCTTCTACCATTATTGAATTAGCAATACCAAAGCCAATCGCGACATGAATTCCGTTATCATAAGAATATATACCCTTTATAAATTGATTTGAATGCTCCTCTAGTTTTTCAAGCTTACTAATTTTAGGAATATCAAAATCTTCTGAATTTGAACAACTTGCTAAAAAAATGAATAAAATAGGTATTATTAAGAAATTTCTCATTAAGAGCCTCAGCATAATTCTAACTTGAAAGTGAACGATCATCCATTAAAAGTAGAACATCACAAAACAACCTTAGATGGAGGATCAATTGCTTCCAAAGATTATGAAGATAGGTATTTCCAAGATAATGGATTTGAGGAATCAAAAGAAGTCTACATTGATGGTAATAACCTCGAAGAGAGGTGGGAAAGTTTCTCAGGGAGTTGTTTTACTGTTGGTGAGCTGGGTTTTGGTTTAGGTTTAAATTTCTTAACTACGATGCATTGTTGGTTAAAGAAAGAGAGGTCCTTTAATCTTGATTACATAGGAATTGATAAAAAAATACTAGAGAAAAGAAATCTGGTGCTGCTTGAGGAAACATTTCCAAACTTAAAAAAAGAAATCAAGATCCTTAAAGAATGTGATGTAGTTGGTCATAATGGTTTCGAGTGCATTTCGATACCTGATCTTAAAATTAGATTAATTTTAGTGACCGAAGATGTTCAAAAAGCAATAAATGATATTTGCATTTCAAATATAGATGCCTGGTTCTTAGACGGGTTTGATCCAAAGAAAAATCCTGAGATGTGGACAGAAGATGTTTTAAAAGCGGTTTTTGATCTTAGCTCTAGTGATTCATCTTTTAGCTCTTTTACTTCGGTAGGAAGGATAAGAAGAGCGCTTTTAGAAAATGGCTTTGAGGTGAGCAAAATACCAGGGTTTGGCACTAAGAGACATCGAATTGTTGGTAGAAAGTTTGAAGAAAATAAGAAATCCAATGAGATCAAGAAGATTGCAATTTTGGGTGCTGGTCTTTCTGGGAGTAACTTAGCTTTTAACCTTGCAAATTCTAATATTGAAGTTGATGTATATGATGCTCTAGATGACTTAAGCAAGGGTTCGTCAGGTGGTCCAATTGCTTCCATGTATCCAAAATTCTCTTTGGATAATAGCCCAAGATCCAAGTTTTTAATTGCTTCTTATTTCTTTTCATTAAATTTTTATATTAAAACTCTTGGCTTTGAGAATACGGGATTACTTTTTTATGGATTAGATGAAACCAAAGATAAGTGGATTTCTAAGATATTAACTCTTAAAAGAGATGATTTATTTGAACTCTTAAACGATGATGAGTTAGAAGATTTGCTTGGAGTCAGTGAGATAAAAAAAGCTCTGCATGTAAAAAAAGGACTATTCCTTCAACCATTAGAATTAAAAAAGAAATTACTGGAGCATCGCTTTATAAAAATCATACTTAATGAGAAGTTTGTCTCTTTTACTGAAGAAAAGAATAAAGTTGAAGTAGATTTTAAGTCTGGTCTGCGCAAATCTTATGATGCTCTTGCAGTTTGCACAGGAAAAGGCCTCAAAGATTTTAATGACAATCTTAAAGTTAGCTATGGACAGATGGCAGGCATAAGCAACAAGGATCTATTCAATATTAAAATGCCCCTCAATCATCAGGGATATATTATTCCAAAAGTAAATGGCACCAATTGGATAGGAAGTACATATGAACAGTCAACAGATTTTAAAAAAGAAAATATTGAGGAGAAAGTTAAATTAAATCATGCCATTTTTGGCAAAAAAGGTATGTCTTTTGAGATACAAGATCTATGGGATGGTGAAAGAGTGAGTGCTAAAAATAATTTTCCTATAGCATCAAAAATACCTGGAGCAAAAAATATTTATTGTATAGGAGGGCTTGGTTCTAGAGGTTTATCCTATGCCCCTTTCCTCGCAGAGATTGTTTCCTCTGCAATTCAAGATAAGCAAATACCTCTTAGTAAAGAGATATTTACTTTACTTAATATTTAAATCTATAGTTCTTCTAAAAGGCTGTTTACAAGTGCTTGTATTGTTTCTGTATCACTTGAATCATTTAGCCTGTTTTGATTCCAGCTTGTAAAGCCAGTCCACAATGATTTGTCCTCAGCTTTGTCTTTGATAGTTAACCTTAAGACAAATCTTTCTTCGGTCTCAATATCATCATCTAGGTAAAAGTATCTTCTATCATAGTAATAGCTTCTGGGACCAAATCTGTTTGATTCAATCTCATCTTTTGCAGAGATTGAAAGCTCAAAAACTAGATTAGAGTCTTTCGAAGAGTCTAAGCCTCTTAATTCAAGTTCACTCACTAATCTTGATTCAATTGCCTCAAGAACAATTGGATTAACTTCAGGAGATAAATTCTCGCTGTTAGTTTCTAAATTAAAATCTTCATAACTAAGAAGTGTAAAACCATTCACAGAATCAACTTTTAGATAAAAAGATTGATTAGAGACGCATCCGGTTAAAAAAATTACTGTTGCTATGGTAAGGAAATTTTTAAAATTATTCATAATACTAATATGCAGTTCATGTTTAGAAAATTCAAGTTATTGAAATAAAAAAAGATTAAAAAAGTATAAATCTTTTTTTCTTAAGTTCTTTTGCGCAACCCCAATATTGCTGCTGATAAATCTGGGATTTTGCTTGAACTCTATCGGCAACCTTTATAAGCCATTGTTTTTTTCTATAAGTTTTATTTCTAAAACCGGTATAGCCTTCATGATAAGCAAGATATAAAGATCTCGCATCTTGTTTTTCGAAACCTTGAAAATAGCCTTTAGATGCATACCAGCCTATGAAATCTGCAGAATCTGAAAAATTGTCTCTTCTGGCAAATCTATTTCCAGTCTCGTCTTGATAATCTTCCCACGTTTTTTCAAGCGCCTGAGAATAGCCTTTTGCTGAAGATGGTCTAAACCAAGGAATAAATCCAAGAAGTTTATCTCTCTCTGGCTTTGCTTTTGCATTATAGCTAGATTCTTGAAAAATAAATGACATTAATACATAAGGTGGCAACTTCCATCTTTTTTCAGTTCTTATTGCTGCCTTATACCAGGATTTTTTTTCCTTAAAGATGCTGCAAATGTTATCAGGTTGCTGTGGCGGTGTTGCGGTACAGCCAACAATTAATAGTGAAAGAAGAATAATTTTAAAGAAATTTTTTTGTATCATTTAATAATTCCTCACACTGATCACTATTTATTATATCAATACCTAAAGACTCTGCCTTTTTAAGTTTGGAGCCAGCCTTCTCCCCAGCTATAAGAAGCGAAGTCTTTGATGAGACTGATGAAGTAACATTTGCTCCCATGCTTATAAGGATTTCCTTTAATTCATCTCTTGAATAGTTCTCTAATTTACCAGTAAGCACTATTTGCTTCCCTCTTAAAGGCATGTCCTTAAAATCTTCTTTTGATAATTCTTGCAGAGTGATTTCTTCTAATAGCTTTGGCACCATTTCAACTATCAGAGGATTCTGAAAAAACTGAATAATATTTTCAGCAACCTTCGGTCCAATATCTTTTACTTCAATAAGCTCATTATAGGAAGCTTCAAAAATTCCTTTAAATTTTTCAAAATGGCTTTCAAGGTTTCTAGCAGTTGATTCACCGACCTCAGGTATACCTAAAGAATAAATAAATCTGTGAAGAGATATATCTCGAGAGGCTTTAATTGATGTTATGAGGTTGTCAAAAGATTTTTTGCCAAAGCCTTCCAAGCTAACAATTTCATCTTTTCTATTTTCAAGCTTAAATATATCACTTGGGTCTTTTAAAAATCCTTGTTTAAAAAACGTATTGATTATCTCTATTCCTAAACCTTCAATATCAAAAGCTTTTCTTGATACGAAATGAACAATCTGACCTTTTTGGATTTCATCACAATTAAATCCACCTGAGCATTTTAAATCTGAGGTATTTACCAAGATTACATTAGCATCGCATGAAGGGCACTTTTTAGGAATCTCTAATTTTTTGTTTGATATTCCCTTTTCAACTACTTTTACAATCTTTGGTATTACATCGCCGGCTCTTCTGAGAATAACCCTGTCACCAACATCAATTCCTAATCTTTTGATTTCATCAATATTATGTAAAGTGGCATTCTTTACAGTTACTCCTCCTACAATGACTGGATGCAATCTAGCCACAGGAGTTAGGATTCCAGTCCTTCCAACTTGGAATTCAATATCTTCTAAGATTGTTGTTGCCTCCTCTGCAGGAAACTTATGAGCTATAGCCCATCGAGGTGCTCTGGATATAAAACCAAGTCTTTTTTGAAGATCATAGTCATTAACTTTAAAAACGACGCCATCAATTTCATAGGGAATAGATTCTCTTTCTTTAAGAATTTTGTCATGAAATTTTAAGCAATCATCTTTAGTTTCAACTTTCTTGCATAAATCACTTGTAGGTATTTTCCATGCTTTTAAGTGATCATAAAATTCAGATATTGAAGAAAATTGGATTCCTTCGCTCTCGCCTAGTCCATGAGCAATAAAAGACAAGGGCCTGCTTGAAGTTATCTTTGAATCAAGTTGTCGAAGAGATCCTGAAGCAGCATTTCTAGGATTAGCAAATACCTTTTCATTATTTTCCTTAGCTTTTTCATTCATTTTTTCGAAAGCATCTTTTGAAATGAATATCTCTCCTCTTATTACCAATAAAGAGGGAATATTAGCTTCAGAAGATGATAGTTTTTGAGGTATTGACCTAATCGTCTTAACATTTTGGGAGATATCTTCACCAACCCTGCCATCTCCTCTTGTTACAGCCCTTTCTAGTATCCCATTTTTGTAAATTAGTGATACTGCAGCTCCATCCATCTTAGGCTCACAGAAGTACTCAAAATCATTAATATTTACAAGACGCTTTAAAATACGGTCATGGAAATCTGAGAACTCTTTTTCACTAAATACATTAGCCAAAGAGAGCATTGGCACAGAATGCTCAAATGTTTCAAATTCATCTATTGGAGAAAATCCTACCCGCTGTGTAGGAGAATCTGGAGTCACAAGTTGAGGATTTTCTTCTTCTAAATCAAGCAAACTTCGAAAGAGCTTATCGTACTCACTATCTGAAATTTTTGGGTCATCTAGGGCATGATAATTATAATTATGAAGCTGAATTTCCTCTTTAAGTTGTTCGTATTTTTTTAATAAGTCTTTCATTTAACTGGGCTCTTCATCATTAAAAAGATAACAAGATGCTCGCATTTTTAGATCTTTTATACTTTCTGATGAAAGTGGCTGTCTGTCTGAATCACAAATATTTGCATATATCTTTTCACAAAATTTAGTGGCAAACCTTAAAAGATCCTCAACACTGTCAGTTGCGTTTTCCTGTGCAGCCAGGTCTGTTGCTAAAAGTAATGCTTGAGTTTGAGTATCTTCATTAAGAGTGCCTGGTTTTAAGGCATTTGCCACTCTAAATTTCTCAACATCATTGTCATATATAGAAAAGAAATCATCATTCTTTTGAAACCCATAATTAATTAAAAAATCATTTAATTGACTCATATCAAAGAACTTACCGTCAATACTAAATAAATATAGAATCACTAAATCTTGCTTTGCAAAAGCTTCACTTTTATAGCTAAAGTCCTTTAAATCTGCTTGCTTTGCTTTCAAAAGTATTTTGTTCGAATTAGATACTTTTCTAAAATAAAGAAATGCTCCAAGTATGGCTAAGAAAAAACCTAAACCTATTAAGTAAATCTCAGTATTTGAAAGCATTTATTGGGCTGCGAACTCAACTGCTTGATTGACATCAACAGACACGACTCTGGAAACACCAGCTTCTTGCATTGTAACTCCCATTAGATGGTCACTTTTTTCCATTGATACCTTGTTATGAGTTATAAAGATAAACTGAATTTTCTTTGACATTTCTTCAACCATATTGATAAATCTTGAAGTATTAAGATCATCAAGCGGCGCATCAACTTCATCGAGTAGGCAAAAAGGTGCAGGATTTAATTCAAATAAAGCAAAGACTAAAGCTAAAGCGGTCATAGCCTTTTCTCCGCCTGATAACTGCGAAAGAGACGAATTCTTTTTACCTGGTGGGCGAGCCATAAGCTTAACACCAGCATTTAGGTAGCTATTGTCAGTAAGAGATAACTCTGCATGACCTCCTCCAAACATTATTGGGAAGATAGATTTCAATCTTTTATTTACTGCATTAAAACTCTCAATAAATTTTTCTTTAGTCTCTTTATCGATTTGTGAGATGGCTTTATTTAACTTCTCCAGTGCTTCTTCTAAGTCTTCATTTTGCTTATCCAGCTCATCTTTTCTTTTTCTCTCTTCAGCAATTTCATCTGGAGCTGCTAAATTAATGGCACCCAATCTGATAATTCTAGATCTAATGGTCTCAAGTTCCGATTCAAGTTTTTCTATCGATAAATCTTGATAGTTAGCTCTATCAATATTATCAATATCAATTCCCGATTCAGATATTCTTTTCGATGAATTTTCAAGATGAACACTATGAGAACTTATTTCAATTTTTGTGTTGGTAATTTTTTCCTGAATTGCTTTAAGATCCAATAAGGAAACACTTTTTTCATTTTCCAATCTTCTTATTTCTATATCTACTTCTTGTTGATCTTTTCTAATGGAATTTAACTCAGCTTCTGCTGAGGCGCTTGTCTCTATAAGCTCTTGAAGTTTTGTAGAAATTTCTTTTGAGCTTTGCTTTGTTTTCTCAAGTTCAGTCTCTAGGTTTTCTTGCTGATTCAGATATTCATCGCTAATTTCTTTAGATTGTTTAAGAACAATATTGAATATACTAAGCAATATATCTTTAAGTTGTTCTGCTTTGCTTTTGATTTCAGGAATAGAGATTTTAGAAATAATTTCATCTATTAAGTGAAGGGCCTTCTCTTTGGGAGACAAGTTTTCAAAATCTGAAGCTTTTTCAAGAGCATCTTCATAAGCCGCTTTTACTCTCTCAAGTTCTCTCGTCGTATTATCTTTGGTTGTTCTAATATTTTGAAGATTCTGTTCAAACCTCGCTATTTCTGACCCAACCTCATAAAACTTTTTCTGCGCATCTTCATATTTAGAAAGAACTGATTCATGCTCTGTTCTGTATTGATCAAGCTTAGCTTGCTTTACTGAAACTTCTGATTCTTTTACAGATTCATCCTTTTGAAGCGCTGCGAGATTATTATTAAAGAGATCTCTTTTGTCTCTGGCATCAAGAGAAAAAAGGATAGCAACATTCAACTCTTTTTCTTTTTCTTGATTTTTATAATCTTTGTATCTTTCAGCAGCTTTAGCCTGGCTTTCTAATCTTCTTATCAATCTTCCAATTTCATCCCTGATGTCATTGACTCTAGACAAGTTTTCCTTGGTCTTTTTTATTCTGCTTTCTGTTTCCTTTCTTCTTTCTCTATATTTTGAAACCCCTGCAGCCTCTTCGATATGTGTTCTTAACTCCTCAGGCTTTGCACTTACCAAAGAGGAAACCATTCCTTGCTCAATAATTGCATAACTGCTTGGGCCAAGCCCTGTTCCAAGAAAAATATCCTGAACATCTTTTCTTCTACACTTAGTGTTATTGATGTAATAACTTGATTGACTATCTCTAGTCATGACTCTTTTTACAGATATCTCATTAAAAGCTGCATACTCGCCTCCAACTTTTCCACTTGAGTTATCAAATAAAAGTTCAATACTGCACTGCCCAGATGGCTTTCTTTGCTCAGATCCATTAAAAATAACATCTGACATTGAATCGCCTCTAAGATTTTTTGCTGAGAGTTCGCCAAGCACCCATCTGACAGCGTCAATAATATTAGATTTTCCACATCCATTTGGACCTACAACAGCTACCATATTTGTTGGGAAAGATATCCTCGTGGGATCCACGAAACTTTTGAAACCAGCCAATTTAATGTGCTTAAGCTGCATCAAAAAATATCAATAAATTAAATGCTTATTTTACCTTATTTAAGGGCTATTAACCATTGATTTGAAGGGATTTTATAGGTCACATTCACATCATTCTTGGACAATTTAAATAGTCTTTTTGCTTCAAAAATATCATCATTCTCACAAATTACTTTTGAGATAATTCGAAGGGTAGATTCATTCATAAATGCGGAAGATATATCAAATCCAGGTATTGGAGAATTAGCATTTGTAATCTTGTGAATAACCTCACTGGAGTTATTTTGTGAGATTGCTAAAGGAATAAGAGGTCCATCATTGATAAAAATCTTAAAGACGGAGTCTTCAATAGCGCATTTGGGTAGATCAGAAATATCTAATGTGATTGACGCAGAAGCAAATTGAGGAAATTTTTTATCTCTTAAAAGTGAAAAAAGAAAATAATAGGAGGTCTCATTACCAGATTGCATAAAATCTTCTTCAGCATATCTAAGAGTAAGTTCTGCAGCATCTAAATTATTTTCTTGAATGGACTTTCTTATAATCTCTTCAAACCATAAAACTAGCTCATCCTCAGGAACATAGTTTCTTATTTTTTTTAAATCTGATGTTTTTAAAGCCTCGCCCGAAATTATCTTAGAATTCACTTCGCTAACAAGAATTATCTCCTTTGATGAGCCAATTACAGAATATTTACTCAGAAAAAGGAAAGAGGGAATGAAAATAATTAATAAGCCAAAGAAAAGGACAAGCGATCTCGCCCTATTCCCAACATTAAAAATATATAAAAAGAATGGCGCAGCAATTAAAAAAGAAATTATTAAACTCAATATCATCTTCTTCTTATTAGTAGGACACTAACAGCTATTAGGATCATAAAGATAACAGGACTTAACCATAAAAATAAATTCTCTGAGAAGTCCGGCTCATACAATGAATCTTTTCCATATCGTTGAGCAACATAATCTTTAATTTCTTGATCAGAGCGGCCCTCTTGAATGAGTTCATAAATCTTTCTCTTAAGGTCTTCAGATATTGGTGCATTGCTGCTTGATAATGAGCCACTAGTGCATTTTGGGCATCTAATCTCATTTATAATTTGGTAGTATCTAGCCTCATCTTCATCAGAATTAAAAATGAACAGAGATTCCCCAGCTGTATATACTGAAAAAATCATGGAGATAGCAATGAGCCTAATCATTATTAATTTGATTTATTTTTGATAAAAATTTAGAACTCCAGACCTTCTGATTTACTTCGCCGACATGATGTGAAATTATTCTACCTTTGTGAACTAAAAATGTTTCTGGAGCTCCTGTTACGCCTAAATCAAGTGCAAGCTCTCCATAATAATCATATAGAGAAAAAATATATGGATCTCCAAGCTTATTTAACCAGTCAGTAGCATTGTTCTTTTCATCCTTATAATTTAGTCCGATGATAGGAATTGTTTTTGATATCTCTTCTAAGAATGGATGCTCAACTCTGCAAGTTATGCACCAACTTGCCCAAATATTAAGCACAAAAAGATCTTCTAAATCCTCATTTGTAATCTTTTTTTCTAAATGAAGAGTCCTAAGAGTAAATTCAGGTAATGGAGTGTTGAGATCTGCTTGAGACTGACTGTTGTTATCATTTCTTATTAAAGATGTAAAAAGAATAACAGCTGATAAAAATATAATTACTATTAAGGTTCTTAAAGTTGACTCAAACATAAATTCTTCTTCTAATTACTAAAACTGCGCCTAAGCTCATTATTATTGCAGAAATCCAAATCAATCTAACAAAATAGTTTTCTTGCACATTAACTATCCATTTACCATTAGATTGCTGCTCACCAATTGTTATATATATATCTTTTATGGGCTTTATGGATATATCTGATTCAGTTGTAATTTCACCTCTTACAAAATATTTTCTTTTTTCTGGATAAAGCTCAAAAGTATCTTCTCCATTTGAAAAAATAAAGTCTGCAGAAAGGGATTCAAAGTTAGAACTTTTTTGTAATGAAATCTTATCAAACTCAATTGTATTCTCATTAAATTTAACTTCATCTCCGACACTCATGCTAAATGTTCTTTCACTGCTGAGAGCAGCATTTAATGAAATAGAAATGATCAACAGTGCAAAACCTATATGTGCTATTGCACTCCCTTGATTAAAGTATTTTTTAGAAATAACGGAATCAATAATCAATACTATGTATCTTATAAGAATTAAATTACCAAAAAAAATACCTCCTATCAGCCACCACTCATAACTATGCAGAAAATATATGATCGCAATCGAAGACAATATCGTTAAAGCAAAAACTACTGTTGAAGATTTTAGGATTCCTATTAAAGGTATATCACGAGACCATATTGAATAAGTTGAAAAAACCAAGAATAAAGAAGTTATAAAAGTAAGTGGAGCAAATACTTTATTGTAAAAAGGACTTCCTACTGAAACCCTAGAATCTGAAAACGCTTCTAATATTAATGGATAGGATATGCCTAAGAAAATAATAAATACTGCGGTAATGAAAAAGATATTGTTGGTACCAATAAAAAACTCTTTTGAAAAGTCTTTTACCTTATTAACAGATAGGATTTTTGATAAATTTTTAACAAAAAGCATTATCGGTCCAGTAATTAAGAATGCAGACATTCCAAGCAAGTACAAACCTCTAGTTGGGTCATTTGCAAATGAATGAACACTATCAATTATCCCAGATCTAACAATAAAAGCTCCGAATAAACTCAGCGTAAATGCAAGAATTGATAAAAATATTGTCCATGCTATTAGATTCTTTGATCTAGAAGAAACGTAAACTGTATGGAGCAGAGCTGTCCCTGCCAACCAAGGCATCAGAGCAACATTTTCTACTGGATCCCAAAACCAATAACCACCCCAACCTAATTCGTAGTAAGCCCACCAACTTCCAAGGGCTATTCCAATAGTAAGAAATATCCACGATGACAGTATAAAACTCTTGATTTCAGCAATTGGAAACTTTTCAAACCTTCCACTTATTAGAAAAGCTGTAACAAATGCGAAAGGAATAACATAACCAATATAACCAAAATAAAGCATTGGTGGGTGAATTGCTAAAGCTGGATCTTGCAGGATGGGATTTATATCAGCTCCATCGGGGACTCCAAAAGGTAATATTCTTTCAAATGGACTTGAAATGAATAATAAAAAAAGAAGGAAGCATGCTACCACTAATGAAATTATCCCTATTGTTTGAGGATAAAAAGTTGTTGTCGAATGGTTTCTAAATATTAAGAAAAATAGGCCCCATAAAGAAATTATTAAAACCCAAAGAAATAGTGAACCTTCATGCGCACTCCATATTGAAGATACTTTATAAAAGATTGGAAGATTTGAGTTTGAGTGACTCGCTATGTAAGCCATAGAGAAATCATCAATTATTGCTAAGTAAACAAAGAGTAAAAATGAAGTAATTAGTGTCAATGATGCCAATACAAAAACCTTAGGAACAAAAATACTTATGCTGTTAGTATTTGAGGAATAGGAAAAGAAAGCTAAAAGAAAGCAGGCCATAAACACAATTGATGAGCAAAAAGCTAAGAAGTGACTTATTTCACCTAACATAATTAGTCCAATTCTAGGTTTGGTGGCATATAGTTCTCATCATGCTTGGCAAAAACTTCATCTGCATAAAAAATTCCATCATTGTATTTGCCAAGGACAACAATACCTTTTCCCTCTTTAAATAAATCTGGTAATAAGCCCTCATAAATAACTTTAATAGAGTCTTCAAAATCAGTAACCTCAAAGTTTACTTTATTTTCATTAATGAAAAAGCTATCTTTTTTTACCATACCACCAAGCTTAACTCTTGTATTTGATGATAAAACAACATTTTCTTCACTTTGTTTTAGTTCACTAGGTGTTAAAAAATAATCAAGGTTTGAATTGAGCGCATACAAAATTAAACCAATACCTAAGCAGGAGCTACCTATAATTAGAAGAACTCCAAAAAGTCTTTTTTTTCTATGCTTCTTCATTTATTTCTTGCTTGGCTTGTCGAATTTTTCTATTTAGAAGAATGATCGTAGATCCCAGGATTACAAAAAGAACAACTATAACAATCCATACATATACTCCATGATCACCCATGCTTAGAATATTTATTAAGCTATCTTGATTCATTTTCAAATATTTTTTACCCAGCTTTTATATTTTTCCCTTTTTAAGATTTCATTCTGTGAAGAAAGAATAACTAACCCAAAAATTAGGCCTATGAAACTAACTATAGAAAACATTAAGGGATACAACATTACTGGATCAATTGCGGGCTTGCTCGTCAATGTTATGGATGCAGATTGATGAAGTGTTGACCACCAATCTACTGATTTCTTAATTATTGGTATATTCACCACTCCTATTAAAACGAGCACTGAGAAAAATTTGTCAGCCTTATCTTTATTTTCAAAAGATGCATGCAAAGAAATCAAGCCAAGATACATTATGAATAAAATCAATGTAGAGGTAATTCTGGCATCCCACTGCCACCAGGTTCCCCAAGTTGGTATGCCCCAAATAGAGCCAGAAAATAGTGCAAAGAAAGTCACAATTGCTCCAATTGGGGCGATTGATTTTGAGACATAAGCAGCTAATTTGAGCTTCCAAATAAGAAAGACAGCTGAGGTAATTGCCATTACAACAAAAAGAATCTGAGCCATAAATGATGCTGGAACATGCATATAAATTATTCTGTAAGAATCTCCCTGTACTGCATCAGGAGGCGTAAAAAAAAGCCCCCATACTAAAGCGCCTATATAAAGTAAAAAAAAGAATGCCAAAAAAGGCTTAACAAACTTATTAGCAATAGCAAAGTAACTCTTAGGAGAGGCAAATTGATGAAAAAATTTTTTAATCACAAAAATAATATATGGGTTTTTTTTGCTATTCCAAATGCGTTCTCAGTATAAATGAAATAATAAATGGTATAAAACTTGCTACCAGGATCATTACTCCTACTAAAAGGCTCAAATGACCCACCAAACTTAACCCCAGCAAGGTTGACGTTGTGATTTTGCCAAGAACAATCAACACAGGAATTAAAAATGGAATCGTTATTAAAAGACCAAGAATAGATCCTTTTTTAAGGCTAAGGGCATTTCCAAGAGAAAAGAAATTAATAAAAATTAGATTTGAGATTACTAAACATAACAAAGCAATTGAACTTATGTGAATTGAGATATTCAAAGATAAGATAAATAGAAAAGCAACAAAAGCAAGAGGAATACCAATCAATACCCAATGAACGAGGATTTTATAAAAAACAATTTCAATAAGTTTATTATTTACTGCATATTGCTCGAGAGTGCCATCTTCAAAATCTTCAGAGAAAATCAATTCAGTTCCTAGCATAGTAACCAAAAGTGTAGAAATCCAAATAAAAGATAGATAAATTTGAGGCGGATTATCGCTATTTATATCCAGCGTTAGTGGAAAAGAAATTATTATTAAAAGGAAAACTAATACTGGTCCGACCCAAGCCCTACTCCTTTTAAATAGTTTGAAGCCCTCAATAAACAGTAAGTTTCTATTCATCTATCTTGATTTCCCTGTAGTTATCTTCGAGATCAATATGAGATGTGAATATAAGGGTTCTATTTTCTTTTTTTATGGAATCCATGAACTCTCTGAGGATATTTTTACTTTCTTCATCCAACCCTACAAAAGGCTCATCTAGAATTATAATTCTCTCCTTTGCATTCAAAATTCTTATTAAAGATAATTTTTTTTGTTGGCCAAAAGATAGAGTTCCAACAGAATTATCGATATGTCTCTTTAGGTTTAATTTTTCAAGGAGGCCAAGGTTTAATGAATTTATTTTTAAACCATGAATAAGAAGGTTTTCTCTAACAGTTAAATAATTTTTTAACCCGCTTTTGTGTCCAAGAAAACAAATCTTTTCTTCGCTCTTCCTTGTTAAAGATCCCTTTGTCTGTTCTGTTAGACCAATAATTATTTTTAAAAGTGTAGTTTTTCCTGATCCATTTCTCCCTGAGATTTTTACCAACTCACCAAAGCCAATATTGAAAGTTATGCTCCTTAGAATATTCCTATCATTAATCTTATATGAAATATTTTGAGCTTCTAAAAAATGCATAGTTATGAGACTTGAACCTTTTTTGATCTAATTATAAGCGGTGGTAAGGGTTTTTGGGGGTCGAGTCTCGAATAAAGTCTTTTTGAGATTTCTTTAAATGAGAATTTATTAAGCTCTCCAAAGCCTCCTAGTGAAAAATAAAGTTCTCTTGACAAATATATGCCTTGATCAGTGTTTGGCGTTTTAGTGACTATGGTACTAATTTTCTTAATTTGCGAAATCATATCTGTAAATTTCTTATTTCCTCCAAACCAGCCCCATGAAAGCTGATTTATCAATGCAATCTTTTTTAATGTAGCTCTTGCATCTTTACTTGGAACACAGCCAGGAAGAAGAATAACGATAATATTTCCATTAAAATCTGCTATCTCAGAGTCTAATAAATCTACTATCTCTCTTTCATTAGAGAAATTCAATTTTGTAACTTTTTCGAAATTTTCTTCTTTAAATAGCTTGAGCTGGCCTAACCTTTTTTTTGAGCCGATATATATATAGTTTATTAACTTATTCAAGCTTTAACTATTATCAAGCGCGTTTCCAAGATCCTCAAGAATATCATCTATGTGCTCTAGCCCAATAGAGAGTCTTATATAGCCGGGACTGACACCTCCGCTCAAAAGCTCTTCTTCATTGAGTTGACTATGAGTAGTACTTGCAGGATGTATTGCAAGACTTTTTGAATCTCCAATATTAGCAACATGATAAAACATTTCTAGTGACTCTATAAATTTCTTACCAGATTCTAGTCCACCTTTAATTTCAAAACCCATTAAGCCTCCACAACCACCGTTTAGGTAATTGTCGGCTCTTTCTTTTTTAAATCCATCTGCTACTGAGGGATGGCTAACCCTTTCAACTTTAGGATGGTTTTGTAAAAACTCTGCAACCATAGCCCCATTCTTTGAATGCTCTTTCATCCTTAATGCTAACGTTTCAAGTCCTTGAATAAACATAAATGCATTAAAAGGACTCATTGCTGCCCCAAGATCTCTTAAAAGAGTAGTTCTCGCTTTCAAAATATATGCAATTGGTCCAAGCGGTTTAACTGCTTCGGTCCAAATAGCATCGGAATAAGAGGGATCAGGAGTATTAAGAGAAGGCTGTCTCTCAGGAACAGCTTCCCAATCAAAATTCCCACTATCCACAATTATTCCTCCAATTGATGTTCCATGACCACCAATATATTTAGTTGTGGAGTGAACTATTACAGCCGCGCCATGATCAAAGGGTCTACAAATAACTGGACCTGCTGTATTGTCGATAATTAATGGAATTCCCAAAGGTTTTCCTAAAGCTGCAACTTCTCCAATTGGAAAAACTTCAAAACTTGGATTTGGTAAAGTTTCGCCATAAAAAGCTCTGGTTTTATCATCTACAGCATCTAAAAAGTTTTGTGGATCACTTGGATCAACAAATCTCACTTCAATACCCATGTTTGCAAAAGTATTTTTAAACTGATTATAAGTTCCTCCATACAGGTGTGTTGATGAGATAAAGTTGTCACCGCTTTTGCATAGATTCTGAATAGCATAAGCAGATGCCGCTAAGCCTGATGCGACTCCCAAGGCACCGACTCCTCCCTCAATAGCTGATACTCTATCCTCAAGAACTGCAACTGTTGGATTCATTATCCTTGTATAGATGTTTCCAAGCTCAGATAGTGCAAATAAATTAGCAGCATGATCACAATCATCAAATTGATAGCTTGTTGTTTGGTGTATCGGTACTGCTACTGAATTAGTATTCTCATCTTTACGCCAGCCTGCATGCAGTCCTATTGTTTCTGGATTTTTATAGATTTTGCTCATATGAATTCTTTTTAAAATTTGGTGAACGATATTATAAAGCTTTATTTTGATGAATTAAAAAGAAAAAAATCTAAAAAATCAATGATATTTTTTTTTGATCAAGTATCATTATGTTTTAGAGAATTATTATGCCAAGAAAATACGTAAATTTTAGAGTTGGGGGTTCCCCGTATAAAGAAACAGATGCTTATACTGTGTGGACAAATGATCTCCTTGGTAAAGTTATTGCAAGTAAAACTATTATTCAACCAGGCCAGTCAACAGAAGGACACAAGCTTATAGATTCTGATGTAGTCTATGTCGTTGTAAATGGACGAGGAAGAATGGAAGTTGTTGAATATATGAATTCTGAGGAAGGTCATGGCGGTGATCCATCTTATGGTGTTGAGCATCAAGACTCATATGATTTAGTTGCTGGAGATGTGATACTTGTTCAGTCAGGAGATTATGTAAAAGTATCAAATAAATCAGAACATGATCAGCTGGCTTATTTAAGAATCTTCGATCGTGAAGGTTGGCGTGATAAAAAATAAAAGAAATCTATTCTTTCTCAGTATTGTTTTTCTCTTTAGCATTGATTCAGATGCTGATAAAAATCTAGAATCACTTATGTCAGTTCTTTACTCACAAACATCTGGTGAGATAAAAGCTACTTTTGTACAGACTTATAACACTGCAACTGAGCTCCTAGACGAGGCTATTAGTGATTCAGATTGGGATGCAGTTCTTGAATCAGAGGGAGAAACAAATAGAACTCCTGCGATAATCCTAGATGTTGATGAGACAGTCTTAGATAATACACCCTTCAATGCTAGATCTATTATGAATCAGACCAACTATCCTGAGGGATGGGATATATGGATATATGAAGAAAAAGCAACTTTGATTCCTGGGGTTAAAGATTTCTTGCTGAGCGCTCAAAACAAAGGTGTAAAAATCTTTTATGTGACTAATCGAAGAACTGTTTATGAGGAAGCTACAAAAAACAATATTAAAAAACTTGGGCTACCATTTGATGATGATATTGATGTGCTCCTAACGCGGGGTGAAAATGGATGGGGTTCTAGTAAAGCTTCTCGAAGATCACATGTTTCCAAAGATCATAGAGTAATAATGATGTTTGGAGATAACCTTAATGATTTCTTTGATCTTCCAGATAAAGCTGATTATGTCACTAGAAAAAACTCTGTTCTTAAATATGAGAATATGTGGGGCAATAAGTGGTTTATGCTAGCCAACCCCGTCTATGGTCATTGGGAACAATCTATATATGGATTTGAGCTTCTTGATGACGAGTCAAAAACAAAAGCAAAATTAGAAAATATTAGAGTTAATTAATTCTTATTTCAGCTACAACTGGAAGATGATCTGAAATACCCTTTCCGGTAAGAATCCCAAAATCTCTTGGTTTACCGTCTTTGGTATCAATATTTATTTCATTCTTAAAGATGTATGAGGTTTCTAAACTCATCTTTTTATTTTTTGGAAAAACAATTGCATCTAAAAAACTCCAGGTGCCGTCCTGACCATAAAAGAAAGTACCCTTACATTTTTTACATCCATCAAGATGGGATATATACCAATCATTATTAAGTTGGGAATAAATACCCAGATCTTTTTCCTCTTGAGAAGTGATATTGAAATCTCCCAAAGCAATCCACTTATCGTTGTGAGAGTTAACAATTGCATAAAGGTTATTTAATGCATCAATTCTTGAATTAGCACTATTGTAGGGAGCAGGAAAATGAACTACATAAACTCTTATGATTTCATTATCCAGACCAAGTTTCACCTCAAAAATTGGTCTTGAGCTTGTCACCTCAACAGAGTCTGAGAATCTAATCTTAAAATTTCTTGCGCCATAAATTGGATACTTTGAAATAATAGCATTATCAATTCCTCTATAATCTTCACCTTCGATTAAAGCAAAATCTGTATATCCGAAAGCTTCTATTTTACTAAAGAGCATTCGAAGAACATTTAAATTTTCAATTTCTTGAATTGCGATAATATCTGGTTGAGATTCCCCCATAGAAATTAATAGATCTGAAATGTTAGAAATCTTTTTTTGTACTAGTTCCTCACTCCAATCTAAGAATAAACATTCATTTCTCCACTTAGAATTATTAACTTGCAGGCATCCCATAATATGATCATCAGTATTTTTAAGTTCAATAGGTAAATAAGCTTTATCATCTTTTCCAACGTCATCTTGGGCATCAAATAAATTATTTAGATTGTAGGACATAATGGAAATCTGCTCAGCTGAAACAAAATATGAAAAAGATAAAGCTAGAAATAAAAAAACCCTAATAATCATTCTAAATAATACCTGGAATGACTGCCTTCCTACCTTGGGGATAGTTTTCTAAGTTTTCATTACACCAATTGTGATTTGAGATTCCTCTTGGTATGAGATTTGCGGATGTCCAAATAAAGAAAGCTAATCCAGAAGGACTTAAACTAGATATTGTCCATCCTAACCACTCTAGCATCTCTCCAAAATAGTTGGGAGCAGATACCTTTTCATACAGGAATCCCCTTGGGATATGATAGCCAGGACCTTTTGATTTTCTTAAATTAATAAGCATATAGTCAGATCTAACATTTATATAGAATCCAGCTACAAAGATTAATATTCCTAAAATAAATGGAAAACTTGTAAGCCAACTGTTTTCATAATTTGCTATAAAAAGAATCCAAGTGCACTGAAAAAGGACATTAAAAATATTGAAAACAAACGCTAGAAAAGCAACAAAAACGGGCATCTTTTTACCATCCATTTCTGCAACAAAAGGCCAAATTAAGGTTCTATGGAAATAATGAAAAATATAGATTAATACGAAAATTGACGATACTAGGCTTAGATTTTCCCTAAAAAATATACATAGACCCCCTATTAAGAATACAGATGGAGACTCCATAACTATCCAACCCCATCTTGCATCCATTGAAGGCCCCCAATTTGTATTAGCATGGCGGCCATATGGCGCAGTAACAAAAAAAAGATAGCAGAAAGTAATGATTGCAACACCAATCCAAAGGCTTAAAAGTAGATAGAAGTTACTGGTAAATAAATCAAAAATCATTACAACTCCTCCGGTACAGGATCAAACCCGCACTCCCCACCGGGCCTGCACTTAACGATTCTTTTAAACCCTAAAATAATTCCTGAAAAAGCGCCAAATTTCTGAATAGCCTCTATAGTGTATGTTGAGCATGTAGGCTGGAACCTGCAATTGCTTCCGAGCATTGGCGAAAGAAACTTTTGATAAATCTTGATTAATGCAATAAAAAACTTACCAATCATTTTATTTATTTGGGGCAAGAGATTCTTGCACTACTGAAGTAGTAAAATCATCAAGTGATAATATAGATGTATCATCACTGCCAAGCCTTCTTACTGAAACAGTTCTTTCTGAAACCTCTTTTTTCCCGACAGCGATAATTATTGGCACTTTTGAGACACTATGCTCTCTGACTTTATAGCTAATCTTTTCATTTCTTAAATCTGAATTACATCGAATATTTTCACTTCTTAGCATTTCTGATATCTCTTTAACATAATCATCAGCTTCATCTGTAATTGAACAAACAGTCACTTGAGTAGGAGCAAGCCATAAAGGAAGATTACCACTATAGTTCTCAATTAAAATGCCTATAAATCTTTCAAAAGACCCCAGAATTGCTCTATGGAACATAACTGGATTATATTTATTCCCATCCTCTGCAACGTATTGAGCATCTAGACGATCAGCAAGATTGAAATCTAACTGAAGAGTTCCGCATTGCCACTTCCTTCCAATTGCATCTGTTAATACAAAATCTAATTTTGGACCATAAAATGCACCATCTCCTTCATCTACCCTGTATTCCAGTCCAAGCTTTTCGATTGCATTTTTTAGAGACAATTCAGCTTTGTCCCAAATCTCATCAGATCCGACTCTTTGTTCCGGGCGTGTTGATAGTTTAATTTCAAATTCATTGAACCCAAGATCTGCATAAACCTTTGATAGTAAATCAATAAAGATAGCTGTTTCCGACTCTATTTGATCTTCTGTAAGAAAAATATGACCATCATCTTGTGTGAAACCTCTCACTCTCATTAAGCCATGCATAGTGCCTGATGCCTCATATCGATGACATGAACCAAATTCACATAACCTAAATGGAAGTTCTTTATATGATCTAATGCCTTGATTATAAACCTGAACATGTCCAGGACAATTCATGGGTTTCAAAGCATTAACCCTTTTCTCATTCGCATGCTCCTCATCGATCTCAGTGATAAACATGTTTTCTCTATATTTGTCCCAATGACCAGATTTTTCCCAAAGCTTTCTATCTATCACCGATGGAGTATTAATTTCTTTATAATCAGCTTTCTTTTGCATTTCTGACATATAAGATTTTAAAGTTGAATAAATAGTCCAGCCTTTTGGATGCCAAAAAACCATGCCTGGAGCTTCATCTTGGAAATGGAAAAGATCCATATCTTTTCCAATCTTTCTATGATCTCTTTTTTCGGCTTCCTCGATAGACTTTAGGTGTTCCTGAAGCTCTTTTTCATTTCTCCATGCTGTCCCATAAATTCTTGTAAGCATTTCATTGGAAGAATCTCCTTTCCAGTAGGCTCCAGAGACTTTAGTTAGCTTAAATGCTCCAATAAAAGATAGGTTTGGTAAATGAGGTCCTCTGCATAAATCAATAAAATCTTCGTCAGCATTTGTATAGATTTGAAAGTTATCAGCTTGATCTGAATCATCTATTATTTCTATTTTGAGAGTCTCTCCCTTATCTTTAAATAACTTTTTTGCATCCTTTTTAGAATGGAAAGATTTAACAATATTAGATTTCTTTTCTAATATTCTTTTCATTTCTATTTCTATTTGTGGTAAATCTTCTACTGATATAGGTGTTTTAGTTGATACATCATAATAGAAACCATTATCGATAGTTGGCCCTATTGCTAATTTTGAATCTGAGTACAAATTTTTAATTGCCTTAGCAAGAATCTGAGCAGTTAATGTATGCCTCATTATTTCTAAACCCTCATCAGATTGAATAGTAATTATTGATACTGAGGAATTATCAGGAAGCTCATCCAGAAGATCTCTTTGCTTTCCATCAATAGAAACAGCAACAGCACTCTTTGCAAGGCCTGCTCCAATTGAATTTGCTAAATCTAGACCATTAGAACCATCTTGAAGTTCCTTTGAAGATCCGTCTGGTAAATTAATTTTCATAAAAATATATAATTTTTAGACTATTTTAATGTTATTACTGAATTAATCCATCAATATCGTATTTAGATAAGAAGTCCCAGATAGTTGTTGATGCTTGAATATCATGATTGTTGAGATTTGGCCAATCATGTCCCATATTATTCATTAAAAAAAGCTCTACACTTGTTTGGTTATCGCATTCAGAGTAAACATCATGGGTTCCTCCACCATTACTTCCAGTAATTTCAGACGAATTTGATTCATTTGAGCAATTATTATAGTTGGCCCAATACTCCATCACTTCTTCAATTGGCTTACTCCATGCATTTCCATAGTAACTAACTACAGAATCTTGTAATCCATGAATTTGAGCCACTGATGTTGGATGAGATGGGTTGCAGCCATCAACCGTTTGAATAGTCATAGAGCCAGTTACGGAAACAACTGCTGCAATTTTTGAACTTAAATCGCATGCCAGCTTATAACTCATATAGCCTCCATTTGACATTCCGGTAGAGTAAATCCTTTTTGGATCTATAGAATATTCATCATCAATAAAGTTAATTAAAGAGTTTATAAAGCTCACGTCATCAGTTGTGCTGCTAGTTGTCCAGCCTCCAACATTCCAATGTGTTTGACCTGAAGATGGAAGGAGCGTTCCTTGAGGATAAATAACTAAAAAACCAAACTCATCAGCTATAGACTGGAAGCCCGAATAATTCATAATCCATAAAGCTCTACTAGTATAGCCATGAAGGACAAACAAAATAGGAGCATTTCCAGAATATGAACTTCCTTGATAAATAAAAAATTGTCTATTTTTTTCGTCGTGGATAACTGAACAATTGAAGGTTTTACCACTACCATTGCTGGATATATAATTTTGGCATGGCTCAGCGCTATTCTCCTCAGTATCTACTATTATTTCAGTTGAAGATCCACCTCCGCCACATGATGAAATAGTAAGAGCAGCAACCAATAAATAAATAAATCTCATTAGCTTTAGTTTATCAACCCATTGATATCATACAAGGATAAAAAATCCCAGATAAATGTTGCTCCATCAATATCAGATCCACTGCCTTTATCTGATTCAGTGCTTGGCCAGCTATGATCAAAATTTTCTAAATATGTAAAGTTTACGCTAACTCCTTCTTGGCAATTTGTTGAAATTTCCGAATACCAAGCATAACCATCTCCATTTAAATCTTCACCGCTAGTGGTAACATTTTCATTGCAGAGGTTGAAGGAACTCCAGTAATTGCTGACAAGCTGAAGAGGTGTAATGTAGTCTCCGCCTTGCACTGGAATTGCTGAATCATCTTCTCCGTGCAAGTGAATTACTGGGATAGGTCTTTGAGGATCACATGACTCATAGTCTTCGGGTGATAATGATCCTGATACGGGAGCAACTGCAGCGACTTTGTTACTTAAAAAACATGCGGTTGTATATGCCATAAAAGCGCCATTAGAAAAACCAGAAACAAATACTCTGCTTGAATCAATTGATAATTCATCAATGGAGTAGTCTATCAGTCTCTCAATAAAAGAAAGATCGCAAACTTCTAAGTTTGAACAATCGCCGCCTGCAAACCAACCAGTGTCTCCCTTTCCAGGAGCTACTGTTCCTTGGGGAAACAATAAAACTAAGTTATTTTGGTTATTTATTTTTGTAAATCCAGTATATTCCATGTTTGCATCAGCATAATCACCGCCACCATGGAGGCTAATAATGACAGGATAGGTCTGGTCTTTTGAAAACTCATCTGGGAAGACTACATAAAATTCTCTTTCTAAATTATCCCAGCTTATAGTGCAATAAGAAGTAGACTCTGACTGTTCAGAGCATGTTGCTGATGAATTATCATCTCCATCATCACTTACATCATTAGTAACATTTACAGTGAAATTATAACTAGCTGAATAAAGGCTGCCATCGAATGCACGTATTGAAATCTCATATGAATTATCAAGGTTATCATCAGAAGGATTCTCAAAATCTGGCGAGGAAAGAAAGGATACTTGCCCTGAGTTACTAACAAAAAAAAGCTTCTGGTCTGTACCTCCAGTAATCTGAAAAGAAATTGAATCGCTATCGGGATCCGATGCTTCAACAATAAAAGCTAGATTTTGATTTTCAAGGACATCGTAAGTAAATATATTATTTGTGATTATTGGTTGACTGTTTTGAGATATCTCTTGACTTCCACCTCCACCTCCACAGCTAGAAATAAAAAAAATAGTAAAAAAATAAAGTATTTTCTGCATATTAATAGATTGGTAAATAAACTACCGTATTAGTTGAAAGTATCATAATAAAAACAAGACATGTAACTAAAGGGCCTAAATAAACTCTTCCGGTCATTCTAAAAAATATCCTATTAAAATAAGGCAAAATAAACATCATTGGGACTATACCAAAAAGCAGATTCACACTTAACCAATTTGTTGTCCAAAAGACCGTACCAGTTTGAAAATAAACTGAATATTGAATAATTATTATCAACATTAAGCCAAAAGAGTTTGCAAAGCCTGCTATAAGCATAGAAAGCCATTCGGGTTGATCTTTAAATCTCATTGCTCCATTTACTCTTAATGAATTTGAAAAAAAGAAGATAATGAAAAGCGGAAGATACATTAGTAATACTAGAAGCATTTCTGCTTGGAATATTCTTACTCCCATGAACCAAAATCTATAATCGACATGAAAAAGACCATAATTTATAAAAAGGAAAATATAAAAAATTGAAAAAACCAGCAAAGCTAGAACACATGTCTTAAAAAAGTCTATCTTATTTATAGAAAGCCCCCAGGACTGAGAATCTACTCCATTTTTCTTACCAAAGAGCCTGTATGAAAGGAAGAAAATGATAATCCCCACCAATCCATTAAATGCAGCCCACAACATTACTGAGTTATTCATTCTTTGAGGGAAAAACCAAGTCAATTTTCTATTAGCTGCATCTTCAAATAAGATTTTTGCAACCTCAACCATTGGTATGAAAGTTACACAAGCAATTAAAGCGCTTATGAAGAAGATAGACCAAAAAATTATTTTTCCTTTATCATTTGGAATGTTTAAGGGAGCTGGAATCTCTTTTTTAATAGATGAAAAAAACCTTAAGCTCAAAAGTAATTTTGCGATTGGAATAAGCATAATTAATGCTAAAACCATATTTATAAGAGTAAATATTTCTTTCCAGTGCCAAATTTGATTATTTGAATTTATTGGATTTGGTGCTCCAAATACTTCCTCAAAATAATCCAGTTGATTTGAGGTTGCTTCAAAATTATATGGTTGGAATGGGTGCAAAACTGGTTCATTAAAAATCACTCTTAAAGAATTTCTTTCTTTTGAGCCATAATATTTTCCTAATTCAACTTCGTCTATTTGGCCTTCTTTAGGAAGAATGCTATTAATAGTTCTAAGAGATTCAGGAGCAATCATCATATTTGCAGAGTCCCATGCAGTCAGCTCATTTCTAAAAGCCCCTTCGTCATATAGGGCATAGCTAACACCCATATTTGATTTTGAGTCTCTTAAAATATTGTTTCTTAATGTGAGCACGTAACCAGAAACATAAACGGAATCTAGTTTGCTTTTTGTATTATCCTGAATTGCTTGTTTTCCAAAAAAATCAGCGCCTCGTATTGCTGCATTTCCTCCCATTGAGTGACCAGTTGCCCCAATCTTATCTATATTTACAAAATCAAAAGCACCATCATGTACATACTCTACTAAGGCAAACATCCCATAGCCTTGTGTAGTTGCAGCTCTAGTGCTTAAAGATGAAGAAGATAAACCCTGGGCATAAGGATCGATCAAGGCGACAACATATCCTCTTCTAGAAAGCTCAATAGCTATATTAGATAAAGCTTCTTTTGATCTTTGAAAACCTGGAATGATGGCTATAAATGGTGCCTTAGATTCCGACTGAGCCGACTTAGGTCTAAATAGGTCATAGACGATATACTGACCCTTGTCTGTATCAAGTCTTAAGCTCTTTACCTCAACATTACCAAAGCTTGTAAGTATCAAAGAGGCAAGAAAGCTAAAAAATAAAATTGATGAAGCTAAGCCTACTAGTAATCTATTTGTTTTAATAAAATTCATTAGTGATAAATTTATATCAGTATTCTAAAGTTTTTTTATTCTTGAATTTATAAATTCTCGCTGATAATCTAGATTTTTAACATTTTTGGAGAAAATATGGAATCGTTAATAGTTATTTCACTTGTTTTGGCAATTTTACAAATATGGATTATTCCGATGGTTTTGAATATGAGCAATATGAATTGGCTTCTTTCAAACAGAGAAGAATCTGATGAACCATCAGAAATGCTTGCAAGAGCAAGAAGAGCATCAACGAATCTTCAAGAAAGTTTGCCAGCTTTTTTAGCATTGGCCCTTTTATCTATGATCATAAATGTAGATGTAACCACTGCTGCATGTTGGTGGTTAATATTTAGAGTTGCCCATGGAGCTACATATATTATGGGGATAACATATGTTAGAACTCTTGCTTGGTTTGGATCTATAGGATCCTTGATTGCTATGGCGTGCGCTCTACTTTAGAAGTTCTATAATAAAAAAAGCCGGCCTAGAAAAGCCGGCTTTTTTTTAATTATTAGTCTTCGAAATCAGCTTGAACAGTCTGATGAGTGCCTCCATAAGCAGCTGAAGAGAAATGAGATGTTTTAACAACCCAATTTTTACCTTCTTTTACCCATACACCAGTAACTCTGGTTCGATAAGGCTTCATTCCTCCGTTTCCATCAGCAACAACTCCCTCAGCATAATATCTTACATATACAGTAGTATCATTAAGCTGATGAGCTTCAGATGCATGAACTTGAATCACTCCAGTTCCGCCAGCACTTTGTCTTTCCCAGTCTGATACTGTTTGAGCAGTCATTGGTTTATGAAAACTCCCATCAGAATTAGTATTTAGCATTCCTGATGCGCTACTCATAGCTACAACTTTATCCCAATCTGATGTGTTCCTTGCTTCCCAATAAGCTTCAATATTTTTTAGAACTGTTTTTTCAGCACCTGTATGACCATCAGCAAATACAGCGACTGAAAAGATTAAAGCTAAACTTAACAATATATTTCTAAACATTTTTCCTCCTTTTTTATCTAGTCATATTAAATCTTTCTTCACCAACACCGGCTGACATCCAAATCTCATTTGAAACTTGATTTGATAAATCAGCCAAATCAAAAAAGGCTTTCATGGTCTCGGCTGAGGGATCAGCATCGCTACCCCATACACCCTTCTCTGCATCGACTATAATTCCAATCAAGTTTGGATTCACCCAGAAAAACTTTGCATCATTTACACCTTCGACATTTTTTGCAGCCTTGCAAACTGCAAGAGCAGCATGACCGAAAGCGTCTCTATCAGCATCGCTTCTCATTTCATATTTTCCTATATGCAACATAATTTATCTCCAAAAAAAACACATATTATTAAAGCATACACCATCTTCTCTGAGCAACAACCTCAGTATTCTTGTTGTACATAGCAACAAAGGCATTGTATTTTTTGTCAGCAAGTTCTCTTTCTTCTTTAGATAAAGCTTCGATGCTTTCTCTCCATTCACTCCATGAATTAACACTATCCCAAACAACCATTGTTGAAACACGATGAAGTTTTTCTTCTGTCCCATCATCATTTCTTAAATATTGGAGTGCTGGATAAACTTTTATATTTGCGCCTTGCTCGTCGTAAAAGTTTTGATGCATCTTGCTAGCTTTCATCATTCCTTCAACACTGCCACCAGAAATAATCTTAGAAACATAATAATTTACAACTTTTCCTTCGCAGTCTGAGAAATCTGTTGAAATACGATGATCATCTGCAAATGAAAAGATTGAAAAAGTTAATAATAAAAAATATCTCATAATAAAATCCTCCTATTAGATATTACTATAAGTTTGTGACAGTAAAGAAAGAATTAAGTGAAATTAGCTTTTAGATTTCCAGGTGGTGCCATCTTCAGAATCTATAAGCTCAATACCTTTTTCTAAAAGTAAATCTCTTATTGCATCAGCGCCAGTAAAATTTTTATTTTCTTTGAGAGTTTTCCTTTCATTAATAAGCTTTTCTATTTCTGCCAATTCAGAATCACTAATTTCAATTTGCTTATTCCATTCCGATGGTTTTTTGTTAAATACTCCTAAAATGCTTCCTGCAAATAGTAAAGACTGCCTTATGGTTCGAGTGTTTGAAGAGTCTTTGTTTTTTAAAAGCTCATTAATAGAGGTTAATACTTTAGGTATATCAAGATCATTGGAAAAATTTTCTATGAGACTTTCATCAATTTCACCTTCAGGATCATCGTCACAGTTACCAAGAAAATCATAAACTTTATCCAACAATACTTTGGACTGTTTTATCAGATTTTCATTCCAATCAAGTGATTTTCGATAATGAGAAGATAGCAGCGCAAGTCTTATTGTTTCTCCATCATGTTCTTTTAAAAGATCATTCAGAAGAATAATATTATTAAGAGATTTTGACATTTTTTCGCCATCTATAGTGACAAAACCATTGTGTATCCAATACTTAGCATAATCTTCAGGATTGTCAGAATTAACGCTTGCACAAGATTGAGCAATTTCATTTTCATGATGAGGAAAGAGCAAGTCTTGCCCACCACCATGAATATCGAAAGGTATTTTTAGATTTACCTCAGACATTACACAACATTCTGTATGCCATCCCGGTCTTCCAATCCCCCATGGAGATTCCCATCCAGGCTGACTTTTGCTAGACGGTTTCCACAAAACAAAATCCTGTTGATTTTTTTTGATATCGGAAACTTGCACCCTACTTCCAGCAAGTTGTTGATCTATTTCTCTGTTTGATAATTTTCCATAACCCTCATAGGAAGGAACATGAAAAAATACATGTCCATCTTTTTCATAAGCTTTATCTTTCTGGATTAATTTATCAATAAAATTAACCATATCCTCAAC
>CACJKN010000003.1 GCA_902594005.1 uncultured SAR86 cluster bacterium | reverse complement strand
GCAAAAAAAAATAATCTTCAAATTAAAGAAGGTCATGCTAGAGGGGTATCAGCACTCAAGGAAATAGTTAAGGAATCAGTTAATCAAAATATTGAATCTCTTACGGTTTATGCATTCAGCACGGAAAATTGGAAAAGACCAAAATCTGAAGTCAAAGCCATAAATAATCTTATTGTTAATAGTATTAAAAATGAGCTGGATGAGTTAATTGAGCAAAAGGTAAAAGTCAGATTTTTTGGCGATTATTCTAATTTTGGCAAAAAAACTTATGAAAAAATCAAATTTGCTGAAGAGAAATCTTTCAGCAATAAACCTAAACTAAGACTGAATGTAGCACTTGGTTATGGTGGTAAAATGGATATTATTAATATTGCTAGAGAGGTATCTAGATTGAAAATTAAAGCATCTGATATCAATGACCATACAATTAATGAATTATCGCAAGTTCCTGAATCCAACATTGATTTACTAATTAGAACTGGAGGAGATACAAGGATAAGCAATTTTCTTTTATATCAAATAGCTTATTCCGAGATTCATTTTGTTAAAAAACTCTGGCCAGATTATTCAAAACAGGATTTTAAAAGAAACATAAACAAATATTTTAATTCGGAGCGAAGATTCGGTGAGCGAACTTAAGCAAGAATTTTTACAGCGCTCAATAACTGCAATTTTTATTTCAGCTATTGTTATCACTTTGATACTTTACTCATCAAATCTGGTTTTGAATATTTTCATATCTATTCTTTCTTTGGCTCTGTTCTTCGAATGGATGTCAATTTCAAAATCAAGTAATGGAAAGAGATTAATTTTTTTAATATTGTTTATTATCCTAATAAGCTCCAATCATTATTTTGGTGGATTATTTGAACCAATATCATTTATAACAATGTTGGGAATAACGGTTTGGATTGTAGTTGCTTATCAAATATTCTTTAAGCAAGGGCGTTTATCTTCAAATTTTGCATTTAATAATTTTTGGATTGGTTTGCTATTAATATCTGCTTTTTGTTTGGTATGTTTTCAATTAGTACCTGGATCTAGAATATTTCTATTAGCAGTTATTTTTAATATTGCAGTTTTTGATACCGGTGCATATATTATTGGTAAAAACCTAGGAAAAAATTCATTTCTTCCCAAGCTAAGTCCTAACAAGACCATCGAAGGATTAATCGGTGGCCTCATGTCTAGTTTATTTTTTGTTATATGTGCATACTTATTCCTAGAAGAAGTTTCTCTTGTACTCGCATTAACAATGATTCTTACAATCCCATTCGCATTATGCGGAGACTACTTTTTTAGTTTTTTAAAAAGAAAGGCAGATGTTAAAGATACAGGTAGTATCCTCCCGGGGCATGGAGGCTTACTCGACAGAGTTGACTCTCATTTAGCGGCTATTCCAATGACTTTATTTTTTTTACTTCTCTTAAATACGGCAGGATCATACTTTTGAAAAAGATATTCATTCTTGGTGCATCAGGGAGTATTGGAGAAAATGCTCTATCTGTTATCGACTCAAACAAAGAAAACTTTGAAGTAGTAGGCATTTCGGTAAACAGTAATGTTGAAAAGGCTAACAAGATTATTAAAAAGCATAATCCAAAGTACATTTACATAAATGATAAATCAGCAATAAAAAATATACTAAAAACTGAAGATGCAGTTATTTGTGAAGATGAGAAAGAGCTTTCCGATATCTTTAATTCAAGTGATGTTGATATTGTAATCTCAGCCATATCAGGTTTTGCTGGAATTAAGTCGACTTTCCATGCAGCAAAATCAGGTAAAAAGATCCTTCTTGCCAATAAAGAAAGTATTGTGGCAGGCGGATCATTACTGATGGAAGCAGTAAGAGAAAATAATACCGAACTAGTTCCAATTGATAGCGAGCATAATGCTATTTTCCAATGCTTACCTGAATCTAGATCAACACAAGATGTTAAGCAAATAGTCATTACCGCCTCAGGGGGGCCCTTTCACGGAAGGAATATAGATGAACTCAATAATGTTGGAGTCCAAGATGCGCTCAATCACCCTAATTGGAAAATGGGATCGAAGATTTCTATAGATTCAGCTACTCTTGTAAATAAGTGTTTGGAACTCATTGAAGCATGCTATTTATTTGATATGGATGAGAGCTTCTTTGAGCTTGTAATCCATCCTGAGAGCATTGTTCATTCGATAGTTACATTTAATGATGGATCTTCAATTTGCCAAATGAGTAACCCAGATATGCGTGTACCTATTGCTAACGCAATGTCATATGATAATAGACTCTCAATCCCGTTCCAGCCCATTGATTTTAATAATCTCAAGCTTAACTTTGAAAGCTTTCCAAATGACAGAGCTGAAATTGTTCATTTGGCAAGAGAGGCTGTTCGAGAAGATAGCTCAAAGGGAATTTATTTTAATGCTGCTAATGAGATTGCAGTAGAAAATTTTCTAAAGAAAAGGATTACATTTAGACAAATATATGAGGTAATTTTACGAACTTTTGATACAAAAGAGATGTCAAAGTTTAATAGTATTGAAGATATTTTTGAAATTGATCAGGAGGCACGCAATATATCTAATATGGTGATAAAATCACTAACTTAAAACACTTATGATAACTATAATTGCTTTTCTAATTCTTTTGGGTGTCCTTGTTGTAATTCATGAGGGTGGTCATTTCTTTGTTTTAAGAATGTGCAAAGTTCATGTTGATAGATTTTCAGTTGGCATGGGCCCTGTTATTTATAAAAAGAAAGATAAAAAAGGGACTGAATTTGCTCTATCAGCATTACCGCTGGGAGGCTATGTGTCTTATTTATCAAAGAAAGCTCTAGATGCCGAACCCGAAATGAAAAAAAACTTTACTGATGAGCAATTAGATAACTTATTCGAAACAAAACCTAAGTGGCAAAGAGCAGCTGTAATGTTTGCTGGCCCTCTTGCTAATTTTATTCTCGCAGTATTTATATTTACCTTCATATTTTCATCTCAACAAACGGTAAAAACAATTTTTCTTGTTGATGGTGAATATGTTTCTAGTTCATCTATATCTGGTGACATTAATAAAAACGATATTCTTCTTTCTATAGATGGTGAAAAAATCTCAAACCCTTCAGAATATAGACTTGCACTTTTAGCTAATGCTGGTCTTACAGGTGAAATAAAAGCAGGCTTTTTAAATGCTAAAAATTCTGAGACATACATTAGAAATATAAGTGTTGTAGACTTTTTAAGTAATTCAGAACAACAACAAGAACCAGAAAAGTTCTTTCCAATTGGGATAACATCATACATATCTCCAGAAATTGGCTCACTTTCTAGACAGGGACCAGCATCGCTTGCTGGTGTTATGGCAGGTGACAAAATCCTAGAAATAGATGGTAAAAGCGTTAATCATTTTGCGGAGGTTTCGGAAATCCTCGCATCTTCATCTAATAGTAATGTTAATCTTTTAATTCAAAGAAATGGAGAAACAAAAAACTTTTTTATAAACACTGAAATTTCTGAAGCTGGTAATCCAATCCTTGGCATTTCAGCTGCATATAAAAGATCTATTTTTGAAGCTTTCACAAAGTCAGTCAGGGATACATATAATCTAAGCGTAAAAACACTTTTATTTATAGGAAAAATGATTACTGGAAATATGGGTGCAGAAAATCTTAGCGGTCCTGTTGGGATTGCAAAGATGTCTGGCGAAGCATTTAATGCAGGCTTTTTACCTTTTCTATATTTAATGGCTATTTTAAGTATTAGTTTAGGCGTATTGAACTTGCTGCCAATTCCTGTTTTAGATGGTGGGCAACTTACCATGCTTGCGATAGAGGCGATAAGAGGAGAACCACTTCCTGCAAGAGTTGAAAATTTTGCATATACTCTTGGTGCACTAATGGTAGGATTTCTTCTAGTCTTTGCTGTAACAAATGATATTTTTAGGTGGGTAGGTTGACCAAAATAATAAAGAGCATTATTGCTTTAACTATTTTTATGAATGTTTCTATCTTGAGTGCATTTGATGATTTTATTGTTAATGACATAAGAATTGCTGGACTTCAAAGAGTATCCACTGGGAGTATTTTTAATACCATACCTCTTTCTGTTGGAGATAAAATTGATCAACGAAAGATTGTTGATATTACTAGAGCACTTTTTGCAACTGAACAGTTTGATGATATCCAGATCGGAAGGGATGGAAATGCTCTTATAATTACAGTAGCTGAAAGACCATCAATCTCATCAATTGAAATATCAGGTAATAGCGCACTAAAGACAGAGGTTCTTCTTGAAAGCTTTGACGGTATAGGAATAACCGAAGGTCAAGTTTATAAAAGATCAACTCTTGAGAGGATGAAAGCTGAATTAGTAAGATCATATTCTTCACAAGGAAGATATGGAGCAGGTGTTGAAATATTTGAAACACCAGAGCCTAGAAATAGGGTATCCATCTCAATTGAAATCGATGAAGGAGAAAGTGCAAAAATAGATGGGATTACAATCTTAGGTAATGCTATTTTCTCTGACGATGATCTATTTGATGTTATGGAACTGAGTGAGGGTAGCTGGCTTTCTTTTCTCTCAAATGATGATCAGTATTCAAGAGAAAAATTACAAGGCGATCTTGAAAATTTAGAATCATTTTACTTAGATAGAGGGTATCTTCAATTTTCTATTGAATCCAGTCAAGTAAGTATTTCAAGAGATAGAAGCAGTATTTATATAACATACATTATTTCTGAGGGGCCCCAATTCACTATTAATGATGTAAGGATTGTTGGTGAAATGCCACTTAATAATGAACTTGTAAGTCCAATAATTGAAACACAAAAAAATATAACATACTCACAAGCTCAAATTACTCAAATAGAAGATATTTTCACTAGTCTTCTTGGAAATGAAGGATATGCCTTTGCATCGGTTAAAGGCCAGCCAAATATTGATGAAGAAAAACTAGAAGTTGATTTAAGTTTTGTCATTGACCCTGGAAAGCGAACATATGCAAGAAAAATCTTATTTGAGGGTAATGAGATTACGCAGGATGATGTCTTAAGAAGAGAAATGAGACAATTTGAAGGGGCTTGGGCTTCTGATGACAAGATAGAGCAATCAAGAGTAAGGCTAGAAAGACTTGGTTTTTTTAAAGAGGTCAGTGTTGAAACTGTTCCAGTCACTGGCACAGATGATCAAATCGACATTAAGTTCAAGGTTGAAGAAGAAACAACCGGTAATGTTGGAGGGAACTTGGGTTACAGTGATTTTGGTCTCATGATAGGCTTCAATTTGCAAGAAAGAAATTTTTTAGGTTCGGGTAACTCAGTAGGCATTGCAATAAATAAAAGTATTTATCAAGAAGTTTATAATCTCTCTTTTTATGATCCTTATTTCACTGTAGATGGAGCTAGTCGAGGGTATAGCTTATATTATCGTAAAACAGATTATGGTGAGTTTAATATTGCAAACTATACATCAGACTCTCAGGGCCTAGGTTTACAGTTTGGGTATCCAATATCTGATACTCAAAGAGTAGGCCTAAATTTAACATATGATAAAACTGAAATTGATCAAGGAACGATTCCTGTTAGAGATATATTAGATTTTCTTATTGATGAAGGAAATTCTTTTCAGACTCTATCAGCTCAGGCAGTTTGGTCTAGAATTACTCTTAATCGAGGAATGTTCCCTACAGATGGAGCATCAACAGAAGCCTTATTTTTAACTACATTGCCCGCAAGCGATATTAATTACTACAAACTTAATATACGACAAAAATTTTACCAACCGCTAAATTTTCTTGATTTAGTTTTTGGATTTCAAGGTGAATTAGGCTATTTAGCGCCTTATGGCGATACAAAGAATGTTCCTTTCTTTCAGCATTTTTATGCGGGTGGTCCAAGGTCTTTAAGAGGATTTGAATCTAATACTCTTGGACCAAGGGCAACGCCAACTCCCTGTTATGGATTCGACAGTATTAATGATTTATGTCCAGCCCTTGTAGATACTAATTTTGATGGCATTCCTGATAGCCCTGCTTATAACCAAAGCATTATCTATCAAAGGGATGATCCAATTGGTGGAGATGTAAAAGTTGAAGGGAGTATGCAGTTGATTTTTAAGTTGCCCATGGTTGAAGATCAAAGATCAATGAGAACAGCATTCTTTTTTGACTTTGGTAACGTATTTTCTATGGAATGTAGAGAATACCAAGTTAGTTGCTATAAACCGAGCATTGAAGAATTAAGATACTCCATTGGACTTGGTTTGACCTGGATAACAGGATTTGGCCCAATGAGTTTTGCTATTTCTAAGCCCTATAATGAAGATAGATATGAAAGAACAGAAGAATTCCAGTTTACTATTGGCACTGTGTTTTAAATTTTATTAGTGTTTTTTATGCAATTTAATATAGAATATACGAACTTAAAAAGGGGCTTATTATGAAGAAATTAGTTACATACATTGCATGTCTGGGATTTCTAGGCTTATTTTCTGCAAATGCACTTACGCAGAATGTTGCTGTAATAGATACGCAAGCTGCAATACTTCAAACACAAGTTGCTCAAGATGCTTTTAAAGCACTTGAAGAGGAAAGCGAATATGCATCCATGGTTGAGCAAGCTAAACAGCTTCAAGCAGACAGACAAAGTCTGATTGAAACTCTCCAAAAAGACGCAGAAACACTTGCAGATAATGAAATTGCAGATTTGCAAAAAGATATACAGGAAAAGTCCACTGATCTTGAGTTTGTTCTTGGTAAAATACAAGCTAAACAAAATGAAACAATTCAAACTGTTGCAGCTGAATTAAATCCAGCAATGATGCAAATAATAAATGATCTTATTGTTGCTAAAAAGATTCAATTATTACTAGGCGCAGATCAAGCTCTTTATTTCGATGGCTCTGTAAGTATTACTGAGCAAGTTACAGATGCGCTAGATGGAGCTGCAAATGCAGAACCAGAATCTGACTAGTGTCCGAAACTGATAATAAGAAATACTCATTAAAATTCATCTCCGAATATATCGATTCTTCGATAGTCGGAGATGCTGATTTAGAAATTGATAATATTGCAACCCTTGATACTGCTGTTGAAGGATGCATAACTTTTTTAGCTAACTCAAAATATAATAAACTCTTAGAAACTACAAAAGCCTCAGCCGTCATTGTTAAGGAAGGCGTTAAAACAAATAATGAAATTACACTCCTAGTATGTTCTGATCCATATCTTGCTTTTGCAAAACTATCAAAGCTTTTTAGTGATCAAATTGATTTTTTTAATGGCACCTTTCAAGATAATGTCTTTATTCACGATTCTGCAAATTTAGGGAGAGATGTAAAGGTTGGCCCTAATGCTTATATTGGAGAGAATTGCAATATTGGTGATAAAACAGTCATTTATCCAAATTCAACTATCTTAAAAGATGTTTCAATCGGACAAAATTGCATAGTTCATCCTAATTCCGTTTTAGGTTCTGATGGATTTGGTTTTGCTCCTGAAAATGATGGCTATAAAAAGATAGAACAGCTCGGAGGTCTTGAAATTGGAGATAACGTTGAAATTGGGGCAGGTTGCACAATTGATAGGGGCTCAATTTCTAACACAATAATCTCTGATGGAGTCAAGTTAGACAATCAGATCCATATTGCACATAATGTTTCGTTGGGGTCTAACTCAGCAATAGCAGCCTGTTGCGCAGTTGCCGGCTCTACAAAGATTGGAAAGAATTTTAAAATGGGAGGTCTATCTGGAGTTCTTGGCCATCTTGAAATTTGTGATGATGTAACAGTCGGCGCCCATACTCTTATAACAAAAAATATTAAGTCACCTGGAAACTATATTGGCATTATGCCTGCCCAAAATCACATGAATTGGTCAAAATCAGCTGTTTTCATTAAAAAAAGAGGCAAATAAATGACTTTTTCTAGTGAAGAGATATTAAAGCATCTTCCTCACAGAGATCCATTTCTTTTTATAGATGAAGTAGTTTCTCTTGAAGAAGGAAATAATATTCATGCTGTAATGCACGTAAAAGATGAAAGTGTATTCTTGGAGGGTCACTTTCCAGGCAATCCAATCGTGCCTGGGGTAATTTTAATCGAGGCTATGGGCCAAGCTTCAGGTATTCTTGGTTTTAAGACAATGGAAAAGACTCCTGAAGAAGGTTCAATTTATGTCATAGCCGGAGTAGATAAAGCAAGATTTAGACAAAGAGTATTACCTGGAGATAAAGTAGATATTTTCAGTAAAGTTCTTGGCAGCACGAGAGGAATCTGGAAATTTGAGTGTTTTGCTGAAGTTAATAGAAAATTGGTATGTTCTGCTAATATATTATGTGCAGAGAGAAAAAAATAAATGTCTATTCACGAATCCTCAATAATACATCCTTCTGCCAAAATCGATGAAAATGTTGAAATCGGACCTTTTTGTATTGTAGGAGAAAAAGTTAAAATAAAATCTGGTTCAAAACTGCTTTCTCATGTAGTTTTGAAGGGGCCAACAACTGTTGGAAAGAATAATGTTTTTTATCAGTTCTGTACTATAGGTGAAGATACTCCAGATAAGAAATTTAAAGGTGAAGAAACAACTCTAGAAATTGGAGATGAAAATATCTTTAGAGAAGGTGTAACTGTGCATAGAGGAACTGTCCAAGATAAAAGCACAACTATAATTGGCAACAAGAATTTATTTATGGCATATGCTCATGTTGCTCATGATTGCATCGTTGGTAGTGATAATGTTTTTGCTAATAATGCAGGCATAGCCGGTCATGTAACTGTAGGCAATAATGTGACAATTGGTGCTTTAACCACTATTCATCAGTTTTGTCAGATGGGGGACTATTCTTTTGCGGGCATGAATGCTTCAATCACAATGGATGTACCTGCATACATAAAAGTAGCATCAAATCCTGCAAGGGTTGTCGGTCTTAATTCAGTAGGAATGGAAAGAGGAGGTATTGATCAGGAAACAATAACCATTCTTAAAAAAGCATATAAAACTATCTATAGAAAGGGATTTAATCTTAAGGATGCAATAGAGAAAGTTGAATCTATGGAGTCCAATGATCTCCAAGAAGTCCAAAACTTTTTAGACACTATTAAATCTTCAGAAAGAGGCATTCTCAGATAGGTGAAAGATTCTATTAAGATAGGAATTGTTGCTGGAGAGCATTCTGGCGATATTTTAGGGGAAAACCTTCTTAAAGCTCTAAAAAAAATAAAAAATGTAGAAATTTATGGCGTTGGGGGCCCAAAAATGGAAGGTCAGGGTCTCAAATCAGCTTTTGACTTTAACAATTTAAATATAATGGGCCTCGTAGATCCCATTCTCAATTATTCCAAGATCATGTCTTATAAAAATGATCTCTGTAATTTATTTATAAAAGAAAAGATAGATGTTTTTATAGGCATTGATTCGCCTGATTTTAATATGCAAATCCAAAAAAGATTAAAAAAAATTTCAAAAATAAAAACAGTTCAACTCGTTACACCCTCTATTTGGGCTTGGAGAAAGGGGAGACTGAAGAACATCAAAAAATATACTGACCTCAGTGCTTCATTATTTAAATTTGAACACGATTTTTATAAAAAACATGGCTTAAATAATATTCTTTTAGGTCATCATTTCTCAGAACTTAAACCAAACAACACATCAGATGTTCTAAAGAAATTTAACCTTGATAATGATAAAAAATATATAAGCATTATGCCTGGTAGTAGAAATTCAGAAATAAAGAATATGATGCCAACTTACACAGAATTTATGCAACTCTATGATAGTTTGAATGAAAATACGCATTTTCTAATACCTGTTGTGAATCATGATGATCTTGAGCATATTGATTCATATTTAAAAGACTCAAAAATGAAATACACAATAGAGGTAAATGCTGCAAATGAATTTTTGTCTTTA
The DNA here is from genome assembly GCA_902594005.1 of uncultured SAR86 cluster bacterium. Taxonomy (GTDB): domain Bacteria; phylum Pseudomonadota; class Gammaproteobacteria; order Magnimaribacterales; family D2472; genus CACNXK01. Next base: position 63,482 of record CACJKN010000003.1, on the reverse strand, counting down.
TCAGAATTTTCAATTGTTACTTCCGGAACTGCCTCTTTGCAATCTTGTGTTTTAGGAGCTCACCCAATTATTTGTTACAAAACGTCATTTTTTAATCATTTCATTATTTCAAGAATGATTCAAACAGAAATAATTGGTCTGCCCAATCTTCTTCTTTCGCAAAGATTTTTTCCTGAGCTGGTTCAAACAGCTTGTACTCCTCAAAACATACTTTTAGAAACACAAAAACTTAAAATAAATAAATTTTTACTCGATCAAAAGACTAACCTTATTATTAAAAACCTTAGAGGAGTTGGTTTTGATTCCTTGGCAGAAGAAGTAGCTATTTTATAAATAAATGATTGCTGGTGTTGATGAGGTTGGTAGGGGCTGTCTTGCTGGACCAGTAATAGCTGCGTCTGTAATTCTAAAGAGGCCAATCAAAGGCCTTATGGACTCAAAGAAACTTTCTTTAAAAAAAAGGGAGCATCTAAGTCAGGTAATAATAGAAAATTCCATATTTGCTATAGGAGCTGCAGACAATAAAGAGATTGATCAAATTAATATTTTACAAGCTTCCTTGTTAGCAATGCAGAGATCATTAGAAAAGCTAGATGTAAAACCAAAAAAAGTATTAGTTGATGGTGCTCATATTTTTAAAACTCCAATTGAAATAGAGTCTATTGTGGGAGGAGATAATTTGATACCATCAATCAGTGCAGCTTCTATAGTAGCAAAGGTATATAGAGATAGGTTAATGATGACGTATAGTAAAGAATTTCCAAATTATGGGTTTGATAAACATAAAGGATATCCAACAAAACTTCATAAAGAAATGCTTAAAAGATATGGATTAACAAGAATTCATAGAAGAACTTTTAAAGGTGTAAATTAATGAATGGATCATTTGCTCATTTGAGAGTTTCATCAGAATACAGCATATTTAAAGGGCTCTTATCTATTGAGAAACTTGTTGAAAAAGCAAAATCTTTTGGTATGCCAGCAATAGCATTAACCGATCATTCCAATATGTTTGGACTCGTTAAATTTTTTAAGAAATGTGAAAAGGAAGGCATAAAACCCATAAGCGGATCTACACTCAATATTGCAAGATCTCAAGAAGACAGGCCCTATGAGTTTTTATGCTTAGCTAAAAATCTAGATGGACAAAAGAATCTAATGCATGGACTTTCAAAAGCGAGTAGAAGCCAGACAAAAGCCATTATATATGATGATTTCTTAAATATTTGCAATGATATTTTTGTAATAACAGGGTCTGAAAATTCTGAAATTTTTTCACTTATACTCAATGATAAGGAAGATGAGGCAGTTGAGCTTATTGAGAAATATAAATCAGATTTTAAAAATAATTTAGTAATTGAGATTCAAAATACTGGTAAAGAGAGTCATAAGATCTTTATAGCTTCCATCTTGCCTATTGCCTCAAGGCTAAGCATTCCTGTAATAGCAACAAACGATGTTCTATTTGGAGATAGAGAAGACTTTGAAATTCATGAAACTAAGGTATGCATTAACAGCGGCAAGACACTAAACGATCCAAACAGAGAAAAAATTTACTCTGAGGAACAGTACTTTAAATCTCAGGATGAGATGCAAGAATTATTTAAGGATTTTCCAGAGGTTCTTTCAAATACTCTTGAAATTGCCAAACAATGTAACTTAAGTTTAGAGCCAGATGGGTATTTTTTGCCTGAATATCCTGTTCCTGAGGGGCAAAACTTTGATTCTCACTTAAAGAGTTTGGTTGAAGAAAATCTAAATAATCTAACTGCTAAATTTACTAATGATCAGGTAGATGAATATAAGGCTAGAGTTAAGTATGAGCTAGACCAAATAAAAACGATGGGATTCTCCAGTTATTTCCTAATTGTTTATGATTTTATAAAGTGGTCTAAAAATAATGATGTCCCTGTTGGCCCAGGAAGGGGATCAGGAGCAGGCTCTTTAGTTGCTTATTGCTTAGGAATTACAGCTCTTGATCCTATTAAACATGGCCTTCTTTTTGAAAGATTTTTAAATCCAGAGAGAATATCTATGCCTGACTTTGACATAGACTTTTGTATGGAGAAGAGAGATAAAGTTATTGAGTATGTCAGTTCAAAGTATGGTAAAGATGCTGTATCACAAATTGTAACTTTTGGAACAATGGCCGCTAAAGGAGTTGTCAGGGATGTTACCAGAGCGCTTGGTAAACCATATAGTCTTGGAGATAGAATCTCTAAAATGATACCTTTTGAGATTGGAATGACTCTTGAAAAGGCAATATCGAGACAGCCAGTGCTTAAGCAAGCCATTAAAGATGATGATGAGGTTCAGGAAATCATGAATCTATCTTTTAAATTAGAAGGCGGCATTAGAAACATTGGAAAACATGCTGGAGGAGTTGTAATTGCTCCAGGATCACTAGCAGACTTTTCCCCAATATATTTTGATAGCGATACATCTTCAGTGCTCACACAATTTGATAAAGATGATGTTGAAAAAATTGGACTAGTTAAATTTGATTTTTTAGGGCTAAGGACCCTTACAATCATTGATAAGGCAATCAAATCAATAAATGATGATCTAGCCTCAAAAAATGAAAATCCTCTGGATATATCAAATTTAGATTTAAATGACTCTAAGGTTTTTGAACTCTTATCCGCTGGAAAAACTACTGCAGTTTTTCAACTCGAATCTCCAGGCATGAAAGATCTTATTAAAAGACTTCAGCCAACAAAATTTGAGGAAATAGTTGCTCTTCTTGCATTGTTTAGACCAGGACCATTGGATTCTGGCATGCATGATGAATTTGTAAATAGAAAGAATGGTAAAGTGCCTGTCACATATCCTCATAAATTGCTTGAACCTGTTTTATCTGAAACATATGGCGTAATCCTCTACCAAGAGCAAGTTATGGAATCTGCAAGGGTTCTAGCAGGATACTCACTTGGGCAAGCTGATATTCTCCGACGAGCAATGGGTAAAAAACAAGTAGAGGAAATGGATAAGCAAAGGACTATTTTCGTTAATGGTTGTAAAAATAACAATATTAAAGAAGACCTAGCAAATAAAATATTTAATTTAATTGAAACTTTTGCTGGTTATGGCTTTAATAAATCTCATTCGGCGGCCTATGCTTTGTTGTCATTCCAGACAGCATATCTTAAAACATATTACCCAGAATATTTTATGGCAGCTGTTCTTTCTTCGGCTCAAGGAAATACTGACAAGATAAGCTCAATCATAAAAGAATGCAAAGATATGGGTATAAACGTCTTAAGCCCGAATATATTAACAAGCGGAACCAATTTCTTTGTTAATTCAAAAAAACAAATTGAATATGGGTTAACTTCTCTTAAAGGCGTAGCGGAATCTTTTATCTATCACCTATCTGAGATTAAAGAAAAAAATACTTTTAATAACTTACTAGATTTCTCAAAAAAAGTTAATGTAAAACTTGGTGGCAAGAAATCACTTGAATCTTTATCAAAAGCAGGAGCTTTTGATTCAATATGTGATTCAAGATCAATTGCCTTAGCTTGTATACCAGATATGTTAAAGGAGGGAGATAAGAAAGCATCAGATGCATTGTTTGCAGGTGATTTATTTTCAAATGTAGAGGAGGATTTTAATCCTTATGATCAATACAAAGATGTGAATCCTCTAAATTTTTCTCAAAAACTGAAATATGAAAAAGAAGCTCTTGGTTTTTATATTTCTGGACATCCTGTAGAAGCAATTAAAGATGATATTAAAGATTTAAGGTCTCATAAGATATCGAATCTTGATGCAAATACATCATCTGCAACAATTGTTGGTCTTGTTAACTCAACAAGACAGATAAAAGACTCGAAGAATAAACCAATTACTTTTGTAAATTTTGATGATGAAAGTGGATCTATGGATGGAATAATTCTTTCTGAGTTATATGAAGAGAAATACGGAATCATCAAGGAAGGGACAATATTAAGATTTTATGGATCAGTTGAGATAGATGATTACAGATCCAGAGAGACCAACTCAACAATGTATAGAATGAGAGTAAAGAATATAAATGCAGTTGAAAGCGATTTAGTTGATAGCAAAAAAGATCTTTTAATAATTTGTGATACTGTCAACGGCGACTCTCTCCAAGAAATTAAATTAAAGCTTAATAAGATTGATTCAGATTTTTGGGGTGGCGAAAGTAAAGTAAAGTTAAAAATACTTAAAGACAGCACAGAAGCGCTTATTTCTTTAAATGACAACTTTATGATTGATCTAAATTCAGAAAATTTGGATAATTTAAGAAGTATCTTTGGAGATAATAAGATTAAATTGAGTTAACTATGATTAAGCGTCACTTTTTGGAATTTGAAAAGCCACTGGAAGAAATTGCTGACAAGATTGATGCGCTAGAGATTGTTTCAAAAGATAATCCCGAATTAAGATCTCAGATAGACAAGCTTCAATCAGAATTTGAAGAAAGAACTAAAAAGATATACTCAAATCTTAACCGATGGAACAAAGTATTAATTTCAAGACATCCGCAAAGACCTCATACTTCAGACTATGTTGAGAATATTTTTTCTAATTTTGATGAGCTCCATGGAGATAGGCAGTTTGGTGATGACCCGTCAATAATTGGAGGCCTTGCAAAAATCGATGACATTCCAGTAATGATTATTGGTCATGAAAAGGGAAAGGGTACAGATGAGAAGGTCAAAAGGAATTTTGGAATGCCTCAACCAGAAGGATATCGTAAAGCAAAAAGATTAATGAAAATGGCTGAGCAGTTTGAGCTACCTATCATAACTTTTGTAGATACATCTGGAGCATATCCAGGAATAGAGGGAGAGGAAAGAGGTCAAAGCGAAGCAATTGCTTCAAACCTAGCTCTAATGTCTCAACTCAAGACTAGAATCATTATTGTTGTAACTGGTGAAGGTGGATCAGGTGGAGCTTTGGCTTTAGGTGTAGGCGATCATGTGAGCATGCTTGAGCACGCAATTTATTCTGTGGCCTCTCCAGAGGCCTGCGCTTCAATTGTGTGGAGATCTTCTGAGAAAGCAGAAGAAGCTGCAGAAGCAATGAAATTAACTGCAAAAGATTTGATTAAGCTCAATATTATTGATGAAATTATTGAAGAGCCAACAGGCGGCGCACATAGAAATTACAAAACTATCTCTCAAAATGTTAGGCAGTCATTATTATCAAATATTAAAAATCTTAACAAGATTCCTCTTGAGAGACTTTTAGAAAGACGTTACTTAAGGCTCACGGAAGTAGGAAAATAGCTTGTCACTTTCTACAAAACTCTTAGATGCATTGTCTCCAAAAAATAGAATTTTTGTAGCTTTTAGTGGAGGATTGGACTCAACAGCACTTTTATTTTTATGTAACAAAGCCTTAAAACAAAAAAAAATAAGGAATCTAAAAGCAATTCATATAAATCATAATCTTTCAAAAAATAGTGACAACTGGCAGCAGCATTGTGAGAGTTTTTGCAGGAGTAATAATATTGAATTTGAATCTTTCATGGTAGAAGTCTCAAAAAACAGATCTAGCATTGAGTCTCAGGCAAGGCAAGCAAGATATAAAATTTTTGAAAGCCTGCTAGATGAAAATGATCAGATTTTATTAGCTCATCATAGAGATGATGTTTTTGAAACTATTCTTCTTAGGCTATTTAGAGGAACAGGAGTGGATGGTCTCAGTGGCTTAAATGAAGAAAGATCATTAGGTAAAGGAGAAATAATAAGACCATTTTTAAACTTATCTAAATCTGATTTGGAAATCTTCATTCATAAAAATGATTTGCCATACGTTGAAGATGATACAAATTTAAATAATGATTTTGATAGGAATTTTTTGAGAAATGAGATCATACCGTCCCTTGAAAAAAGATGGAGCAAGCTTCCTGAAAGGGCTGCACTTACCTCATTAACAGCAAAAAAGAAAAAACTTTCATTAGATTTCATGCTTGAAAAGAACTTTAAAAAAGAAATTTCTACAGGCATCATTGAAAGAGGAAAATTTATTGAGACGCCTTCCTTCTTAATAGAAGAGTTAATAAGATTAATTTTAAGAAAGAAGGGTATTGCACTTCCTAGTCAGAAAGTTCTGTCTGAGATTATGAATGTATTTTTTCATAAGAAACCTTCAAACGAATCATATGTTGAGTGGTCAAGAAAAGATGGCGAGCAAATTGGAGGAAAAGTCTTCTCCGAGCATAATGATATAATTTTGAAAAAAAAATAACCTATAATTTAATTATGAACACTGAAACACTTCAAATAAATATTGAATCACCCATAGCAACAGTTACATTAAATAGACCCAATGTTTTAAATGCATTTAATGAGCAACTAGTTCTAGACCTTCAGCAAGCATTTAAAAATTTGACTGAAGATGAATCAGTAAGGGTAATTATTCTTACCGGCTCAGGCAAAGGGTTTTCAGCAGGAGCTGACCTAACTGAAAGAGATGCAAGCTGGGATCCTGACTGTCCATCAAAAGATGCTCTTCTTCGTGGTTATATGCCCATTTTCAATGATATTGTTGAAATGCCAAAAATTGTAATAGCTGCAATTAATGGTCCAGCAGCTGGTATTGGCGCAGCATTAGCGATGGCCTGTGATCTAAGAGTTATGACAAAATCATCATATATTCTTTCAGTTTTTAGCAATATAGCGCTTGTTCCTGATGGCGGATTAAATTGGCTTTTAACAAGATTCTTAGGATATGCAAAGGCTCTTGAATTTGCTATTGAAGCAAAAAAAATAGATTCACAAATGTGTTTAGATTTTGGCATTGCTAATAAAGTTGTTGAAGATAATAAGCTTCTAGAGGAGACATACTCCTGGGCAAATTCATTAGCAAAAAGATCACCTCAAGCGCTTTCAAACACCAAAAGACTAATGAGAGACTCTTTGAGTAAATCTTATTTTGAGACTTTTAAACAGGAAGCAGAAATTCAAAATGATATTTTTGGGTCCTCTGAACACAGAGAAGCTGTCCAAGCGTTTTTTGAAAAAAGGCAACCTAAATTTGATTAGATTAGTTTAGCTACTCCAACAATAATGGCTTCAAATGAAGCTTTTGTGGTATTTGGATTTATACCAACACCCCAACTTGTTTTGTCACCTTTTTGGAGTTCAATATAAGCAGCAGCTTGAGCGTCAGAGCCAGATGAAATTGCACTCTGATGATAATCAGATACTTTTATATCAATTGATAGTTTTTGATTCAGTGCATTTACAAATGCGTCAATTGGGCCGTTACCTGAACCAGATATTTCATAGTTTTTACCATCAATTTCAATTTCAGCTTTAATATGGTCACTTAAATCAGTTGCATCTGAAGTTTTTAAGGAATAGTTTTTAAAACTATGCCCCGATTTTGGCATGACAAAGTTTGTATGAAAGATTTCCCAAATCTCTGATGTTGAAATTTCTTTACCTGTCTCATCAGCAATTTTTTGTATCTTCTGACTCATGCTTATTTGAAGCCTTCTAGGTAGAGACACGCCATGATCTTTTTCTAATAGAAAAGCAACGCCTCCTTTTCCGGATTGTGAATTAATTCTAACAACTGCTTCATAAGTTCTTCCTAGGTCTGAAGGATCAATAGGTAAATAGGGCACTTCCCACTCGGGGTCATTAGAGTTTCTTAGAGCACTTAAACCTTTTTTGATGGCATCTTGATGCGATCCCGAGAAAGCAGTAAAGACCAAATCTCCAGCATAGGGATGTCTAGGGTGGACGGGGAGTTGATTACAGTATTCAACTTCTCTCATGACATTATTAATTTGTGAAAAATCTAAGTTTGGATTTATCCCTTGGCTATACATATTTAGAGCTAAAGTAACAATATCTACATTTCCTGTTCTTTCTCCATTCCCAAATAATGTTCCCTCAACTCTATCTGCGCCCGCCATTAAACCAAACTCAGAAGCTGCTATTGCTGTTCCTCTATCATTATGCGGATGAAGTGAAAGACATATATTCTCTCTATTCTTAAAGTTTTCACTCATCCACTCTATTTGATCTCCATATATATTTGCCGTTGACATCTCAACAGTTGCCGGAAGATTAATAATAATCTTATTATCTGAAGATTCTTTTAATATCTCAACAACCTCATCGCAAACTTCTACTGCGTAATCTAGCTCAGTTCCTGTAAAACTTTCGGGAGAGTATTCAAAGGACCAGTTAGTATTTTTGTATTTACTTGACAACTCTTTAATAAGCTTTGCTGCATCTGTAGCAATTTTTTTAACACCCTCTTTGTCTTTTTCAAAGACAACTTTTCTTTGAAGTGTTGATGTTGAATTATAAAAATGAAGGATTGCATTAGGAGCCCCATCAAGAGCTTCAAAAGTTCTTTTTATAATTTCTGGCCTTGCTTGCGTAAGAACTTGAATAGTGACATCAGACGGGATAATTTTTTCATCAATTAAATGCCTTGTGAAATCAAAATCAGTTTGTGACGCAGCTGGGAATCCAATCTCGATCTGTTTAAAACCAATTTTACACAAAAGATCAAACATTCTTTTTTTTCTTTCATCTCCCATTGGCTCAATAAGAGCCTGGTTTCCATCACGCAAGTCTACAGAACACCAAATAGGAGCATTTTCTATAACCCTTGAAGGCCATAATCTGTTTTTCTTGCTAACAGGCTTATATGGCTTATATTTTTTATTTGTTTTATCCATTTAATTCATCAAAATGTTAACATCAAAAAATGTTTGATACTAAGTCATCCTTTATTTTATCTAAATTAGGCATCCAAAGGTTTCAATCTCGAAAAAATAATCCAAATTCAGAAGTTTTATTCGGCGCACTTTGGGGCGATATTCTAACACTCTTGGACAAATCATTTAATGAATTGGAAGAAAATGAATTAAAGTTATTAATTAAAATAATAAAATCTGTTTCAGAAGACGATAGCGAATATCCCTTTTCCAAAGAAATAAACAATTTAAATGAAATAAAGAGGAAGCCGAAGCTTGTAATATCATTTACTGACTTCAAAACTAATTCAACAAAAGAATTTTCTCCACTAATTCAATCTAAACCTCTTTCTATTCTTGTAAACAGCCAAGAGGATAAGAAAATATTATGGTCAAAGATTAAGGAATATAAAAATGGACCTTAAACTGGCAAGCTTTAGTGATTTAGATAAGATTTCAAAAATTGAAAAGGAAACAAATGAATATCCATGGAGCCCAAATAATTTCAAGTCTTCTCTTAATGCAGGAAATAGTTCCATAGTTCTAAAGGATAAAAAAAATATCCTTGGGTATGCTTTTTTTTCAGTTATTGGCACTGACTCGCATTTATTAAATATAACTGTCTCAAAGGATTTTCAAGGAAGAGGATATGGAAAAAAAATTCTTGATAAGGTTCTTTTTCAGTCTAAAGTTTTAGGAGCAACTGTTATTTTTCTTGAGGTGCGAGTTAGTAACTATAAAGCAATAGATTTTTACGAAAAATTTGGATTTAAAAGAGATGCTATTAGATACAACTATTATGATGGCAGCCCAAGGGAAGATGCATTATTGATGTCTAGGCAAGGATTATAAGATTTTCTCAATTTCTTTTCTTATATACTTAGGTTCAACTCTTGGACTAAACCTCTCAATGATTTTACCGTTGCTATTGATAAGAAACTTTGTAAAGTTCCACTTTATTGATTGAGTTCTAAAAATACCAGGTTTATCGCTTTTAAGGATTTTAAATAAAGGATGTGCTTCTGGACCATTTACCTTTATCTTAGAAAAAATTGGAAAAGTTACTGAGAAGTTAATATCGCAAAATTCACCAATTTCTTTATCAGTTCCTGGCTCTTGTCCACCAAATTGATTACATGGGAAGCCAAGGATAACAAAATTTCTATCTTTATAATCATCATATAGTTTTTGCAGACCTTCGTATTGTGGAGTAAGCCCACATTTGCTTGCAACATTAACTATTAAAAGTGTTTTACCTGCAAAATCAGACATACTAATATTGCTATTAGCTGAGTCTTTTACTTCAATATTATATATATCATCCATAGATGTTTGGTTGAAATGGTTTTGAATTAAATTTGTAGAAATATCTCCCTTAACGCTATTATACAGCATTAATTTTTATATTATGACTAGCAAATCTAAATTCATTTGGCATGATTTCGAGTCAATCTCTAAGGAAGAACTTTATGATGTTTTAAGTCTTAGACAGAAGGTTTTTATAATCGAACAAGATTGCTTTTATGAGGATTTAGATTATTCAGATCAAGATGCAAATCATCTTCTTCTATACAGAAATGATAAGTTAGTGGGGTATTCTAGGGTTTTTCCTCCTGGCATTAAATATAAGACTGCCTCAATAGGAAGAATTGTTACTGATCAAGAATACAGAGGAAAAGGTTTTGGAAAAAGTATTACTCATGAATCTATTCAATTTATAAAAAATCATTTTCCAGAATCGGATATAACAATATCTGCCCAATATAGGCTCATTAATTTTTATAAAGATTTAGGCTTTGAAAAAGAGGGTAGTGTTTACCTAGAAGATGATATCGATCACATCAAGATGGTTTTAAAGGTTAAAAAATAAAAATTAAAAAGCTTCTATAAAACAACACTAATAATATGAGATAATTTACAAAAAAAATTATGTTCAAAAATAAAAATTTCTTAATCTTTCCCGTAATCTTATTGCTAATAGGTTGCAGCAGTAGCGATGATGATAGTGTTGCTTTATTAGAAGCCTCTGTAAGCTCATCAAATGATGCTCCTGCATATGATGAGACTTATACAATCAGCTGGCAATCTAATGCTTCCCAATGTTATGCAACTTCAACAACTGGTTCTTGGCTTGGAGAGTTAGAGACATCAGGAAGTAGAGAGTTTGTAGCAAAAAGAAAAGGGATTGCAAATTACGGAATTCAGTGCAGAACGAGTATTAATTTTGTAAATGCCTCTACAGAAATTGAAGTTAGTAAAGATTTTATTGATTACTTTGATTTTGATGATGCAGAAACATTTAATCTAGGATCCCTAGAATTCGGTATAGAGCACTCATTAGAGGCAATAGATACATCAATTGGCTATTTTAATAATGACTTATTTTTGGATATCGTAATTTTACTTGAGGACTCAAAATCCGTGAATGATGGGGATTCTCAATACTATATACTTGCATTCTATGGGCAGGATATGTCTTCTATAAGTGCTGAAAACCCTTATACGTTTTCAAATATAAATTCTGATAATTGTGCTGCAAATCAATTGATTAGAATAGATTTTGATGAAGATGGTGCTCCAGATCTAATGACAGTATCAAGCTCTTCAGAAGAATCTATTAATAAACGAGGTATCTGTTTCTTTCTTACAACTGAAGAAGGCTTAGTCCTTCAAGACGAAGAGTATTTAACCAATGAGACTCAATTAGACCTTTCCAATGTTAGCGTTGGGCCTTCAGTTCTTTATGATGTTAATTCAAATTTCAGGCCCGACGCGATGCTTCTCGGAAACGGAGGCACAACGGATTTACCTTTTTACATAATCCCTTCAGAGGAAGGACCATTTGTTCAACTTTCAAATCCTCTTAGTTCTCTTAATCCATATACAAGAAGTAATGGATGTATCGAAGGAATATCTTACCTATGTAACTGGGTTGAGAAACAATTTGATTTTACTAGTACTGTGCTAATAAATGCTGATGGAGACGGAATACCTGACACAATTTTTTCTATTAAAACAACAGATGGCCCATTGTATAATTTATATAATTCAAGAGTTGAAGATGTTTACTTTGATTGGTCAACTCCAGTTGAGGATTATATTGATTCTGGCTTAATTTCAGGCGATGGTTTTGCTGTTAGGATGATAGCCATTGATGGAAACTTAGATGGTCTTACAGACCTTTTATCTCTAGAAAAGAGTACTTCATCAAATACTTATAAATTTAGTATTTATGAAAAGAATGTTTCTGAAGATGATTCTATAAATGAAATTTCAAGACTTAACAATGGAGATCTTGCAAATGAATACTTGTTTGATGGAAGTCTAAAATTTTCAAATGAATTTTTAAATTTTGATGTTGATCGGAGTGGTTTTGCCGATATTTTTATTCCATATACAGAACTGCCATATAAAGCAGATAATATTCCGAGCGATAAACATTTTATTGCCTTTGAAAAAAACTTCGTTGTAAATGATGACGAAACAAACACCCAGGACTGGATAGAGCAGGACTTCTCAGACTTAATTGGTTTAGATCCTAATAGTGTTAATAATTTCTGGATAGATTTCGACAATGACAGTGATATTGATGTTTTATTGCTAATTCCAGAAGTATCTAATGATAATCAAACAATCATTTATAGCTTTAAAGCATATTTAAATAACTCTTTATTCTAATTCTCAAGTATGTTTGTAAGGCTGGCCAAGGTAAAAGATTGCCAAGAAATATATGACTTAATTAAAGATGGTGATTCGGGCATGACAACCTTGCCTAAATCAAAAGATGAAGTCCTTGATAGAATAAGCTGGTCTAAAAAATCTCTTAACAAGAAAACAAAAAGACCCGATAAAGATTCCTATCTTTTTGTTCTTAAAGAGAATAATAGAATAGTTGGTATTTCTGCTATCTATACATCTGTTTCAAAGAACGGGACCTCTGTTTTTTTTAAACAAAAAAAGAAGATAATTTCTTCAAAAGCCTTTAATTTTAAGAAAAGTCTGGATGTTATACAGTTACATAAAGTTAAAAATCCATATACCGAGTTAGGCACTCTTTTTTTACATCCCGATTTTAGAGGAAAGGGAAGAGGATCTTTATTGTCATTGGCGCGCTTTAAGTTTATGGCGCTCTGGCCAGAGAGATTTGATAAGAAAGTCGTTGCTGAAATAAGAGGTAAAGTAGATAAAGATGATAATTCAATTTTCTGGAAATATTTTAGTAAACACTTTTTCGATGAAGAAATATTCAATAACGATGAAATAAGTTATATAAATAATTCATTTATAGCAGAGTCTATACCTAAACACCCATTCCTTGTAAGCCCATTAAATAGATCAGCTCAAAGGATAATTGGAATTCCAAATGACAATGCGCTACCAGCTTTCAAAATGATGGAGTCTCAGAACTTTAAACTTAATGGCTTGGTAGATATTATTGATGCTGGGCCGTGCCTTGACTGCAAACTAAATGAAATTAAAACAATAAAAAATAATCAGTCTGTAAAAATAAGATCATTTGGATTGCCAGAAAAGCAATATACTGGCCTTATTTCAAATACTGATCTAAAAGGTTTTAGAGTTGTTAGATCAGATTTTTCTTTTGATGGAGAAAAAGTTTCAATTCATAGAAACCTTATTAAGACCCTTAAATTAGGAACTAATAGTAAGGTTGCAATAAATGTCTGAAGTAAACTTCGACGGTTTGATTGGCCCTACTCACAACTATTCAGGACTATCTGAGGGTAATAATGCATCAAAAAAAAACTATTCTTCACCCTCCAATCCTAAAAATGCAGCGCTACAAGGAATTAAAAAAGCAGAAACCTTAATTGCTTGCGGATTGGGGCAGGGTTTTTTTCTTCCTCATGAAAGACCTTTTATACCGGGACTAAAAAAGCTTGGCTTTAATGGAACTGATGAAGAGATACTTTCTTCAGCATTCAATCATTCTAAGGTTTTATTAAGTAATTTCTCATCTGCCTCATCAATGTGGGCAGCTAATGCAGCAACTATATCTCCAAGTCCTGATACCAAGGATAATAAGATTCACTTAACGCCAGCAAATTTAAATACTATGTTTCATAGAAGCATTGAAACAGAATTTACATATCAGCAATGCAAAATAATTTTTCCTAAAAAATACTTTGAAATTCACAGTCCTGCTATCACTATTTCAGGTTATGGTGATGAAGGAGCTGCAAATCATTTGAGAATAAGTAAATCCCACAATGAAAAAGGCTTTGAAATATTTGTATATGGTGAAAGCGGTTTTAAAAATGATAAAAAGTCAGTAAAAAGACAAGCGCTTGAAGTCTCTAGATCAATTGCTTTTAATCATAAGCTAGATATAGAAAATACTTTTTTTCTTCAGCAAAATCTTCAAGCTATAGAGGAAGGAAGCTTTCATAATGATATCGTTAGTCTCTCGAATGAGAATGTCTTCATTGCGCATGAAAATGCTTTTCAAAATAAAGACGATCTAAATAAGATGCTAAATATACTTGAATCTAAAATTGATAATTTTCAATATATTGAGATTTCTAATTCTGAAATTCCATTAAAGGATATTATTAATTCATATCTCCTTAATTCTCAACTAATAACTAATAGCGATAACGAGATGCAATTAATTCTTCCTGAAGAAGTTAAAGGATTTGAGAATTGTATGTCTTGGCTAGATAAACTAAAACAAATCTCAGACGTAAAGCTTTTTGATTTTGTTGATATTAGGCAAAGTATGATGAATGGCGGAGGGCCTGCATGTCTAAGGTTAAAAGTAATCTTAAATGATGAAGAGCTTGATAGTCTTAATCAAAATTTCCTAATGAATAATGAGAGACTAGAATCTATTAAATTATTAATTGAAAGAGAGTACAGAGATGTGCTTTATCCTGATGATCTTAAGGATCCAAATCTACTTGATGAGAGCAGAAGAGTCCTCGATGAGCTTACACAAATCTTTGACACTGGCTCAATATATGAATTTCAGAAACTCTAATTCCTACCTATCAATTAATGGCGCTTTAAAAATAATTGAATGAATCTCTTCAGTTATAAACGGAGCAAAAGGATGAATAAAAACAAGTATTTCCTTAAGAAGGGGATGCAGATTGTCAGTTTTTTCAGTTTTTTTGCATTCTTCAATGTAAACGTCACAAAACTTATTCCAGAAAAACTCATACACATGATTAATAGCTAAATCTAACCTGTAATGATTTACATTATCCTCAACATCGGCTTTTAGCTGCTCAAATTCTTTTAATATCCATTTATCAGATTCAGATTTAGCTTCAAAATTATTACCTTTGTTTTCATAACCATTAATGAATCTTGCAGCATTCCACATTTTGGTACAAAAATTTCTAAACCCCTTTAATCTCCCAATTTCAAAACTTATATCCTTAGCATTAGTTGCAATAGAATAAAATGTCATCCTTAAAGCATCCGTTCCATATGACTCAATACCATTTGGGAATTGTTTTTGTGTTTTTCTAGCAATCTTTTCTGCTAAACCCTCTTGCATAAGATTTGATGTTCTTTTTTCAAGAAGATCTTCTAAAGATATACCATATATTAAGTCAATAGGATCAATAATATTGCCTTTGGACTTTGACATTTTTTGTCCATTTTCATCTCTTATGAGGCCAGTAACATAGACATCTTTAAAAGGAATCTTTCCAGTAAATTCAATGCTCATCATTATCATTCTTGCAACCCAGAAGAAAATAATGTCAAAACCAGTAACTAATAGGTCTGTCGGGAAAAAAGTTTTTAGATTTTTTGATTCATTTGGCCATCCCATTGATGCAAAAGGCCAAAGGCTCGAGGAAAACCACGTATCTAAAACATCATCATCTTGCCTTAGCGATCTATTATCAAGTGAATAATGAGTTCGCACTTCATTTTCAGAATACCCTACATAAACATTTCCATGATCGTCATACCAAGCAGGAATTCTATGACCCCACCAGATTTGTCTGCTAATACACCAATCTTCAATATTATTCATCCAGTTGAAATAAGTTTTAATCCAGTTTTCGGGATGAAATTTAATTTCTCCATTTTTTACAGCTTTATTTGCCTTTTCAGCCATGTCCTTTGTTTTTACATACCACTGATAACTCAGTTTAGGCTCTATAACTATATTTGAGCGCTCTCCTCGAGGAACACTGATTTCATGCGGTTCCTCTTTTACAAATAAATTAAGCTTTTTAATTTCTTCAAGAACAAGCTTTCTTACTTTGAATCTGTCTAAATTTTTGAAGGGAGAAGGGACATTATCATTACTATGCGCTTCATCAGTAAAAATATTAAGTGGTTTAAAATCTTCAATATCATCAGATATATGAACTTCATTATCCACACAATGAAGGCAGTATTTTTTACCAATTTCATAGTCATTAAAGTCATGCCCTGGAGTAATCTTAAGGCAACCCGTTCCAAACTCTTTATCAACATAGTCATCACCAATTACTGGGATTTTTCTCTTTACAAATGGGAGCTCAACCTTTTTTCCAATGATATCTTTGTATCTTCTATCTTCAGGATTAACTGCAATTGCCATATCTCCAAACATAGTTTCTGGACGTGTTGTTGCAACTGTTACAAAATTATCTGAACCTATAATTGGATATTTTATATACCAAATAAGACCTTTTTTTTCTTGTCTTACAACCTCCAAATCTGAAACCGCAGTTTTTAAAGATGGATCCCAGTTTACTAACCTGTAACCACGATAGATTTTCTCTTTCCTATAAAGCTCAACAAAAGCTTTAAGAACAGCTTCATTAAAACCTTCATCTAAAGTAAATCTGTAATTACTCCAATCAACTGAATTACCTAACCTTTTAATTTGTCCAGTAATCTTATTTTCTGAAAATTCTTTCCACTCCCAAACTTTTTTAACAAAATCTTCTCTACCCAAATCATTTTTATCAATATTTTCTCTAGATAGGTTGTTTTCAACGACCATTTGCGTTGCAATTCCTGCATGATCGGTACCCATCTGCCAATGAGTATTTACATCATTTAAGTGGTTATATCTGGCATAGAAATCCATTATCGAATACTGGAAGCTATGCCCCATATGAAGAGTTCCAGTTACATTCGGAGGTGGAATAACCTGCGAAAAAGTTTGTGAAGAGTTGTTTTTACCTAAATTATTTTTTGCCCAAAGCTCTGACCACTTTTCTTCAATAATAAGTGGCTCATATCTTTTATCCATTTAGGTAAAAGTTCTTTAACTTAAAATCAAATCACAAAGAAGAGGAACTGGCCTTCCTGTTCCACCTTTTTCATTGCCTTTAACCCATGCAGTTCCGGCAATATCTAAATGAGCCCAGCTATAGTCTTCTGTAAACTTTGATAAAAAGCATGCTGCTGTAACAGTACCAGCACCAGCACCACCTATGTTTGCTAAATCAGCAAAATTTGTTTTGGTGCAAGATTTATATTCATCCCAGAGTGGTAATTGCCATGCTCTATCGCCAGAATTTTCTCCAGCTTGCAATATCTTATCTGCAAGTTTTTGGTCATTTGCCATTAAACCAGATGCATAGTTACCAAGAGCAACTACACATGCTCCAGTTAATGTGGCTATATCTATTACATGAGCAGGCTTATATTTCTTAACATACGTAAGAGCATCGCAAAGAACTAATCTTCCTTCTGCATCAGTATTAAGGATTTCAATAGTTTGTCCTGACATTGATGTTACAACATCTCCAGGTTTAGTTGCATGGGCAGAAGGCATATTTTCAGCACACGCAAGAAGACCCACAACATTAACTTTTGCGTTGAGTCTCGCTAGAGCAATCATTACGCCAAACACCGAGGCTGCTCCGCACATATCCCATTTCATTTCATCCATTGCAGGGGATGGCTTCAACGATATACCGCCAGTATCAAAGGTTATTCCTTTACCAACTAAGACAATTGGTTTTTCACCAGCTTTTCCACCTTTATGCTCAATTGTCATCATTCTTGAAGGCTCATCACTTCCTCTTCCAACACTTAAGAAAGAGCCCATTTTAAGCTTAGCCAAGTCTTTTTCATTAAAAGTTGAAATCTTTAATTTTGGAAATGGTTTTTTTAAGGCTTTAACTTTTCTTTCAATTATTCTTGGAGTACATAAATTTGCAGGCATATCGCCTAAATGCTTAGCTGCATTCATTGCTTCACCAACCGCAAAGCCAACCTTAGCCGAGGTTTTAAGCTTCTTTAAAGCTGAGGATGTTACAGAACTCGCTATGATGGAAGCCTTTTTTAAACTAGGTTTTACAACTGTTTTATTTTTAGAGCTACCAAAAATATATGCAGATGCTTCTATTTGTCTGCAACAAACTTCGGTCAACCAGCTTTCATCTTTCCCATCAGGACATTTGCACGCAAACATAACAGAGATGTCCTGTTTTCCAAGAGAATTAGCTATTTTTGAAATAGATTTAAATAGATCTAACCATAGGTAGGTATCAGATTTCTCAGGAGTCTTCATAAGCAGAACTTCTTTTGATGAAACACCATCGGGACTTTGAAGATTTAGAGATTTAGCTTTTGACTTCAAGAAGGAATTTATAGATTTAAATAAACTACCCTTTGTTACTTTATCCATATGAATTAGCAATTTATTCTTTTTAGCAGACTTATCAACAAGGACTACCAAAAGAGAGGATTTATCTTTCACAAACTCTTTGCCGCTTAGATTTTTAACTGAAATGCTATTTAATACTCTATAACTCATGAAATTCTCCTATTTCAACATTGTTAATATATTTATTGTAATGCATCATACTTATTAAAGGCATGTTTAAAAAGAATATTCTTTATAAAAGCATTAACCTTGAAGTTTTTAAAAACTTTTTAGGATGCTTAACCATTTTATTTATCCTTGTAGCTAGCTCAAGGTTATTAGGATATTTTGATAAATCAATTGCAGGAAATCTAGAGTCAGATTTAATCTTATCGATTCTAATTTTAAGGTCACCTGAATTTATCAATCTGCTTATACCGCTTAGTTTCTTTCTGTCAGTATTAATTGCTCTAGGAAGGCTTTATATGGATCATGAAATTTATGCTTATCAGTCTGCAGGATATTCAAAAATGGCTTTTGTTAAGTCTTTACTCTTTCAAACACTTTCTTTAACAGTAATTTCATTCTTTTTAAGTTTTTATGTAACTCCAGACTTTGAAAAAAGATCAGATGAAATACTTAATTATTCCTCCATTGAAAAAAAGTTAAAATTGCTAAATGAAGATGAGCTAAGTCATATCTCAGATTCTTCATACCTTTACTTTTCTTCACGTAATGGAAATTATTTTAATCAGAGCATTTTCATTGAAGATGATGCAAATGGAATATCAATAATTTCAGCTGAAAGACTTAAATTAATTGAAAAGAATAGAGCAACAGATTTTGAGTTCTTAAATGGAAAGATTTTTATTGATGCTGCTTCGCCAAATTCTTTAGTGAGCTCCTTCAAAAAGTTGACTACCGATTTTAATGAAAAAGACTCAGAAGAAGAATCTTTTGAAAGAGTATTTAATATTGATGAGCTTTCAGATAAGGCCCAGTTTGAGTGGGCTCTTGCAGTTCCAATAATGATAATAAATTTAATGATTTTAGGAGTCTGTCTTACAAATTCTGCTCCAAGACAGGGCAGAATGATTTCCTTACTACCAGGGCTACTAATTTTCTTTTTATACCTCAGTACATTGATAATTTTTAGAGATGGCATATCGGAGGATAAGTCTTTTGCATATTTTGGTATGTGGCCAGTTCACTTTTTAGTTTTACTCACGTCAATTTTTCTTTTTGTACGTGGTGACACAGTCTCTAATACCTTTATCACAAAAACCAATATTGCCAAGGCAGTAATGGCATCAATTTTGCTAATTATTTTATTATGGTTAATTTAGTAGGCATCTTTTCAAGACACATAATAGTAAGGACTTTTGTAATTACTTTACTAGTTTTTTTAGGCATTACTTTTCTCGATTTAATTTTCTCAATCATTGGCGATGCTGAGGACTTAAATGAGGAATTCACATTAAATGATTTAATCTTTACAACCTTATATAGATTATTTCATGATTCAATGGATTACGTTCAGGGATCCTGTTTATTGGGAGCCTTAATATCACTTGGTCTTTTCAAAAGAGATGGAAATCTCACAATAATTCGTTCAAATGGATTATCTCCTATAAAAATCTCACTAATTTTTGCTCTTGGACCAATCATCTTTTCACTTTTAATGATTTCGCTAGACAATAAGCTTTTTATACAAGCAGCTAATCATGCTGAAACTATTAATAGTCAAATCAGTATGGATAAGCAAGATATTAAGTTTTCATGGTCAAAAGATGGAAATAAGATCCTAAGATACTCTCAAAAGAGGGAATCCGAAATATTAAATCCAACATTGATTCTTCTTGATGAAAATGACTCAGTCAAAGAAATAATTTCTTCTGAAAAAGCAGAGGTTTCAGATGGTTTGATCAAAATTAATAATTCTGAATTTAGATTCTATCTTCCAAAAAATGAGAATTTGGATAGATCAACTGTAAAAAATATTTCAATCGGAAGCTTGAAAACTTATTTAAGAGGATCTGATAAAACTAAACTTGAAGACAAAGAAAAGAATTTTATTATCGTAGAAATCCTTAAAAGGTTGCTTTTACCAATATCAGCCCTTCTTTTAATATTAACTGCATCGATGTTATTTTTTAGCGATCAAAGAAATAATTCTTTTGGATCATATATTGTTGGAGGATTTCTCGGAGCTTTTATTTTTAATTTAACTCAAGAGTTTTTTTTCAGCATGAGTCTAACGATTCAATCAAATATAGTTGCAATTTCGTTAATGCCACATTTATTACTTCTAATAATCTTTTATTTAACTTATAAAAGAATTTAATCTGAAATAATTGATGTTTTAGATAATAAATCACTAAACGATCTATTGTTTTTATTTATTATTCTTAAAAAAAGCGGAATGCCAGCTAATGAGATGGTAAAGATATTTGATAAAAATCTTATGATAGTCTGAACTATTGTAATCTGATTACCATCTTGTGAAATTATTCTTAATTTCCATGATGACATCCCTAAAGTTTTGCCTCCATAAAGCCAAAACATAGCAAAATAGAGCCATGTACTTAAAATCACAAGAATCATTCCAATAAAAGGATTAAGCGAGGATACTTCTCCAGTAAAAACAAACTTTATACCTAGAGCAAGTGAACCAACTAAAAACCAAACACCTAACATAAGAAGTGAGTCATAGATAGTTGCAGCAACTATCCTTAATAGGGAAACTTTTTTATTTGTTGGTTCCATTTTTGGTATAGTACTAAATTATTATCAAAAATAAATTATTATGCATACTTCATCAGATATATTAGGTCATCCAAAAGGTTTATTTGTTTGCTTTGCAACAGAAATGTGGGAGAGATTTTCTTACTACGGTATGAGAGCTCTTTTAATTTTGTATCTTACAAAGCACTGGGAGTTCTCTGATGCTGCAAGTTACCTTATTTATGGAGCATATACCTCATTAGTTTACATAATGCCGGTTTTTGGGGGGATGTTAGCTGACCAAATCTTAGGATCAAAAAAAGCTGTTACCTATGGTGCAATACTTTTAGTTTTTGGTCATTTAGGAATGACTGTGGAAAGCAATGAACAGATTTTCTATTTATCCCTGGCCTTAATTGTATCCGGTGTAGGTTTCTTAAAACCAAATATTTCAACAATGGTTGGAGCTTTATATGAGGAGGGCGATCCAAGAAGAGATTCTGGTTTTACTATCTTTTATATGGGGATCAATATTGGCGCATTTACTGCGACTCTCCTGTGTGGATATCTTGGAGAAGAAATAGGTTGGGCCTGGGGCTTTGGGGCTGCAGGAATAGGAATGTTGTTGGGATTGATTATATTTCTCTGGGGCCAAAAATATCTTGAGGGATTGGCGGAACCACCTTCTGAAAAATATAAAGAAAAGAAAGCAGGTATTACCTTTGAGAGCTGGGCTTATATCTCCGGGATCATAATGGTTTTAACAACATGGTTTCTTGTTCAAAACTCACAACTTGTTGGACAACTTCTTGGAGGGTTTGGATTCATATTTATTGGAGCTTGGTTGATGTACGCCTTATTCAAATGTGATCCTGAAGAAAGAGACCGTTTAATAGTAGTTGGGATATTAATATTATTTTCATTAATTTTCTGGGCTCTTTTTGAGCAGGCTGGATCTTCACTAAATATACTTACTGATAGAGGTGTAGACAGAGTAATTCTCGGTTGGGAGGTCCCTGCTTCAATGTTCCAATCCTTGAACGCAGGCTTTATTTTCACAATAGCACCTCTTTTTGCTCTTCTTTGGATAGCACTTGCAAAAAGAAATATGGAGCCTTCCACCCCAATTAAGTTTTCAATTGGTATTGTTTTTGTTGGGCTTGGTTTCTTGGCGCTTGTTTATGGAATGAAATCGTCTGAGGGCTTACAGACAGGAGTAGTATGGATAATATTGATTTATTTACTTCACACTTTAGGTGAGCTATGTCTTTCCCCAGTAGGCTTATCATCAGTGACTAAATTATCACCTCAAAGAATTGTAGGATTTATGATGGGTATGTGGTTTTTTGCATCGGCAGCTGGAAACTATGTAGCAGGATTAATAGCAAGAGCAACATCATCAGAAAGTTCTGGTGTTTCTGGAGAAGTTTATAATCTAGCTCAAAAGCAGTCATTTATAGATGTTTATACAGATGTTGGTTTAATGGCAATTGGATGCGGTATTGTTTTAGCTCTAATTACTCCATTGCTTAAGAAATTAATGCATGGTTCCAGCTAATAGAAAAAGAGATCCTGTTAAGAAAAATATGGATAAATTCCACAAACCAAAGACTCATAAAGATAAATCAAAATACAGTAGAAAGGAAAAATTTAAACCGATTGATGAACTTTAATTAGTATCTTTTTATATATTTCTTTTAAAGTACTTAGGTCTTCAATATCGACATGTTCATCAATCTGATGGATGGTTTTATTTAGAGGCCCAAGCTCAACTATCTCTGATCCCATTGGTGCAACCCATCTTCCATCAGATGTACCTCCTCCATTATCAATTTTAGTATCAATATTATTTATATCCTTAATTGATGACTTCACAATATCTATGAATTCAGTTTTCGAAGTCAAAAATGGAAGGGCGCTAAGTGTCCAACAGACATCATATTTAAGGTCTGATTTTTTTAATAATGCTTCAAACATTTCTTTGAGTCCTTCCGGAGATGACTCTGGTGAAAACCTAAAATTAAAAGCCATTTCCAAGACTCCGGGCACTACATTTTCAGCTCCTGTTCCAGATTTAATATTTGAGACTTGAAAACTTGTCGGTTCAAAATTTTCATTACCGCGATCCCATTCCATATTTTTTAGTTCTTCCAATGTTTTACCTATCCCCAAGATCGGATTTAATGCTTGCTTTGGATATGCAACATGACCCTGAATACCATATACTTTTAGATTACCTGAAAGTGAACCTCTTCTTCCTATTCTTATAACATCACCAACTTTTTTTGATGAGCTCGGTTCACCAATTAAACAGAAATCTATAAATTTATCTTTATCAATCATCTCATTGATCACTCTATCAACTTTCCCATTTTCTAACTTACCTTCCTCATTACTGTTTAATAGAACCATAATGTTAAAAGAGGGATCTTTATACTCAGAAAGAAACTCTTTAAGAGCAGAGATAAAACAAGCTACACCGCCTTTCATATCAGCAGCTCCTCTTCCATAAATCTTATTATCTATAATCTCACCAGAAAAAGGTGGAACACTCCACTCACTTTCAGGACCAGGAGGAACAACATCCGTATGACCTAAAAAACAAAAAGTTTTATTTTTTGAATCTCCATTGGTGATGATTAAGTTACTAATATTTTTATAGTTTGTTTCTTCAAAAGAAAAATCTAAACCATCGAATTGTTGCCTAATAACATCAAAGCAACCGTTGTCATTTGGACTAATGGATTCAATTTTTATTAATTTTTTAAGAAGTTCTAAATTACTCACTAAAATCTCTCTTCATCTCTTTTAGTAAGGACATCACATCCATTTGATGTAATGGCAATTGTATGTTCCCACTGTGCTGAATTTCTTCCATCCTTTGTTTCTACCGTCCAACCATCCGAAAGTATTTTAGTATATTTTGTACCTTGATTAATCATAGGCTCAATAGTAAAACACATTCCTTCAACAAGCTCGATTCCTGTGCCTGGTCTTCCAAAATGCAACACTTGAGGATCTTCATGATAGACCTTACCAATTCCATGACCACAATAGTCCTCAACAACGCTATAGTGATTCTTTTCAGCATGAGACTGAATAACATGACCTATGTCGCCTAAGGTGATGCCAGGTTTTGCAATTTCAATAGCTTTGTACAAACATTCTTGAGTGACTGAGACTAATTTTTCATTGTGAGGTTGTGTCTTACCAACTAAAAACATTTTTGAGGTATCTCCATACCAACCATCTTTAAGGACTGTAACATCAATATTTACAATATCGTTGTCTTTGAGGATTTTGTTTTGATTAGGTATGCCATGACAAATTACTTGATTAACGCTTATACATGACGTTTTTTCATAGCCGTTGTAACCAATATTAGCAGGAATCGCTTTTTGCTCATTAACAATAAAGTCATGACAAATATCATCTAGTTCCCCTGTTGATATTCCAGGTTTAACATGTTCAGTAATCATATTGAGGACATTTGCAGCAAGTTGACCAGCACTTCTCAGTTTTTCTATATCATTTTTATTTTTTATTGAAATATTCATTATTTTTTAATGCATATCTATAGACTAATTTTAATTAACCTTGTAAAGTACAATTTTAATGCCAGCATGTAATTTTAGCTCATTAAAATCTTCAAAAAAAATATTTTTTTATCCTATTTTTTATTTTCAATCTTTCTCAATGAGGAGTAAATCATAGTGTCTTTTCCATGCATCTTAGCACTTGAGGATGGAAGCACATTTGTTGGTCATGGTATTGGAGCTAAAAAAGTAGCAATTGGCGAAATTGTTTTCAATACCTCCATGAGTGGCTATCAAGAAATAATAACTGATCCATCTTATTGCAAACAGATTATTACATTTACCCATCCTCATATAGGCAATACAGGTATTAATTCTGAAGATAATGAATCAGATAATATATATGCTGAAGGAGTCGTTATAAGAAATTATATCTCTCAGCCAAGCAACTACAGATCTGAAGAAAATCTTGATGATTTCTTGGCAAGAAATAATTCTATTGGGATTTTTGGAATAGATACTAGACAGCTAACAATTATTTTAAGGGAAAAAGGCTCATTGAAAGCATGCATTAGCCCGATAGATGAAAATAATGAACAATCAGCAATATCTTTAGCAAAAAGCTTTGATGGTCTTGAGGGAATGGATTTAGCCAAAGAAGTAACAACTAAAAGTTTATATTCTTGGAACGAAGGAGTTTGGCCTGATTTTAAGGAGTCAAAAAGCAAGTTGCATATAGTTGCATATGACTATGGGATTAAAAAGAATATTTTAAGACTTCTCTCTGAACATGTTGGGAAAGTAACAGTTGTGAATGCAAGATGCTCTTTTGATGAGGTTCTAAAGATGAATCCAGACGGCATCTTTTTATCAAATGGGCCTGGCGATCCAGAGCCATGCAATTATGCTATTGAAAATATTAAAAGGGCACTAAATGAAAATATTCCCATATTTGGAATCTGCCTTGGTCACCAACTATTAGCACTTGCAGGCGGAGCAAAGACTGAAAAAATGAAATTTGGTCATCATGGGGCAAATCATCCTGTTCAATCTTTAAAATCTAAGGAAGTATTCATAACAAGTCAAAATCATGGCTTTGCTGTGAATGAGGATTCTTTGCCAAACAATATTGAGATTTCTCATGTATCACTTTTTGATCAATCGATTCAGGGTATTTCATTTAAAGATAAGCCTGCATTTAGTTTTCAAGGGCACCCTGAAGCAAGTCCAGGCCCCCAAGATATAGTTAGTTTATTTAAGCTATTTAAAGAAATGATAGATAAAAATGCCAAAAAGAAATGACATAAAATCCGTAATGATAATTGGTGCAGGGCCTATTATTATTGGTCAAGCATGCGAATTTGATTATTCTGGAGCCCAAGCATGTAAAGCATTAAAAGAAGAGGGCTATAGAGTAATTTTAGTTAATTCAAACCCAGCCACAATCATGACTGATCCATTGCTTGCTGATGCTACTTATATTGAACCAATTCATTGGGAGACAGTTGCCAAGATAATAGAAAAGGAAAGACCAGACGCACTTCTCCCAACCATGGGAGGACAGACAGGTTTAAATACTGCTCTTTCGTTGGCTAGGGAAGGAATCTTAAAAAAATATAATGTTGAATTAATAGGTGCCTCAAGAGAGGCAATTGACAAAGCTGAAGATAGACAGCTTTTTGATCAAACTATGAAGAAAATAGATTTAGAAACGCCTCAATCAGGAATTGCGCATTCTATGGAAGATGCATTAGAAGTTCAGAAAGAGATCGGATTTCCATGCATTATAAGACCTTCGTTTACTCTTGGTGGATCCGGAGGTGGAGTTGCATACAACATAGAAGAATTTAAAACAATCTGTGAGAAAGGATTAGATTTATCTCCAACAAATGAACTATTAATTGATGAGTCTCTTCTAGGTTGGAAAGAATACGAAATGGAGGTTGTTAGAGATAAAAATGATAACTGCATTATTATCTGCTCTATTGAGAACTTTGATCCAATGGGTGTTCATACTGGAGACTCAATAACGATAGCACCTGCACAAACTTTAACAGATAAGGAATTTCAAATAATGCGTAATGCCTCTTTTAAAATTTTAAGAGAAATAGGCGTGGAAACTGGTGGTTCAAATGTTCAATTTGCTATAAATCCAGTTGATGGTCGAATGGTTGTCATAGAAATGAACCCTAGAGTAAGCAGATCGTCCGCTTTAGCTTCAAAAGCTACAGGATTCCCTATTGCAAAAGTTGCAGCCCTTTTGTCTATTGGATATACCCTTGATGAGCTTAAAAACGACATAACCTCAGGATTAACTCCTGCATCATTTGAGCCTTCAATTGATTATATTGTGACAAAAATACCAAAGTTTGCTTTCGAGAAGTTTCCACAAGCTGAACCAAGACTTTCTACACAGATGAAATCCGTTGGTGAAGTTATGTCAATTGGCTCAAATTTCCAAGAGTCTCTTCAAAAAGCTATATGTAGTATGGAAGATGACAAATGTGGGCTTGAAAAAATTCTTGATGATAGCGAGTTAATTAATGAAAAGCTTGGATTTGAATTAACTTTTCCAGGACCTGAAAGGCTTTTTTATATTGCAGATGCATTCAGGTGTGGATGGTCTCTTGAAAAGATTTTTGATCTAACATCCATAGATCCTTGGTTTTTGAGACAAATTGAAGATTTAATTTCTGAAGAAAATGCAATTGAAGGCTCTAAGCTTGAAAACTTATCAAAGGAGAATTTCATAAGACTAAAGACTAAAGGGTTTAGTGATCAAAGAATCGCAAATTTGCTTGACGAAAGTTATGAAGAAGTAAGATCAAAGAGGAAGTCGCACAATATATTGCCTTCTTATAAGCGGGTTGATACATGCGCTGCAGAGTTTAAAACTTCAACATGTTATATGTACTCAACTTATGCAGGTATTTGTGAGAGTGAGCCAACCTCGAAAAAGAAAATCTTAGTGCTCGGAAGTGGCCCAAACAGGATAGGTCAAGGCATTGAGTTTGATTATTGTTGTGTACATGCATCTCTAGCGATGCAGGAGGAAGGTTTTGAATCAATTATGGTTAATTGTAATCCTGAAACTGTCTCAACAGATTATGATGTTTCAAATAGACTTTACTTTGAGCCAATAACCTCTGAAAAGATTTTAGATATTATTGACTTAGAAAAACCTGATGGAGTCATCATTCAATTTGGTGGCCAAACCCCTTTAAAACTTTCAAATGATCTTGAGAACTATGGTGTAAATATCCTTGGAACAGAGCCAGATGCAATTGACAGGTCAGAAGATAGAAAAAGGTTCCAAGAGATTATTAGTAAGCTTGATCTTCTTCAACCAAAGAATGCAACTGTGTCGAGCTTAAAAGAAGCTCTTAACAAATCAGATGAAATTGGCTTCCCGATTGTTGTAAGACCTTCATATGTTTTAGGCGGAAGGGCTATGGAGCTTGTAAATAATAAAGATGAGCTAGGCATATATATTTCCGATGCAGTGCAAGCCTCTAATGAACGACCAATACTTTTAGACCATTATCTTGATAATGCAATTGAGGTTGATGTAGATGTTGTTTCAGATGGCAGGGAGATCGTAATTGGTGGAATACTTCAACACATTGAACAAGCTGGAATTCATTCAGGTGATTCAGCTTGCTCTCTGCCACCTTATTCTCTGAGCGAGGAAATAATTAAAAAGCTTGAACTTCAATCTAAAAAGTTAGCAGAGGAGCTGAATGTTATTGGTTTGATGAATGTCCAATTTGCCATTAAAGATAATGAAGTTTTTATTCTTGAAGTAAATCCTAGAGCATCAAGAACTGTTCCTTTTATTTCAAAATGTATTGGTAATTCTTTAGTGAAAGTTGCTGCAAAAACAATGATTGGAAAGAGCTTAAAAGAACTAGGATTTTCAAATAAGCTACCTGAAAATATGTTTTTTGTGAAAGAAGCTGTGCTTCCTTTTGATAAGTTTCCTAATGTAGATCCAATTCTAGGGCCTGAGATGAAATCTACTGGAGAGGTTATGGGCATTGGAAGAAATTTTGGTGAAGCATATGGAAAGGCTCAAAAAGCTGCTAATAAAGTTCTCAGAAGAAAAGGAAAGATTTTTATAAGCGTAAAACAAGACGACAAAAAATATTTAGATTCTATAGTAGAGAAAATAATAAGTTTTGGTTTTGAAATTGTTGCAACTAAAGGAACTGCGAAATATATTAAAAAATTAGGTTTTGATGCTAAGGAAATTAACAAGGTTGCTGAAGGAAGACCGCATATAGTCGATGAGCTTGTTAATGATCAAGTTTGTCTTGTTATTAATACAACTGAAGGAAGACAGTCTATAAAAGATTCTGCATCAATAAGGCAGACAGCTCTAAGAAAAAAGATTTTTTGCATAACAACCATGTTCGGTGCAGATGCCTTGGTTAAAGCATTAGAAAATAAAGAAGAGGACTGGGAGTTCAGCTCATTACAAGAAATTAACTAATCACCACATGTTGATATAATTAAGCTATGTCTAAGGTACCACTAACAAAAGAGGGAGAAATACTTCTAAAAGAGAGACTAACAAAGTTAAAGTTTGTTGATAGGCCTCAAATTTCAGAAGCTATTGCAGAGGCCAGGGCGCATGGAGATTTAAAAGAAAATGCTGAATATCATGCTGCTAAAGAGCAACAGGGATTAACTGAGGCTAAAATCAATGAGCTTGAGCATGCATTGTCGAATGCACAGGTAATTGATGTTAAAGAACTTCCTAAGACTGGAAAAGTTGTTTTCGGAGCAACTATTAAGCTCTATAACTTAGACACTGATGAGACAATCTCTTATCGAATTGTAGGAAATCTTGAATCAGATCCGGCTAATGGCATGATCTCAATTGAGACGCCTATTGGAAAGGGCTTAATAGGTAAGTCTATCGGTGATGAAGTCAGCATTGAAACACCATCTGGAAAGCTCAATTTTGAGATAGAGGAAGTAGAGCATATTTAATTCATGCATGCTGATAATTGGGCCCAAAAAGCAAAATCTTTAGGATACAGATCAAGAGCTGTATTCAAGTTAATTCAAATAACTGAAAAAATAAAACAAATTAAAAATCCAAATCTAATTCTTGATATTGGAGCTGCTCCAGGTGGATGGTCTCATTATTTAGCAAATAAATATCCAAGCGCAGAAATATTTGCCATTGATATTCTTGAAATGAAAAAAATTAAAGGAGTGAAGTTCATACAAGAGGATTTACGAAATATTGAAAAAATAGATCTATTAAGCGGTTTAAAAAATAAATTTAGTCTTGTGATTTCTGATTTAGCCCCAAATTTAACAGGTATAAGCAGTATTGATGAAGAAAATATACTTGAGCTTAATTTGCTTACTTTAGAGGGAGCAACTAATTTTTTAGATAGAAACGGTGTATTTATTGTTAAAACCTTTCAAAACTCAAATCTGAAGAAATTTAGGAAAGAAATGGAAAAAGATTTAAAAATAGTCCAAACTGCTAAACCCGCTGCTTCCAAGAAGCAGTCAAAAGAGATATATTTATACGGTATTAAGTAATTATGAATGATTTTTTAAAAAATATTTTTGTTTGGCTGGTTTTAGGTTCTATTATTTTTTTAGTATTTAATAATGTTGAACCTTCAGCTCCTAGAGAAACTATCTCTTATAGTCAATTTAAACAGGAAGTTCTGTCTGACAGAGTATCTGAGGTAACTTATAAAGGTGACCAAATGACAATTTTTGGTCAGAGATTAGATGGTTCCAAATTCAAAACTAATCATCCTATTTATAAGTCTGATCCTGTTTTAGATGCAGCGCTTCAGGAAAATGGCGTAATCACTTCATATGAAGAAGTTGAACAGCCATCGGTGTGGTCACAATTATTAGTTGGTGCTTTTCCGATAATACTGTTGCTTGCGATATTTTTCTTTTTCATGAGACAAATGCAAGGAAGCATGTCCGGAAGAGGTGGACCAATGTCTTTTGGAAAAAGTAAAGCTAAGTTAATGGAAGGCGGAAAGGTTAAGACTACATTTAAAGATGTTGCTGGGTGTGAGGAAGCAAAACAAGATGTTCAGGAGCTAGTAGATTATTTAAAAGACCCAACAAGATTCCAAAAAGTTGGTGGAAAGATACCAAGAGGTGTTTTGATGGTGGGTCCTCCAGGCACTGGTAAGACTCTTCTTGCCAGAGCTACTGCAGGTGAGGCTAGAGTTCCTTTCTTTAGTATTTCCGGTTCTGATTTTGTTGAAATGTTTGTTGGTGTTGGCGCCTCAAGAGTAAGGGATATGTTTGACCAAGCAAAAAAGAATTCTCCATGTATTGTATTCATTGATGAAATAGATGCCGTTGGAAGGCATAGAGGAGCAGGTCTTGGTGGAGGGCATGATGAGAGAGAGCAGACCTTAAATCAGCTTCTTGTAGAAATGGATGGTTTTGAGGCTAATGATGGAATTATCATTGTTGCAGCAACAAATAGACCAGATGTTCTAGATCCAGCACTATTGCGACCTGGAAGATTTGATAGACAAGTTGTTGTTGATATGCCTGATATTAGAGGAAGAGAACAAATCTTAAAGGTTCATGTTCGAAAAGTTCCTCTTGATAAAAATGTTGACCTTAGAGCAATTGCTAGAGGAACCCCGGGATTTTCTGGTGCTGATTTAGCAAACCTAATTAACGAAGCAGCTTTATTTGCAGCAAGATATGGCGATAAAAAAGTCGAGCAGTCTCACTTAGATCTTGCAAAAGATAAAATCATGATGGGACCCGAAAGGAAATCAATGATTCTAACGGAAGAGCAAAAACGTTTAACTGCATATCACGAAGCAGGACACGCTATTGTTGGAAGGATTGTTCCTGAACATGATCCAGTTTATAAAGTAACTATTATTCCTCGTGGAAGAGCTCTGGGAGTTACCATGTTCCTTCCTGAAGATGATAAATATATGCAAAGTAAAGAGTATCTTTTGAGCAGAATATGTACGCTTTATGGCGGCAGAATAGCTGAACAGCTCATAAATGGGGAGAGAAATATAACTACAGGAGCTTCAAACGATATAGAAGTTGCTACAGGAATTGCCACTAACATGGTTACTAAATGGGGACTTTCTGACAAGGTTGGGCCTCTTAAGTTTGGAGAAGATGATTCAAGTCCATTTTTGGGTAGATCTGCATCTCAATCATCAAAAACTTATAGTGATGAGACCTCGAAACTCATTGATAGTGAAATAAAAGACATAATTAATTCTTGCTACGAGAGGGCTGAAACTATTTTGAAAGATAATATGGATAAACTTCACACAATGGCTGAGGCACTTTTGAAATATGAGACAATCGACCAACATCAAATTGATGACATCATGAG
Source organism: uncultured SAR86 cluster bacterium (assembly GCA_902594005.1). Taxonomy (GTDB): domain Bacteria; phylum Pseudomonadota; class Gammaproteobacteria; order Magnimaribacterales; family D2472; genus CACNXK01. The sequence continues at coordinate 31,587 of CACJKN010000003.1, read as the reverse complement.
TGGTGCAGAGCCAAGGGAGCCGAGTGATTGGAATAATGACGATGAGCCTCCTAAGAAGAGCACAAAAGAATCTTCAATAAAAGGACCAGCAGAAGAGTTATAATAGATCTATGAATCTTAAATTTGGTACCGACGGAATCAGGGGGCCTGTCGAAACTAAAGTGACTCCTGAAGCATGCCTTCGCATTGGTCATGCAGCTGGCATTGTTTTTAAAGAACTTGGCTGGGATACAGTTTTAATTGGAAAAGACACCAGAGTGTCAGGTTATATGCTTGAAGCTGCACTTCAAGCAGGATTCTTATCTGTAGGGATGAATGTGAGGCTTCTAGGCCCATTACCAACACCAGGCGTTGCCTATTTAACTAAATCTTTTAGAAATCAGTGCGGCGTTGTCATAAGCGCGTCTCATAATGATTATCAAGATAATGGAATTAAGATTTTTGACAATAGTGGCGTAAAAATCGATAGAAAAATTGAGATGATGATTGAAAATATTTTAAATGAGAAAATTACTTCATTGCCATCAGTAGAAATTGGAAAAGCTAAAAGATTTGATGAATCTGGACCAAGATATGTTGAATTTTGTAAATCAACGGTTCCTGATGAGATTAGTTTTACTGACTTAAGAATTGTCCTTGATTGTGCAAATGGAGCATCTTATAAAGTTTCTCCAGATGTTTTTCGTGAGTTGGGAGCTGAGACAATAGTTGTTGGTGATCAACCGGATGGATTCAATATCAATCAAGATTGTGGTTCGACAAATCCTGAGCTTGTTCAAAAACTTGTCAAAGAACATAGAGCTGACTTTGGAGTGTCACTAGATGGTGATGCTGATAGAGTAACCATTATAGATAGAGAATCAAATATTCTAGATGGAGATGACATTCTTTACATATTAGGTTTTTCCAATCCAAATAGATTAGGACCATGGTCAGGCATAGTTGGAACTCAAATGTCTAATGTTGGATTAGAAGATGGACTCAAGGAATTAGGATATGACTTCAAAAGGGCTGATGTTGGCGATAAATATGTTTCAGATTTATTATCAAAAGAGGGTTGGCTTCTTGGGGGAGAGCCTTCCGGACATATTATCTGCAGAGACCTTGTTAGTACAGGTGATGGAACTATAGCAGCGTTAAAAACAATTAGTTCACTAGTTATGCTTGAGAAAGACCCAAAAGACGTTCTTTCTTGTTACAACAAGATTCCTCAAATAAATGAATCCATAAGCGTTATAAACAAAGATATTGTGAGTGATGCCGAAGTAAAAACAGCTATAAATGATATCAAGTCAGATTTAACAATAAATAGAATTCTTGTAAGGCCATCAGGTACTGAAAATAAGATTAGAATAATGATTGAATCTGAAAACAAAAAAACAGCCAAAAAATATACAAACGATCTCATTAAGCTATTTGAGTCTAAAACTCCTTAATATATCCTTAATAAAATGTCACATCCTCTAGTTATTGCAAATTGGAAAATGAATATACCCTCTGAAGGCATTTCGGGCTGGATTCAAAGCGAGATGATGTCTAATAGTGATCAAATAGATCTTGATAACAAATCTTCCTACTTTAGGTTTATGGGAATCGCCCCTCCAATTTCTCACTTAACTGAGCTCAAAAACCTTTTTAAATTTGGGTTTCTTGGCGCACAAGATATCTCTAGATTTAATGATGGCACTAAAACGGGAGATATAAGTGCGGATATGATAATTGACAAAGGATGTACATTTTCAATTTTAGGTCATTCAGAAAGAAGAGAGTTTTATAATGAAACAAATAGCATTGTTTCAGAAAAGCTAAGAATATGTCTCGAGAAGAAAATTGTGCCAGTTGTTTGTATTGGTGAATCTCTTGAAGACTATAACGCAGGTAAAACTCTTGATGTACTGGAGATGCAGCTAAAAGAAATATTTACATCAATATCTACCAAAAAGACTGTTGTAATAGCTTATGAGCCAGTTTGGGCTATTGGTTCAGGAAAGACACCCACTGTAGAGGAGGTGAATAATATTCACCAACACATTAAAGATATAGTACAATCCATCGCTGAAATTGAAGCTATTAGTGTTATTTATGGCGGCAGTGTAAATTGTGAAAATGCTAAAAGTTTTTTTCAACAAACAAATATTGATGGGGCTTTAATAGGTGGAGCCTCCTTAAATGGAAAAGATTTTTTAGATATTTATAATGATTTTTTGGAGACTTTTTAAAAGATGATTTTATTTGTACAAATTCTGTGTATTATTCTGGCAGTTTTGCTTGTAATTCTTGTAATACTTCAACAAGGTAAAGGCTCCGATCTAGGTTCGGCATTTGGTGGAGGCTCCTCTAATTCAATGTTTGGTGCTCTTGGACCATCAAATCTACTTGGAAGGCTGACATGGATTGTCGGTACACTTTTCTTAATATTAGCTATGACTCAGGCCGTACTCCTAAAGAATCTTAATACGCAAGATAGCTTAAGTTTCCCTGAAGAGGAAATAATTCTAGAAGAAGTTGACGAATTAGACTCATTACCTACTGAATAGAGTTGGTGCCGAAGGCGGGACTTGAACCCGCACAAGCATACGCTCACTACCCCCTCAAGATAGCGTGTCTACCAATTCCACCACTTCGGCTTTAAAAAAAACATATCATAACTCAAAATATTTAAATAAAAAAAATTTGATATGCCTTGACCAACTGGCTATCATTTCTATAAACTTCACTTTCGCTGCGTTGCGGGGTGGAGCAGTCTGGTAGCTCGTCGGGCTCATAACCCGAAGGTCGTTGGTTCAAATCCAGCCCCCGCTACCAGTCAAAAATTAGAATTTTTGATGGGGCATATGCCCTGTTTTTGTATATGGAATATGGAAAAAGAAAAAATAAAAGAAATTATTGATCCTATTATAAAAGATCATGGCTGTGATTTTTGGGGTTTAGAAATTTCACAAGGAAAGAATATCCCCACTTTAAGAGTTTTTATAGATGCTATAAATGGTGCCACTATTGATGATTGTGAAAACATTTCTAGAGATTTAAATCTTGAACTTTCAGTTGATTCAGATTTTATAGATGATTATATCCTAGAAGTTTCAACGCCAGGCCTAGATAGAAAATTCTTTTATAGTTATCAATTGAATGATTTTGTTGGAAAAACTTTAAAAATAAAGTTGAAAGATAAGATTAATGATAAAAAAACATTTAAAGCCATTTTAAAGTCAGTTGAAGATAATTCTCTTGAACTAAATTTAGGAAAAGAAGAACTAACTATCGACTTTGGAATAATAGATATGTGCAAATTAATGCCGAATTACAAAGAAATTTTGAGGGAAAAAAATGGAAGGTAAAGAAATTTTAGCTGTTGTAGATTCTGTCTCCTCAGAGAAGGGTCTTGAGAAAGATGTAATTTTTGTTGCTATGGAGTTAGCAATTGCATCTGCTTCACAAAGACATTTTCATGAGGATGCTCAATTAGTTGTTGAAGTAGATAGAGGATCTGGAGAATTTGTAACAAAAAGACAATGGGAAGTACTTGATGAAAATGATGAAGAGTTTCATAGGGAGTCTCATATATCGCCCTCTGAATCTTCCATGGAGATTGGAGAACTTTATTTTGTGCAGGTCGATAATGTTGAGTTTGGTAGGATTGAAACTCAAGCAGCCAGACAGGTCATGCTTCAAAAAGTTAGAGAGGCTGAAAAAGAACTCATCGTCTCAAAATTTAAAGCAAGTGACAATTGTTTAGTATCTGGATTTGTTAAAAGGGTTACAAGAGATAACATCATTATAGACTTAGGTCAGGATGCTGAAGCTATTCTTCCTAGAGATCAGATTTTACCTGGAGAAATCTTTAAAATTAATGACAGGGTTAGGGCTGTTTTGCAAATTAAAGAGATTGAAGGTAGAGGCCTTCAATTAATGTTAAGTAGGATTTGCTCAGAAATGGTTACGGAGCTTTTTAGGATAGAAGTGCCCGAAGTGAATGAAGATGTAATAGAAATTCGAGGAGTAGCCAGAGATCCAGGATCTAGATCAAAAATAGCCGTTAAAACTAATGATGGAAGAATTGATCCTGTAGGTGCTTGTGTTGGAATGAGAGGATCAAGAGTTCAGGCAGTCTCTGGAGAGCTTGGAAATGAAAGAATAGATATTGTAATTTTTGATGATAATCCTGCTCAATTAGTAATTAATTCTTTAGCACCAGCTAAGATTGAATCAATAGTTTTAGATGAAACATCAAAATCTATGGAGATTGCTGTTAACCAAGAAAATCTTGCACTGGCAATTGGATCAAGAGGTCAAAATATAAGATTAGCTTCAAAACTTTCGGGTTGGGACTTAAATATTATAAGTAGCGAAGAAGCGGAGGCTAAAGAGAAAGTTGATGAGACTGAATTCCTTGGAAAGCTTGTAGCTAGTCTTGAAATAAGTGAAGAATTAGCAGAATCGATTATTGATCTTGGATTAAAAAGTTTTGATGATATTGCATATGCTTCCAAGAAAAAACTTTTAAGTATCTTTGAAGAGGAAGAAGAAATACAAAGAGTAAAGAGTGCTGCTGAAGATGCAGCTCTCCTAGAGGCAATGAGCGAAGTTGAGAAGGATGAGCAAGATCAAGAGTCATTAACTGACTTAGAGCTAAGTGAGGAACAAGTCAATGCATTGAGCAAATCTGGCATCAAAAACAAGGATGATTTAGCTGAACTTGCTACAGACGAATTAATGGAAATAATTGATATTACTGAGGAAATTGCTTCAGAAATGATTATGAAAGCAAGGGAGCATTGGTTTAAGTAAAAGATGGCAAAAACAACTGTTAAAGATTTTGCAAAAACTCTTAAGATTTCTGAGGAGGCATTACTTAAAAGAATGTCATCTGCTGGATTGTCTCACAACAATGCAACAGACGAAGTAACTACAGCTCACAAACAAATTCTTCTAAGATCTTTAAAGCAGAAACAAAAACAAACCTCATCATCAATATCCTCATCATCTGGAGTTGGTATTAAAGTTAAATCGAAAGGTGGAAAAGGTGTAGCTGGTTCAAATGAAATTAAGAGCTATTCGGACAATATTGAGGCGAAAAGACAAGCTGCCTCAGAAGCCTTGAAAGCTGAACAAGAAAAAAGACAAGAACAGCTCAAAGAAGCTGCCTCCAAAAGAGAAGCAAGATTCAAAGCAGATCAGAAAAACAAAGAAAATATCAAAGCTACTTATAAACCTAAGGATGTCAAAGAAGAGCTTTCTAAAGCAGCAGAGAAGTATGCAGAAAGCGATGGAATGAATATCGATGATTCAAGGCATAAGTTTGAAAAGCCTCAAGAATTTATCAAAAAAGATATTGAGATACCGGAATCTATTCAAGTTGGAGAATTAGCAAAATTGATGGCAATTAAAGGCGGAGAGCTTGTAAAAACTTTAATGGGTTTAGGAGTTTCTGCAACTATTAATGATATTTTAGATCAAGAAACAGCAATATTGGCTGTAGAAGAAATTGGTCATAATAGCATTGCAAAAGCTTCAGATGATGTTGAAGAAGAATTATTAAATCGAATTACATATGATGGTAATGAGAAAAAAAGATCTCCTGTTGTGACTGTAATGGGTCATGTAGACCATGGGAAAACAACACTTTTAGATTTTATTAGGAAGGCTAAAGTAGTTGACTCGGAAGCTGGAGGTATAACGCAGCACATTGGCGCCTATGAAGTAAAATCAAATGACAGCAGTATAACTTTTATAGATACGCCGGGACATGCTGCTTTTTCTTCAATGAGGGCAAGAGGAGCAAATACAACTGATATTGTTGTTTTGGTAGTTGCTGCAAATGATAGCATCATGCCCCAAACTGAAGAAGCTATAAATCATGCAAAAGCTGCTGAAGTTTCAATAATAGTTGCTATTAATAAAATGGATCTTCAGGGTGCTGATGCTGAGAAGGTAAAAGGAGATTTAGGAGCAAAAGATTTGGTGCCAGAAGATTGGGGTGGCAATGTGCAAATGATTCCTGTTTCAGCTTTAAATGGTGATGGAGTCGATAAGCTTCTTGAAGCAATTTCTCTTGAAGCTGAAATTCTTGAGCTTAAAGCTTTTCACGAAGGAGATGCTCAGGGAGTAGTAATTGAGTCTGAATTAGATAAATTTAAAGGAGCTGTCTCAACATTCTTAGTTCAGAATGGTTGTTTGAAGGTTGGCGATGTAGTGATCAGTGATATGTCTATGGGTAAGGTAAAGGCAATTTCTAATTCGTCTGGAGAAAAGATTAAGCAAGCTGGACCATCATCGGCTGTTGAAGTTCTTGGTCTTGATGCTGCTCCGAATGCGGGAAGCTCTTTCCAAGTTGTTAAAAATGAAAAAGCTGCAAGAGAAGTTATAGATTTTAGAGATAGTAAGCAAAAAGAAAAGAAACAAATTAAACAAAAAGATGACAGCATGGGAGATATATTTGAATCAATGGGCCAAGCTTCGATGAAGTTTCTAAACCTAATAATTAAAACTGATGTTGCAGGAACTGCAGAAGCTATAAATGCTTCTCTTTCTAAAATAGGAAATGATGAGGTTTCAATTAAAATTGTTGCCTCTGGAGTTGGTGGTATTACAGAATCTGATGCAAATTTAGCAATTACTACTAACTCAAGCATTGTTGGTTTCAATGTTCGTGCTGACAATGCAGCAAAAAAGATAATTGAAAAAGAAGGAATTGACTTAACTTACTACAGCATTATTTATGAATTAATTGATGATGCGAAAGCAAAATTAAGCGGATTACTTGACCCAATTATTAGAGAAGAGATAGTTGGAACAGCTGACGTTCTTGAAGTATTCAATTCACCAAAATTTGGTCAAGTTGCGGGTTGTATTGTTGTAGAGGGGACTGTTCTTAGGAATAAGCCGGTAAGAGTTCTTAGAGATGATATAGTAATTTTCCAGGGTGAGCTGGATTCTTTAAGAAGATTTAAAGATGACGTTAATGAAGTCAAGAATGGAACAGAATGCGGAATGGGTATCAAAAATTATAAAGATATTCGAGAGGGAGATAAGATTGAGGTATTTGATAGGAAAGAAGAATCTCAATCAATTTAAGATAACATGTCCTTAAGACCTGAAAGAATTGCAGATTATCTTAAAAAAGAAATTTCAAATATAATTCTTCAAAAAGTTAGAGATCCAAGACTTAAATCAATAGTCATAAACCATATTTCTGTAACACAAGACATCTCAGTTGCTAAAGTCTTTTATTCGGTCTATCAAGATGAAATTGAATTAAATGAAAAAATTCTTTCAAAATTTTCAGGCATGATTAGGAGCGAGATCTCAAAATCAATGAAAATTAGACGAGTGCCTAAGATTCTATTCATTTTTGATAAAACGCCTGAGGAAGCAGATAACATAGAAAATCTCCTAAAGAATATTAAATGAATTCAGGTATTTTTTTAATTAATAAAGACAAGGGTCTTTCATCAAATAAAGCTATCCAAAAAATAAAAAGAAGGCTGGACATAAAAAAAATTGGTCATTTTGGCACGCTTGATCCTTTGGCAGAAGGCTTGTTAGTATGTGGAATTAATAAGGGCACAAAGTTATCAGAAAGATTCCTAAATCTAGATAAGTCATACTTTTCAAAAATTATGTTGGGAATCCAAACCACAACTGATGACTCGGAGGGAAGAGTTATTGAGGAGAAAAAGATTCAAGTCAGTGAAGAGGAAATTATTGAAATGATTAAAACCTTTGTAGGGGAATCAAAGCAAAAAGCCCCATTTTTTTCTGCTTTAAAATATAAAGGTAAACCGCTTTATAAGCATGCTAGAGAAGGAAGAATGATAGAAAAAGAGCCCAGAGACATAAAAATTTACAAGATATTAAATATTGTTGTAGAAAATCCTTTTGTTTCCTTTGAAATATCCTGCTCCAAGGGCACCTATATTAGGTCTATTGCTAGAGACTTGGGTGACAAACTTGGATGCGGCGGCCATTTAGTAGAGCTAGTGCGGCTTTCTCAAGGTAAATTTGAACTTAAGGATGCAAAAAAAGTAGATGATGTCCAAATGAGTGATTTGATAAATATGGAGGATTTGTCCTTTTAAATATAAAAGAAATTAGTTGTTAATATCTTTAAATACCTTTAAGCTACGCACTCAAACTTTAGACATGCGAGGTTTGACGGGTGTAAATAAATAAAAATGTATGTCCTAGGAGAATAATTATGGCGCTTTTAAAAGACGAAAAGGCTAATTTAGTCAAAAAATTCCAGAAGGATGAAAACGACACTGGATCTTCAGAGGTTCAGATAGCTTTACTTACAGAAAATATTAATAAACTTCAAAGTCATTTCAAGACACATAAAAAAGATCATCACTCAAGAACAGGTCTAATTAGGATGGTTAATCTCAGAAGAAAACTTTTAGCATATTTAAAAAGAACTAATCCTGAAAGTTATAAAAAAATTATTACAGACCTTAATTTAAGAGGATAAAACGTGGAAAAACATTTAGAACCTAAATCATTATCATTTGAATATGGGGGTAAAGAAATAACCCTTGAAACAGGAAGAATAGCTAGACAAGCAACTGCTGCTGTTCTTGTTACTGTGGACCAAACTCAAGTACTAACAACAGTTGTTGCAAAAAAAGAAGCTGATCCTGGAAAGGATTTCTTCCCACTTGCAGTTTTTTATCAAGAGAAATTTTATGCAGCAGGAAAAATTCCTGGTGGATATTTTAAGAGAGAAGCTAGACCAACTGAGAAAGAAACATTAACCTCCAGACTTATCGATAGACCAATTAGGCCTCTATTTCCTGATGAGTTTAAAAATGATGTTCAGATTATGTCTACGGTCATATCTTCTGATGAAGAATTTTCTTCTGATATTGCAGCTATGATTGGGGCATCTGCAGCATTGTCTTTGTCCGGTGTACCTTTTCAAGGACCTATTGGTGCTGCTAGAGTTGGTTTTATTGATGGGAGCTATGCTCTTAATCCGTCAAAAAAAATAATGGATCAGTCTTTCCTAGATATGGTAGTTGCTGGCACATCTGAAGCGGTTCTTATGGTTGAATCTGAGGCAAGCGAACTTAATGAAGATCTTATGCTAGGCGCTGTATTGTTTGGTCATAAATCTATGCAGATAGTTATTGATAAAATAAAAGAGTTTAAAGAATTGGTGGGTGTTGAGGACTGGATAGTTGAAAAAGATGAGGAAACACCCAGATATTTTGCTGAACTTGAATCAGATTTTTCATCCAAGATTGAAGAAGCATTCACAATTGCAAAGAAATCCGAAAGATCCGAAGCTATTAACTCAGTCCGTCTTGAAATTCTAGAAAAATATGAAGATCTTGATGAGCTAGCTACTGGAAAAGTAATGAGCGCTTTCAAAAAACTTGAAAGTCAAATAGTTAGGAAAAATATTCTTTCAGGTAAACCAAGAATCGATGGAAGAGATTTAAATACCGTAAGGCAATTAACAGTTGAGACCGATGTTCTAAATAGAGCCCATGGTTCAGCTTTATTCACCAGAGGTGAAACTCAGGCATTAGTAGCTGCAACGCTTGCATCTCCTCGAGATGCTCAAAGGCTTGAATCACTTGATGGCGAAGAACATGATCATTTTATGCTTCATTATAATTTTCCTGCTTATTGCGTAGGTGAGATTGGTATGCCAATGGGCCCCAAAAGAAGGGAGATTGGGCATGGTAATTTAGCAAAAAGAGCTATAAAAGGAGTTCTTCCAGACTTTGATGATTTTGGTTACACGGTGAGAATAGTTTCTGAGATTACAGAATCCAATGGTTCAAGCTCAATGGCGACTGTGTGTGGAACTTCTCTTTCCTTAATGGATGCCGGAGTGCCTCTAACAGCTCCTGTTGCTGGAATAGCAATGGGTTTGATTAAAGATGGTGATGAATTTGCAGTTCTAACAGATATCTTAGGAGATGAAGATCATTTGGGAGATATGGATTTTAAAGTTGCTGGATCAGAAAAAGGAATAACAGCATTGCAGATGGATATAAAAATTGATGGCATTAATGAAAAAATAATGGATGAAGCGCTTACCAGTGCAAAAGATGCAAGAATGCATATTCTTGAAAAGATGAATGAAGTTCTTTCTAAGCCTAAGGAATTAGCTTCAGATGCTCCATCAATGCAAAAATTTATGGTCAATAAAGATAAGATAAAAGAAATTATTGGAAAGGGTGGAGCAGTCATTAAGTCTATCCAAGAAGAGTCTGGAGCCGTTGTGGATATAAACGATACTGGAGAAATATCAGTCTTTGGTGATAACCAGGCTAAGATGCAGGCAGCACTTGATATTATCGATAAGATTATTGAAGAGCCTGAATTAGACAAAGTTTATGAAGGAACAGTTGTCAAGATAGTGGACTTTGGAGCATTCGTAAATATTTTACCTGGGAAGGATGGATTGCTTCATATTTCAGAGATTTCGGAAGAGAGAACTGAGGATGTTTCAGCAGTTTTAGAAGAAGGACAGAAGGTTACAGTTAAGCTTATTGGTTTTGATAGGGGAAAAATGAAACTTTCAATTAAAGCCCTTAGTAAATAAAGTTCTAAAAGTCAAATTACGTTAAATATCCTTTTGAGGTAATTTGAAAACCATCATCAATTTTGGTTTCATATGCGTGTTAACCATTCCTTTATAGGGGGGAAATTATGGATAATGCAATGAAAATGATTGGTGATATAGTATCAAGTCTTACAAAGATCCTTGTTGCTGTTATCGGGTTAGGTGTTGTAGCTGGTATCGTTTTTGGTGATACTTGGTTCTTCGGCGATGTTCTTTCAAATCTTCTAGGTGTTGTTTCTTCACTTGGCGATGCTGGACTCGTTGGATTACTTGTTGCTGCTATCCTAATAGGATTGCTTAAGTAATCATTTATTGTTTCAAAGGGAGATTAATTTCTCCCTTTGACTTAAAATCTTAAGAATGAAGCTAGATTTTTACTACTCATTAAACAAAATCAAAAGTTACCTCAAACAGGTCACAGACGTTCTTCTAGTTGTAGTCGCAGTTGCTCTATTGCTAGGAGTTCTTTTTGGTCCTGATGCCCCATTTGTTGGAGCAGTATATTCAAACCTTGTTACCATATTAGATACTATTGGGGATAGCGGAGTTGTTGCTCTTGTATCCTTGATAATAATTTTTTTAATAAACAAGAAGTAGAAATTGGTGGCTATGGGTGGAATTGAACCACCGACCCCAGCGTTATGAGTGCTGTGCTCTAACCATCTGAGCTACATAGCCATTGACCCGAAATAATAATTTACTCTCAATAAAAGTCAAACATTAAATTTAAAGTGGGCTATGTCACCATCTTTAAATATGTAATCTTTCCCTTCCAATCTTAACTTACCATTTTCTTTTGAGCCTGCCTCGCCACCAAAAGATATATAGTCTTCAAAGCTAATAATTTCTGCTTTAATGAAACCTCTCTCAAAGTCCGTATGAATTCTTCCAGCTGCTTGAGGAGCAAGAGAACCTCTTTTTAATGTCCAGGCTCTCAGTTCGTTTGGGCCAGCAGTAAAAAAAGTATCCAAACCAAGTATTTCATACCCTTTTTTAATAATTTTGTTAAGGGCTGGTTCTTCTATACCTTCTAATTCTAGAAAATCTTTTTTATCATGCTCATCAAGGTTAGCTATTTCTTCTTCTAATTTAATTTGGACTTCAATAACTTCTTGATTCATTTTTTTTGCATATTCCCTAAGATTATCAAGATTCTCTTTAGATGATTTAGTATCAGAAACATTTGCAATGAAGAAGATTGGTTTAGCTGTTAATAATTGAAAAGACTGAATTATTTTTAGATCCTCTTTATTGGAGAAGCTAGATATATCAATAAAATCTCCAGACTCAAGAGTTTTTATACAATTCTCAATTAAGTTAAATTCATTAGCTAAATCCTTATCTCCAGACCTTAATTTCTTTTCAATCTTTTCTTTTCTTTTATTCAAGGTTTCTAGATCGGCAAAAATAAGCTCGAGATTTATTACCTCCGCATCTCTGGTTGAATTAATTTCACCATCTACATGAGTAATATTATTATCGTCAAAACATCTTACAACGTGAGCTAAGGCATTCATTTCTCTTATATTTGATAGAAAGCTATTTCCTAAACCTTCACCTTTAGAGGCCCCTTTAACCAATCCAGCAATATCAACTAAGTTTAAAGTTGTAGGTATAACTTTTTTAGCTATTACTATTTCTTGTAATTCATTAAGTCTCGTGTCAGGAACTTCAACAACTCCGACATTTGGTTCAATTGTGCAAAAAGGAAAATTTTCAGCAGGTATAGATGATTGAGTTATGGCATTAAATAATGTTGATTTACCTACATTTGGTAAACCAATGATTCCACATCTAAAGCCCATGTTAATTTACCAAGTTTTGAAGATTTTCTATTTCAAGGCTAAATATTTTATCTTTGTGAACCATAACTTTTTTATATAACTCTTCAAGAAGTTGAATCTCTGCTGGTTTAAACTTTCCTAAAACCCAATTTGTAACTTCATTTTTTCTACCGGGATGGCTAACACCAATTTTTAATCTTTTGAAATCTTTTCCAATAATATTAGATAAATCTTTTAATCCGTTGTGACCACCATCTCCACCACCAGATTTAAATTTTGCATCACCAATCTGTGTATCAATATCATCATGCAATACTAAAATGTGCTCAGGTTTAGCATTTAGATATCTTTTGAGCAATGAAGCAACTTTGCCACTTTCATTTACATACACATCTGGAACCACCAAATAAACATGGGGCTCTACCTCACAAATACTACACTTTAATTTGGATTTTTTTACGAAAGTTAGTTCGTGATCATTGGCAATTTTTTCAACCCAATCTTTGCCAATGTTATGCCTGGTATTGTTATATTTTTCTTCTGGATTTCCGATACCAAGAATAAATACCTTTTGCACAGGATAGTTATTCTGTAGCTTCTTCTTTTTCTTCTGATTCTTCAGAGCCTTCGTCAGAAGCTCCATCAGTGACCTCATCACCATCTTCATCTCCTTCAAGAACTTCATCTTCAAGAGGTTCTTCTTCAACCACAGCTTTTGGAGCATTCACAGAAACTATCATTTGATCAGTTTCTTCTGTAAGTCCTGGAATTTCTGAACCCTCTGGAAGAGACAGGTCAGTAAGTCTAATAGAGTCTCCTAAATTAAGTTCGGCAATATCAACTTCAATAATTTCAGGAATATTTTCTGCAGAACAAAGGATTTCGATATCCCTCATTGTTTTTGTAACAACTCCACCCTCTGTTTTAACTCCTACACAATCATCTTCATTTAAAAAGTTAAAGGGAATTGTAACTTTAAGCATAGTTTTCCTCGAAACTCTCATAAAATCAGCATGAAGCAACTTGCCTTTCATAGGCTCCCTTTGAAGTTCCTTAAGTACAACCTTTTCATCATTGTCACCCACTTTAATGATTAGAACTTGAGTAAAAAATAGATCATTCTGTGATGCCTTTGTGAGCTCATTTAGAGGGATGTTTACATTTATCAGCTCTTTCTCATTTCCATAAATTACAGCTGGAACCATATTATCACTTCTAATATTTCTGGCTCTATTGGAGCCAAGCTCAGACCTAGAAACTGCATTTATCATTATTTGTTCTGACATAAAAACCTCTTATAAAAAAACCGCACTCAAGGATTCCTCATTAGAAAGCCTCTTAATACACTCTGCTATTATTGGTGCGATCGATATGACGCGTATTTTACTGCATTTTTGACCATCTTGGGTAAGAGGAATCGAATTAGTTACAACAAGTTCATCAATCTCAGAATTACTTATTCTTTCAATAGCTGGACCTGACAAAACAGGATGAGTTATATATGCACTTACTTTACTTGCCCCAGCATCTTTTAAAGCCTTGGCTGCATTGCATAATGTTCCTGCTGTATCGATGATGTCATCAGGAACAATACATTCTTTTCCAGCAACATCACCAATTATGTTCATTACTTCTGACTCATTAGCCACATCTCTTCGCTTATCTATAATTGCAAGATCAAGACCATCTAGATATTTTGCTAACGCTCTTGATCTGACGACCCCGCCTACATCTGGCGAGACAATAACTAAATTATCTTTAGAATAATGTTTAGATATATCTTCAACCATTAGTTTTGTTGCATAAACATTATCAGCAGGCATATCAAAAAAACCTTGGATTGTTTCAGAATGGAGATCTAGAGTTAGAACTCTATTAATACCAACAGAACTAAACATATCAGATACAACTTTTGCACTAATTGGGACTCTTGAAGATCTTACTCTTCGGTCTTGTCTAGCATAGCCATAATATGGAACAACCGCAGTGATCTTAGAAGCAGAAGACCTCTTTAGGGCATCAGCTAGTAACATTAGTTCCATGAGATGTTTATCAGCTGGAAAGCAGGTGGATTGAATTATAAAGGTATCGTGACCTCTAACATTCTCATTAATTTCTACTTGGATTTCACCATCTGAAAAGGTTCCCAATTCAATAGAAGAAAGCTCATTATTTAAAAGTTTTGCGACTTCATCTGATAGATCAATACAAGATGACCCCGAAAAGATATCTATTGTTCCATTACTCATATTTATTTGGCTGGGGTGGTAGGATTCGAACCTACGCATGACGGGATCAAAACCCGTTGCCTTACCGCTTGGCCACACCCCATCTCTTTAAACTCCTGTCAATGGTGAGTATTGTAATCCTTCACAGAAAAAGAATCTCCAATTTTTTGGAATTTTTTGTAATATTTTTTTTAAATCATCTTTTTTGTCATACTCTATAAAGAGCGTTGAACCAGTTCCAGATAGCTTCAAATCATAATCATTTATATTGCTAGCATAAAATTCTTCAATGCTTTTATTTTCTCTAAGTAGAGTATCCAGGAATGAATTTTGATGTTTGGGACTTAATTTATCAATTTTGAGTTTTCTGAACATTTCACCAGTTGAAACTTCAATATTTGGAGAAATAAGTAAGAATTTATTTTTTCTAAATTCAACATCTAAAAGAACGTCACCAATTCCTGTTGCAATAGCATTTTTACCATATATAAATAAAGGAATATCTGCCCCTAAAGGCTTCCCAATCTTAGCTAACTCTTCCCTAGACAAATCAAGATCCCAAATTTTATTTAATGCAATTAGAGTTGTTGCTGCATTAGAGCTTCCACCTCCAAGCCCAGCCCCAACTGGAATATTCTTTTTTAAATGAATCTGAACACCTTCATCTACTTCACAATATTCTTTGATTGCGTTGAATGATTTAAAAATTAAATTATTTTCAGGCTCTATCTCTAAACCATCACAGCTAATATTGAAAGATTCATTACTTTTCTTGAATGTAATCTCATCGAATAGGTCTATAAACTGGAAGGTGGTTTCTAAATTATGATAACCATCAATTCTTTTTGAAATAACTCTCAAGTTAAGATTTAACTTTGCAGGAGATAAAAACTTCATTTTTGCTTCAATTATTTTTCTTTACTAGATAAGTTGTATAATAACATTCATAGTTTTGATCAAAAATGAAAAAAAATCTTTCAAATCAATCAATTTTTAGCTACAGCTAAATACTTAACTTAAATAATGCAAGAAATTCACCTAGTTGGAATAAACCATAAGACCTCAAAGGTTTCAGATAGAGAAAGATTTATCGTTGATGATTCTAATCTCGTTTATCTAAATGATTTTCTAATTTCAAAATTAGATACAAAGATTTCTGGTTTTTTTGGCCTTTCTACATGTAATAGGACTGAAATATATTTCTATGGAGATAAGGGCATAGAAGATGATGTCCTAAAGCTAACTAAAGAGGCTCTTAATATTTCTGATATACCTGATAAAAACTTTTATATTTATGACGGTTTAAAAGCATTTGAGCATATGTGTAGAGTTTGTTGCGGCATAGATTCTCAAGTAGTTGGAGAGCAAGAAATATTTGGACAATTTAAAAACGCATATAACTCAGCCAAAGCTTTTAGGATCGTTGGTAAAGAACTTATGATTTATGTTGAAAAAGTTTTTGAAATTACAAAAAAAGTAAGAACTGAAACAAAGATAGGTATAAATCCATTATCTGTTAGTGGCTTATCATTCAACCTCGTAAAGGAAATATTTGAGAATCCTGAAAGCAAGGATGTCCTTGTGATTGGAGGAGGAGATTTAGCAAAATCTATAATTAAAAACCTCTTTGACAAAGGCTTGAGGTCTATTTCTGCTATAAATAGAACTATAAAAGAAATAAAGATATCTGAAGATTTTTCTATAATTCCAATGCCTCTAAATCTAGTCCATAGAGAAATTATTAATGCTGATATTATTATTTGCTCTGCATCAAGTCTTACACCAATTATCGGTAAAGGAGCAGTTGAAAATGCATTTAAAAATAGAGGAAACAAACCAATGATGATAATAGATTTGGCTGTTCCTAGAAATGTTGAGCCAGAAATAGAAGATTTAGAACTGGTTTACTTGTTTTCAATTGATGATATCGAAAAGATTTCTCAAGATAATCTTGAAGAAAGATTGGTTGAAGCTGGAAGAGGAAAAGAGATCATCAAATATCAAGCCTTAAAATCACATAAAACTATTAATTCAAAGATAGAAGATGACAAATTTGCTTTTGAGATATTAAAACTTCTTCAATCTATAGACGATAAAAGAGTATTTGAACTTCCCAATGACAACGACATAAATTTAGAGTTTTTAACTCTTGTTGAAAACACAAACGATATTCAATTATCAGAAAAGCTTAGAAAAAAAATTGAACTTATCGATGGCCAAAAACTTATTTCAATAATTTCTAATTATAAATAATGCAAGATTCTATTGAGGCAAAGCTAATAAAACTTTCAGAACGCCTTTCGGAAATTGAAAAACAATTAATTGAGGAATCCTCAACTTTAAATCAAGATGATTTAATTTCATTAAATAAAGAGTTTTCGCATATTCAACCTATTGTTGATCTTTATTCCAAGTATCTAAAGGTTCTCGATGAAAATAGACAAGCAATAAGTCTTTCAAAGTCTGATGAAAATGAAATTAAAGAATTGGCTCAAATAGAGGTTGAAGAAACAGAAAACTCAATGAATGAAATCCTTGGAGAACTAAAGTTAATGCTTTTACCAGTTGATGAGGATGATGAACGATCAGCTTTTTTAGAAATTAGAGCCGGAGCAGGAGGGGATGAAGCTGGGATTTTTTCAGGTAACTTATTTAGGATGTACTCTAGATTAGCAGAAAGGGAAAAATGGATTATTGAAATTATTTCCCAGAAAGATGCAGAGCATGGAGGCTTTAAAGAGATAATTGCAAAAATATCAGGAAAGCTAGTCTACAAAACACTTAAATTTGAATCGGGAGTTCATCGGGTTCAAAGAGTTCCTGAAACTGAATCACAAGGTAGAGTCCACACATCAACATGTACCGTTGCTGTTCTTCCTGAGGCAGAAGAAATAGATGATATAGAGATAGATAAATCAGAAATAAGAGTAGATACTTTCAGAGCGTCTGGAGCAGGGGGTCAGCATGTTAATAAAACTGACTCAGCTGTAAGAATTACTCATCTTCCAAGTGGTTTGGTTGTAGAGTGTCAAGATGATAGGTCACAGCACAAAAATAAGACAAAAGCATTATCCCTCTTAAGCGCAAAGTTAAAAAAACAGGAAGAAGAAAATCAGCAAGCTGAAATAGCTTCTGAAAGGAAGATCCTTGTAGGCTCTGGCGATAGAAGTGAAAAAATTAGAACTTATAATTTTCCTCAAGGAAGAGTTACTGACCATAGAATTAAACTTACCCAGCATAATCTTGATCAAGTAATGGATGGAGATATAAGATCTATCAGCGATGCCTTAATAGCAGAAAATCAGCTAGAAATGCTTGCTCAGCTTGAATTAGATAATAAATGAAGTCTGAAAAAAATATTGATCTTTCTGAATTAAGCTTTGAGACCAAAAGGGACATAAATTTCTTCATAAAAGAAAAATTTAAAGACTCATCTAAATTTACTCAAAGTCAAATCAGTAAAATAGAAAATGTTGCTAAATCTTTAGAAGAAGGATACCCGAGGGATTACTTAATTGGAAACTCTGAATTTTACGGAAGAAAATATTTTGTAGACCAAAGAGTTCTCATTCCAAGACCTGAAACAGAAGTTCTTGTGGATACCATAAAAAGTTTAAATTTATCTGATGGCTCAATTCTATGTGATCTTGGCACAGGATCAGGATGCATTGGCATTTCTTTAGCAATGTTAAATGAGAGTTTCATTGTATTTGGTGTAGATATTTCTGAAGAAGCTATTCTAGTTGCAAGAAAGAATGACCTAACTTACATGAAAAAAAATTTCTTTTTAATCCAATCAAACTGGGCTTCATGTTTTCAAGAAAATTCTATCGACTGCATAATTTCTAATCCCCCATATATTGATAAAGATGATTCTCACCTAGCAGATCTAAAGCATGAGCCATTATTAGCCCTTGTTTCTGAATTACACGGTCTAGAAGCTTTCGAAATTATTTCTCAACAAGCCAAAAATTTACTTAAGAAAGATGGATTACTGCTATTAGAGCATGGCTTTGATCAAAGCGAGCATGTGGAGAAAATTATTTATAAAAATGATTTAAAATTAATTAGAAAGATAAAAGATCTATCAGGAAATGATAGAGTGATATTGGCACAAAAATGAATTTAGATTTTTTTCAAAAACAGTTACTTATAGATAATTTCTCCGAGAAATTACAAAAAAAGATTTTTGATACAAACTGTCTTGTAATCGGAGGAGGTGGCATTGCTCATCCGCTACTCACCTATTTAGTTTCGACAGGTTTTGGAAATATTTCAATTGCTGATGGTGATAAGGTAGAGCTATCAAATCTTCACAGACAATACCATTTTAATGCAAGCGATCTCAATAAAAGAAAAGCAGAAGTCTTGAAAGAGAAATTTAAGAATGATTATGAATTTATTGATATTAAATCAATAAATAAATTCCTTGAGGAAAAAGATCTATTCGAATTAATTGAACATCATGATTTGATTTTTGATGCTTCTGATAATTTTCAAACAAGATATGTCTCTAATGATGTGTGTCATGAGCATAAAAAACCCTTAATATCTGGAGCTGCAGAGGGGATGCTAGGAATTGTTGCTGCTTTTAACTTTAAAGAAGATTCTCCTTGTTATGAGTGCCTATTCCCAAGAAACTATAACTTAAATGAAAATACCTGCCAAAACTCTGGTATTACACCTTCAGTGCTAGGCATAATTGGGTCTTTTATGGCTTCAATTGCTCTAAAAATTATTGCTGATAATGCATTTAGGAGTTCGGTAATGCGAATAAATTTATCTGATCTTAGTATTTCTCAGCCAAAACTTAAAAAAGATGTATTGTGTAAGATTTGTGGAGAAAACAAAGGATGATAACAGGCTACATTGAGGGCTATTATGGTGTTGAACTATCTTGGAAAGAGAGAGATTCTATAATATCAAAGCTTCATCAGGTCGGATGCAACACTTATTTTTATTGCCCGAAAGAGGATCCTTATCATAGAGTTAGATGGAAAGATGATTATCCAATTGATTGGATAGAAGATTTTAAAAAATTCAAGTCCAATGCAGATAGTGCTGGAATTGATATTATCTTTGGCATTTCTCCGGGCGCATCTTTGGAGTTAAAAGATTTTGAATATTTAGAGAGAAAAATAGGCATCTTTAAGAAGCTATCTATAGAAAATTTCTGTATTCTTTTTGATGATATTCCTAAGGAAAAAGAGCAATTCTCTCTTCATAAACAAGTGCTTGAACTTTGCTTAGAAAAGTTTCCAAATATTAATTTTTCTTGTGTGCCGTCACAGTATTGTAAACATATGGTTGAAAATTCTAATAATTCTTATTTAGCAGAATTAGATAAAGTTGATATAAGTATTCCTTTCTTTTGGACTGGAAATCAAGTTATAACATCCAATTATTCTGATAATAATATTGATAGTTGGAAAGAGTTGTTTCGTGAGGATAGAGACTTAATAATTTGGGATAATACTTTTGCAAATGATTATTGTGTTCCTAAGATTGTTATGCAAAATTTTGATGGCTTTTTTTCTAAAGATGATGAAAAAGTATCTGGGTTTCTGTTAAATGCGTCTGGTATAGAGTTAATAGATCTTATTGCTATTGAAATATTAGACAATGCATTAAAGGAAAAACAAATAATGCTCGATGATATTCTAAAAGATAGAGGCTTTCCTAAAGAACTCATTAATTTAAGTCATTTTTTGAAAATAAACATTTCATCGAGCTTTTCAGATGATGAAAAAAAAGATCTAGATTTCCTCCTTTGGAACTGGAATGGAAAAATAAAAAAGTTTTTTTATCCATACCTCCATCAACTCAACCAAATTTTTAATGAAACAGATAAGCATGAAATAAATGGTTTAAAAAAGCGCTTTCGAATTAAATAATAAAGATATTTTTATTATAAGAATATTAGGTTAATATTTAATTTAGATTTTAAGAAATATGAGTGAAGTTCCAGTATATGTTGTAGCAAATATCGTAATCCAAGATCCTGATACTTATAAAAAATATGAAAAAGGTTTCTTTCCGATATTAAAAAAATATGAAGGCCATTTCATTACTTATGACGATAATATTGGTCAACTTGAAGGAAGTTCAGAAGTTTCAGGCAGAGTTATAATTTTTTCTTTTCCAAATGAAAACTTAGCCGATCAATGGTATAGCAGTGTCGAATATCAAGAATTAAGTGCTTTTAGAAGAGAGGGTACTGATACCATTTCAATTTTTAAAGTTAAAGGACAACCACCAAGAAATTAAGGGAGGAATAATTATGTTATTAGGAGATATGCAAGACTGGAAACCAAATGTTGCAAGCATTATAGAGTATGCTGCAGATATTTATCCTGAGTCTGAAGTAGTAAGTAAATTAGTAAGTGGTGAAGTCCATAGGACTAACTACAAAGAGGTATGTGTTAGATCAAGGAAGTTAGCTTCAAAGCTTTCTCAAGATGGTTATAAGCAAGGAGATGTCATCGCCACTCTTGCTCTAAACACATTTAGGCATCTTGAGGCATATTATGGTGTTTCAGGAATGGGTGCAGTTGTTCATACTTTGAATTTTAGATTACATCCCGAGCAGGCAGTTTACATAATTAATCATGCTGAGGATAAAGTAATCTTTGTTGAGGCACCTTTTGTTCCTATCCTAGAAGCGCTTCAAGAAAACCTCAGTACTGTTGAGAAATATATTGTCTTCTGCAATAAAGATGAGATGCCTGAAACTTCTCTCAAAAATTGTTTGTCATATGAAGAATATATTGAAGATGGTGATGAAAATTTTGTCTGGCCAGACCTTCCTGATAATGCAGCTTGTGGGCTTTGCTATACATCGGGCACAACAGGAAATCCAAAAGGAGTTTTATATTCGCATAAATCGACTATTCTTCACGCAATTTCAGCAGCTGGACCAAAGGCTTTAAAAATTGAAGGAGATGACTCTGTATTAATGGTTGTTCCTATGTTCCACGTTATGGCATGGGGGGTTCCATACTATGGTGCAATTTATGGACTTAAAATTGTAATGCCTGGAATGGCAATGGATGGTGAATCTCTCTATGAAATGTGCAAGGAGGAGAAGGTAACACTTGCCTTTGGGGTGCCAACAGTTTGGATGCAGTTGTTAGGATATTGTAGAGAAAATAATGTTGTCCTTGAATCAATGAATAGTACTGTAATAGGAGGTTCAGCAGTAACAGTAGCAATGATAAAAGAGTTTGATAAAGTTCATGGAGTAACCGTTCTTCAAGGATGGGGTATGACTGAGATGAGCCCTCTTGGAACAACAAATTTCCCAACCCCAGAAATGGAGGAAATGTCTGATGATGAAAAGTATGCAATTCAAGTTAAAGCAGGTAAACCTGTTTTTGGTGTAGAGATGAAGATAGTAGATTCTGATGGTAACACTCTTCCAAATGATGGTAAGGCTTCAGGAAGCTTATTAGTAAGAGGCCCTTGGATTATTAAGAAATATTTTAAAGCTGAAGAGGATGCTGTAGACAAAGATGGCTGGTTTGATACGGGCGACATATCTTCAATAGATCCAGATGGATATATGTCTATTGTTGATAGAGAAAAAGATGTCATTAAATCAGGTGGCGAATGGATTAGTTCAATCGATGTCGAAAATGCTGTAGCTAGTCATCCAGATGTAATGCAAACAGCAGTTGTTGGCATTCCTCATCCAAAATGGGATGAAAGACCACTTTTATTTGTTGTTTCTAATTCTGGTAATGAAATTAATAGAGAAGAATTAGATGAATTAATGCTAAAGAAGTTTGAAAAATGGCAACTTCCTGATCAGGTAGTCTTCTTAAAAGAATTGCCAATAGGTGCTACAGGAAAGGTGAAAAAGATCGATTTAAGGGAAGAATATAAAGAGCACTATATGTAGGAGAATATTATGCCAATGACATTTGTAAAACCTGAAGAATTGGATAGTTATGTTGGTAAGTCGCTTGAACCTAGTGAGTGGATGACTATTGATCAAGAAAGAATAAATAATTTTGCTGATGCAACTAATGATCATCAATTTATTCATGTTGATCCTGAACAAGCTGAACCAATATTTGGATCAACAATTGCGCATGGATTTTTATCATTATCTCTGACTTCGGGAATGGGAGAGGAAAATGCTTTAGTTGTTGAGGGCTCAAAAATGAGTCTAAACTATGGATTAGATAAAATTAGATTTCTTGCACCTGTTCCTGTAAATTCTAGAATAAGAATGCACTCAAAGATTGTAGAAGTTAAGGAAAAGAACCCAGGTCAGTTTCTTATTAAAAGCGAGGTTACTATGGAGCTAGAGGGCTCCGAAAAACCAGCCTTTATTGCTGAACAACTTGGTCTTTGGGTCACTTAAGAATTTAGCGCTTTTTTCAATAAATCGTTCACTGCTTGGGGGTTAGCTTTCCCTTGAGTTTCTTTCATTACTTGGCCAACAAAGAAACCGAAGAGCTTATCTTTACCATTTTTGTAATCTTCAACTTGTTTTGTATTTGATTCGATTACTTTTGTGATTACTTCTTCAAGAAGATTCTCATCTTGAATCTGAACCAATCCTTGGTCATTAATTATTTCATCTGCATTTCTGCCTGTTTCCCAAATTTCAGCAAGTATAGTTTTTGCTATTTTTTTAGATATTGTTCCATCAGATATTCTTTGAAGCAGAATATTAAAATTGTCTGACGAAAGTTTAGATTCATCTATCTTTATATTATCCTTATTAAGCAAGGAACCAATTTCACCCACTATAAGATTAGCAGCAAGTTTTGGATCGTTTTTAGATTCTACTGCAACCTCAAAGAAATTAGATAGTTCTCTTGACGAGGAAATAATTTCAGCCTCACTTTCGTCAATTTGGAATTCTGAAATATATCTTCTTGATTTATCTGCTGGAAGTTCAGGGAAAGTACTTCTTATTTCCTCCATCTCATCATCAGAAATAACTACTGGTAGCAGATCAGGATCAGGAAAGTATCTGTAGTCATTCGCAAACTCTTTTGATCGCATCGGCCTTGTTTCATCCTTTCCACTATCATAAAGCCTTGTTTCTTGGGTAACTTTTTCACCGCTCTCTAGTACTTTAATTTGTCTTTTGATTTCGAAATTAATAGCTTTTTCAATAAACCTAAATGAATTAATATTTTTTATCTCAGTTCTAGTGCCTAACTCAGCATCACCAACTTTTCTAATAGAAACATTTGCATCGCAGCGAAGAGATCCTTGCGACATATCACCATCACATACATCTAGAAATGTAACAAGTTGATGCAAAGCCTTCATGTAAGAAACAGCTTCTTTGGCGCTAGATATTTCTGGCTCAGATACAATCTCAAGCAGGGGAGTTCCTGCTCTGTTTAAATCAATAACAGATTTATCTGGATAGGCATCATGTATTGACTTTCCAGCATCTTCCTCAAGATGCGCTCTTGTAATGTTTATGGTTTTTTTATCTCCATCCACATCAATATCGATAGATCCTCCCTCTACTATAGGTTTTGTCATTTGAGTTATTTGATAACCTTTTGGCAGATCGGGATAAAAATAATTTTTTCTATCAAAAGTAGATTCCTGATTAATATCTGCTTCAATTGCTAATCCAAATCTTATTGCTTTTTTAAATGCATCCTTATTAACAACAGGCAGAACTCCTGGTAAACCCAAATCAACTAAATCAACTTGAGAGTTAGGCTCTGAACCAAACTTAGTTGATGCACTGGAGAAGAGTTTAGTATTTGTAGACAGTTGTGCATGAACTTCTAAACCAATTACTGTTTCCCAACTCATGAGCTCTCTCCAAGATCAGGAGTTTTGAAATGCCAATCACTATTTTTTTGATATTGGTGAGCAAAATTTAATATCTTTGATTCCTCTAGATAATTTCCTATAAGCTGCAAACCAATAGGCAGACCGCCAGAAAAACCATGAGGTATAGACATTGCTGGTACACCAGCAAGATTTGAAGAAATCGTAAACAAGTCCTCTAGATACATCTCAATTGGATCTTCAGTTTTTGAACCAATTTTAAAAGCAGAGCTTGGTGATGAAGGAGACATTATTACGTCAACTTCACTAAATGCGTCCACAAAATCATTTTTTATCATTCTTCTTGATTGCTGAGCTTTCTTATAATAAGCGTCATAGAAACCAGCTGATAAAACATATGTTCCTATTAGAATTCTTCTTTTAACTTCGTCCCCAAAACCTTCAGATCTTGATTTTACGTATAGTTCTTCTAAATTATCGACATCTTTTGCTCTATAGCCGTACTTAACTCCATCGAATCTAGAAAGGTTTGATGAACATTCAGCTGGAGCAACTACATAATAAGTTGGAACAGAGAGTTTAATATTTGGCATTGAAACCTCTACAAAGTTTGCTCCCAAAGCTTCAAATATTTTTTTTGATTTTTCAAAAGAATCCTGAACTTCTTTATTAAGACTAGAAATATCGAACTCTTTAATAATGCCAATTTTCTTACCTTTAAGATCATTATTTATATTATCTAGATAATTTTCCTGCACATCGCTAATTGAGGTTGAGTCTTTTAAGTCATGGCTGCAAATATGATTAAGTAAAAGAGCACAATCCTCTGCATTTCTTGCAAAGGCCCCAGCTTGATCAAGACTGGAAGCAAAAGCTATCATTCCCCACCTTGAAGCTCTTCCATAGGTAGGCTTTATACCAGTAATTCCACATAATGCAGCTGGTTGCCTTATAGATCCACCTGTATCTGTTCCAGTTGCAGCGCAAACAAGACCTTCTGAAACGGCTGCTGCTGAACCACCAGAGCTTCCTCCCGGAACTCTTTCAAGATCCCATGGATTTCTTACTGTCCCGTAATAGCTTGTTTCATTTGAGGATCCCATTGCAAACTCATCCATATTAGTTTTTCCAACACAAATGCTGCCAGCAGAAGAGAGATTATCTACAACAGTAGCATCATAAGGAGGAATAAAGTTCTCTAAAATCTTTGAACCACAAGTTGTCCTTAAATTTTTTGTACAAAATAGATCTTTTTGAGCGATTGGTATCCCTGCGAGATCACCATCAACTTTACCCTCATCAAAATCTTTTGCTTTGTTTAATGCTGCTTCTTCATCTAGTGTAATAAATGAATTCGTTTTACTTGACGAAATATTTTTAAAGGTTTCGTTTACTAGCTCATAGGAAGATATCTCTTTTTTCTCTAAAAGTCTTTTTAATTCAGCTAATGTTTTAAATCTAATACTCATTCAACGACTTTTGGGACCATAAAATAATCTTGATCTGACTCAGGAGAGCTGGAGAGAAAAGCTTCTTTTCTACTTTTTGAAGTCACTATGTCTTCTCTTTTAGGAGCTACTTTTTCTAACGGATTGGAAAGTGGAACTATATCCTCAGTATTAAGATCTTGAAGCTCAGCAACGAAATCAATTATATTTTCTAGGTCTTTGGTAATTTTTTCTTTTTTATCCTTATCTAGCTTTAATCTTGCTAAATAAGAGATAGTTTCAACTGTTTTATTGTCCATATATAGGATATTATATTAAAGTTGCGAGATGTTAACCTAACGCAGTGTAATTTTATATATTTTTGAGGAAAATTGTGGAATTTAACCTATTCAAAGCCGCCAGAGGATTATTTTCGAATGATTTATCAATAGATCTTGGAACTGCTAATACATTAATTTATACAAAAGACGTGGGGATAGTGCTTAATGAGCCTTCAGTTGTTGCAATAAGAGAGTCCAGGGGTCAAAAGACTGTAGTGGCCGTGGGAGCTGAAGCGAAGAAGATGCTTGGCAGGACACCAGGAAATATAAATGCTATAAGACCCTTATCCGATGGAGTTATAGCTGATTTCCAAGTCACGGAGAAAATGCTTCAACATTTTATTTCTACAGTTCATGAACAAAGATTCATAAAACCTAGTCCAAGGATTCTTGTTTGTGTTCCGTGCAGATCAACTCAAGTAGAAAGAAGGGCTATTAGAGAATCTGTTCTTGGTGCTGGAGCAAGAGATGTTAAGCTTATTGAAGAACCTATGGCTGCTGCAATAGGAGCAGGTCTTCCTGTTGAGGAAGCTAGTGGAAGCATGGTTATCGATATTGGTGGGGGAACATCTGAAATTGCCATACTTGCACTAAACGGTGTAGTTTATGCTGAATCGGTTAAAATCGGTGGAGACAAGATGGATGAAGCAATTGTTTCTTATATTAGAAGAAACTATGGATGCGTCATTGGAGAATCAACCGCTGAGAAAATTAAACAAACTATAGGATGTGCATCTGAAGACTCTGAAAAACAAGAAATGATGGTTACAGGCAGGAACTTAGCAGAAGGCATACCTGAAACATTTAGTCTCTCTAGCGATCATGTTTACGATGCTATGAAAGACCCCCTAAATGGAATAATTCGCGGAATTAGAGATGCTCTCGAGCTTTCACCTCCTGAACTTTCCGCAGATATTGCAGAAAGAGGTATTGTTTTGACTGGAGGAGGAGCACTATTAAGAGACTTAGATAGATTGATTTCATCACAAACTGGGATTCCAGTTATCATTGCTGAAGATCCTCTAACATGTGTTGCTAGAGGCGGTGGTCAAGCATTGGAAATAATAGATAAATACAATATAGACCTACTATCTACTGAATAGATGGCAAGATTGCCTGATAAATCATCAAAGTTTTTATTGATATCAACCTTTATTATTTGCTTATCAATTTTACTTATAGATTATAGATTGGGTGCATTTAAACCTGTTCAAAATTTTTACAATTCTTCCTCGATATTTTTTCAAGTATTTTCTAAAGAGCTAATTTTAAGTCCCATATATAGATCACTCTCAAGCATCAGGAGCGCTAAAAGAGCGATGGAGGAAAATCAAAGCTTAAAACAAGAACTAAACAAACAATTAATCGAGAATTATATTATTTCTAATAAAGAGGTTTTAAATAGAAATATTTTCTTTGATTTAGTTAATTTAGAAAATATAAAGACGAATTTACTTCCCGCTAAAGTTGTGAGATTTGATGTTAATCAATATCTTTGTTGTGATAAACATAGGATGTTTCTGTTACCTGAATTGACTGGTAATATTGATTCTTTCAAAGTTGTAATAAATCGCGAAGGCATAGTAGGACAAACAATTAAAATTAGTGCAAGTTTATTTGAAGTAATTTTATTAAGTGATATAAGTCATAAGATACCAATACAAAATGAAGATGGATTTTATTGTGAGGCAAGTGGATTGGGAATGCCTAAAAAAATATTCTGTGATGTTGATCTTACTTTGGGAGAAAGAGATTTTGAATTAAACCAAAGATTTTTTTCGTCTGGATTGGGCGGCATATTTCCAAAGGGTATCGAAATTGGAAGTATTTATAAGATTCAAGATCTATCTTCAAAAGAGGTTAGATTAATAATTGAGACAAATGCAGACCCTCTATCATCAAATTATTTTGGGATCCTTCAATAATGAAACTATCAGAATTAGTTTTTTTAACTATAATTTTTTTAATTTTTGGTTTTATTGATTTGCAAGTTAATTTATTTTTAAAAGATTTCTATATAGTTTCAAACTTAACTTTTTTATTTCTTTGTTACTTAAGTTTTAGAAATCCCCAAAAAATAAATTCCTTATTTGGGGCATATATTGGTTTTTTAATTGACCTTAACCAAAATGTTTTTTTTGGCCTCCACGCAACATTGTTTACATTAACAATACTAGTAATTAACTATAATTACTTTAGGTTAAGGATGTTTTCATCTCTCCAAATAACTATAGCTTTTAGCTTTTTTGCGGCTTTTTTTGTAGGATTTAAGAGCATCTTCCTAACTACAATGAATTTTAAGTATTTAGTAGTTTTTTTAAGCTTTTTTTCTGCATTTATTACATATCTTTTTCTCCCAAACCTTGGCAAATTCTTAATAAAGAAAACTAAACTTTAGGAAATGAATAAGACTCTTACATTTAGGTTGCTATTAGTGATTTTTACTCCATTTGTAGTTATTTCTTTATCCTATTTCCTTTTTCTAAGTAAGCCTGAGCTATTTTCTAAAAGTTTTGAAAGATATGAGTATCAAGATTACGCTTTCAGTTTTAAAGAAGTAGTAACAAATAAGAATCCCTTATACCCAGAATTAATTTTTGAAGATGTCCTGCTTAAAAATAAAAGTGGAGAAATTAAGATTATTCATCTTAGGATAGGTTTCAATCTTCTAGGATATTTTTTTGAAGACTTACAAAGACTTAAATACTTAAAAATCTATACAAATCAAATTAAAACTGAAGATTATATTTCTCTTCTTCCAGAAGACTCTATCGCACTTAAAAAGAATCTATTGAACATAATTGATGGCGGTAATATTGATGAACTTTATTTCGAATTTATTCAGGGAGCAGATATTGCCATCAATAACGAATTAATAATTTCAGATTTAATTCTTAAAATAGAATCTGATAGAAAACTGAAAGCTAAAAAGGCATTTGTAACTGCAGATCCTCAAGAAGTAAAAATAAAATTAGATCAGGGCTCATTTGAGGAACTTCCTTTCGAAGAAATCTCTGGATTGTTGGATATAAGCTCAATGCAATTAAGTTATTTTTCTCATCACAAATCTATTAATGATTATGCTGAAAGTTTTCTTCCATTGGGCGCTCTTAACTTTAAAAATGATATTCAGCTATTCACATCGGGGTTTGCTGATTTAAGAAAAAATACTAATAAGAATTTTGGTTTTATTAGTTTTCAAGATCTATCAGATATTAAATATCTTCAAGATGGGTTTAATATAAAAACAAATATATTTATTGAAGATTTTAATAATGTATTTTCTCAGAATTTTATTTCTTTTAATGACCTTCAAATCAATCTATTTCTATCAGGGAACGAAATACAAAATTCATCTACTTTTAATTTCTTTTCAGATAAAGAATCTAGTGTCGATCTATCTGGGAGTTTTTATAAAGGGAACTTAAGGTTAGATTTCAATAGTGAAAATCTTAAAGGATCCTTGGTTAGAGACAATTCAAACTTCTTTAGAGTAAATTTGTATGATTCAAATTTAAATTTCAATTTTGGAGATTCTGAAGAAGAAACTTTCATTCTTCCAAATCTAAAATTTAGAATTATTGGTAAAAACGTTACTTTAAATAATGCAATATTCAACTCAATAGATTTTTACTATTTAAAAAACGGAGATGTCCTTACATTAAATGATATAAATATTGAAAGCGATTTTCTTAAAGTGTCTAATTACAATGACGAGCCAGCGTATTTTTCTATCAATGCCAGCCGTGATTTTTACAAAATAAAAGGGTCTTATGAATTTAATGACTTTAAAGATTCTTTAAGGCTTAAGAATTTTCCTAACGTAGATTATTTTAAATCAAAGATCAATATCCAGTGGAATAATCTTCTAGAATTAAAAAATATAGAGGGAAACTTAGATTTCTTAGCTAAAGATTTCCAAATAAATCAAAATAATCCAAACTCTGCTTTATTAAACTTAATTGGCTTACTAAATATTCAATCATTTTTTGATGGCTATGATGGATCATCTACGGATGAGTATATAAAGTTTAAAAGAGGTAGCGGTAGCATAATTTTCTCAAAAAAATATGGGAGGATTATAGATGATTTTTCCTTTGAGGCTGATTTTGGAAATATGGATTGGAAAGGGTTTATTATTAAAGATGAGTTAGGTTCCTTTAAAGAGTTGGATCTTGAACTCTCTCTAAAATTAAACCTTCAAGAAAATATACCCTGGTATGCAGCTTTTTTTGGCGGTCTTGGTATGGCTGCAGGCACAGCAATTATTGGAAATGTCTTCGAAGATCAGATTGAGGAAATTTCAACCATAGAATACAAAGTGAAAGGACCACTTAATTCTCCAAGTTTAGATAGATTATAGTAAAAATATTGTTGCTAGACCTAGGAAAGAAACAAAACCAATAACATCCGTCACCGTTGTAACAACAACACTCCCAGCTATGGCAGGATCCAGATTTAATTTTCTTAAGATAATAGGTACAAATACTCCTGCAACAACTGAGCTTAAGAGATTTATAATCATTGCAGTAGCAATAAGAATTGCTAGTATCAACTGATTAAACCAAAGATAAGTTACTAAACTGATTATTAAAGATAAAACTATTCCATTTAGAATTGAAACAGCTAGCTCTCTTTTAAAAAGCCACCCAAGGTTTGAGTTTGAGATTTGCTCTAGGGTGAGCCCTCTTAACACTATTGTTAAAGTCTGAGTTGCTGCTACTCCTCCCATACTTGCAACAATTGGCATTAAAACTGCTAGGTATACTACTTTGTCAATTGTATCTTGAAAAATATTTATAGCTAAAGCTGCTACAAATGCAGTTACAAGATTAAGACCAAGCCAAATAATCCTTCTTCGTGCAGCTCTTGCAGGGGGAGAAAATGTATCTTCAGCAATTCCGGCCATGCTCAAAAAGTTTTGATCAGCATCTTCAATAATTACGTCTACCACATCATCAATAGTTATTCTGCCAATAAGTTCATTTTTATCATTGACTACCGCTGCAGAAATCAGATCATTTTGTTCAAAAAACTTAGAGACTTGTTTGTCTGATTCATTAACTTTGAAAGAATGTGGTTTTTTATCCATAATATCCGAAACCCTTAGATTTGGATCTGAACTAATAATTTTTGAAATCTCAAGTTCGCCAATAAAATTATTATTTTTAGAGACAACAAAGAATTTATCTGTATTTTCTGGAATATCACCAATTGATCTTAGATATTCAATAACTAAATTAAGGGTTGAATCTTCTTGTACACTTATAATGTCATTATTAAGTAAACCGCCTGCAGAATCTTCAGGGTACTCTAAAACCATTTCAACTCTCTCTCTATCAATTTTAGACATCTTAGAAAGAAGGAAACTTATTCTTTGTTCAGGAAGATTTTGAAGGATATCAACCATTTCATCCAATTCTAGATTTTGAACCAAATCTAACAGCTCTTCATTTG
>CACJKN010000002.1 GCA_902594005.1 uncultured SAR86 cluster bacterium | reverse complement strand
CTTGCTACAGTTCTCAGAGCAAACAAAAATGATGATGAGCTCGGCGGACATATTGCAACTTTTTCGTCAGCAGCAATGCTTTATGACATTGGCTTTAATTATTTTTTTAGGGGACAAGAAAGTGAAAATGATGATTTAGTGTATTTTCAAGGACACTCCTCACCAGGTATTTATGCAAGAAGTTATCTTGAAGGACGTTTAAATGAGGAGGATTTAGATAATTTTAGAAGAGAGGTTGATAAACCAGGCCTTTCTTCATATCCTCACCCATGGCTGATGCCAGACTATTGGCAATTTCCGGTCGTTTCTATGGGGCTTGGACCTATTTCTGCTATTTATCAAGCTCATGTCATGAAGTATCTTCATGCGAGAGGATTAAAAGATTTAGGCGATAGAAAAATTTGGGGATTTTGGGGTGATGGTGAAATGGATGAGCCTGAGTCATTGGGAGCGATCGGTTTAGCTGCAAGAGAAAAATTAGACAATTTGATCTTTGTTATAAATTGCAATCTACAAAGACTCGATGGTCCAGTTAGAGGAAACGGAAAAGTAATACAGGAACTAGAAAGACAATTTAGAGGATCTGGTTGGAATGTTATTAAAGTTGTTTGGGGCCGACTTTGGGATCCTATTATAGCTAAAGACAAAGGCGGACATCTTCAAAAGATAATGGATGAAGTCGTAGATGGTGAAATGCAAAATTTTAAGGCTAAAGGAGGAGCATACACTCGTGAAAATTTCTTTGGCAAACATCCTGAAGCACTTAAACTAGTTAAAGGTCTTTCTGATGACGAGATCTATAAATTAAATAGAGGTGGCCATGATCCTTATAAGGTTTATGCTGCCTATCATGAAGCAGTTAATCATAAAGGAGCTCCAACAGTTATTCTTGCACTTACAACAAAGGGTTATGGTGTTGGATCAAGAGAGGCAGACAATACCACTCATCAAGTAAAAAAACTTTCGCTTGATAATATTAAGATTTTTAGAGATCGATTTGATATACCTGTCTCTGATGATGAGATAGAGGATCTTCCGTATGTAAGGCCAAAAGAAGATTCTCCTGAAATAAAATATCTCAAGGAGACAAGAGAAAAACTTGGAGGACCAGTTCCAAAAAGAAGAGAGCACTCTGAAACTCTTAAATTAAAAAATAAGGATGCCTTCAAAGTTCTTCATGAAGGCAGTGGTGAAAGAAAAGTATCAACTACAACAAACTGTGTACGAATCATGAATAACCTTATCAAGGACGAAAATCTAGGAGAAAGAGTAGTACCGATAGTTCCGGATGAAGCAAGAACATTTGGTATGGAAGGCATGTTTAAGCAAATAGGAATTTATTCATCAGAAGGTCAATTGTATGAACCAGAAGATGCTGATCAAGTTATGTGGTACAAAGAATCCGAAACTGGAGTAATGCTCGAAGAGGGAATCACAGAAGCGGGTTCATTTGCTGCTTGGACAGCATTAGCAACCTCTTATTCTAATCATAATTTGACCATGATTCCTTTCTATGTCTTTTATTCAATGTTTGGTTTTCAAAGAATACATGACTTAGCATGGGCTGCAGGGGATGCTCAGGCTAAAGGTTTTTTAATAGGAGCAACATCAGGGAGAACAACATTAAATGGTGAAGGTCTTCAACATCAAGATGGCCATAGCCATATCCTTTCATCAACTATTCCTAACTGTAAATCTTATGATCCTGCATATGGTTATGAGCTAGCTGTAATTATCGAACATGGTCTGAAGGAGATGTATAAAGATAAAAGAAATTACTTTTACTACTTAACTGTTACTAATGAAAGATATGTTCAGCCACCAAAACCAAAAGGGAAGGATGTTGATAACAATATCATTAAAGGAATGCATAGAATTTCTAAAACTAAAAAACCTCAGATTAGGCTTCTTGGTTCTGGAGCTATCTTAAATGAGAGCATTAAAGCAGCTGAGATACTAAGTGGTTTTGGGATTGAAAGTGAGGTTTGGAGTGTTAGCAGCTTTAATATGCTTCGAAAAGATGGCATGGAGGTTGAAAATGAGAATATTAAAAATGCGTCGAACAAAGCAAAAGAGTCTTTTGTAGCTAAATCCTTTTCAGAACACGATATTCCAACAGTGGCATCAACAGATTATATGAGAGCCTATTCTGAGCAAATAAGACCTTACATAAATTCTTCTTATTACACGCTTGGAACTGATGGTTTTGGCAGAAGTGATAGTAGAGCAAAATTGCGAGAATTTTTTGAGGTAGATGCGAAGAGTATTGTTATGACTGCAGTTTATGCTCTTAACAAAGAAGGTCAGCTTGATAAAAAAGAACTTCAAAAGATCTATAAAGAAATCAAAGTAAATAAAAATAAGATTTCACCTTGGAATACATAAATGAAGCAAGTAATTAAAATTCCAAGCCTAGGTGATGCAGAAAATACTGAAGTTATAGAAATCTGTGTTAATCCTGGCGATAGTGTTGGTTCAGAAGATTCGATTGTTGTTCTTGAATCCGAAAAAGCTGCAATGGATGTTCCCGCTTCTAAAAATGGAGTTGTTAAAAAGGTCCTTGTAAAAATTGGAGATGAGGTAAAGGAGGGAGATGACTTCTTAGAAATTGAAATTACTGAAGAAGAAATTAAAAATGATGATTCCAATAAAGAAGTTAAAAATGATACTCAGGAAGATGAACATTCTGAAGTAGAAGAAGTTATCGAAGAGAAAAAAGCTGAAGAAATTATTGAAGAACCAAAATATGAATCTTCCGCATCTGGAATATATGCAGGTCCCGCAGTAAGAAAATTAGCACGTGAATTTGGCATTGACTTAAATAAGGTAATTGCCACAGGTCCAAGAAATAGAATTCTCAAAGAAGATCTCCATAAATTTGTTAAATCAAAACTTGAAGGTTCCTCAGCTGGAATACCTAAGATGCCAAGCATCGATTTCTCTGAGTTTGGGAATGTCGAAGAAATTGATTTAACTAAATTCCAAAAAACTTCAGCTCTTAATCTTCAACAATCATGGATAACAATACCTCATGTCACTCAGCATGATGAAACTTCGATCGACGAACTCTTAACTGTCAGAAAATCTCTTATGAAGAAACACAAGGTCAAAGTTTCACCGCTAGCTTTTTTTGCTAAAGCCATCTGTAAGCTTCTTGAGGAGTTTCCATTATTTAATGCATCTATAGATATGAATACCATGAAAATTATAAAAAAAGATTTTATTAATCTTGGTATTGCTGTTGATACCCAGCAAGGCTTAATTGTTCCAAATATAAAGTCGGCTGATAAGATGTCTATAAGAGAAATATCTGATGAAATAGCTAGGCTTGCAGATTTAGCTAAGTCACGAAAGATAAAAGTAAATGATTTGAAGGGATCAACTTTTACAATTAGCTCACTTGGGAGTTTCGGTGGTAAATTTTTTACACCTATTATTAATCCACCGGAGGTAGCAATATTAGGTATTTCAAAGAGTTATGATTCAGTTTCACTTGAAGATAGCAAACCAGTAAGCACAACTAATCTACCAATATCTCTTTCCTATGATCATCGGATTATAAATGGAGTAGAGGGTGTTAAATTTACCACGCAATTTTGTGAAATCCTTTCAGATATTAATTATTTTGAGAAGAATTTTTAAAAATAGCTTCTCTGGAACCGTCTTCATTAATTTTAACAATTAAAGGCTGCCATTCTTCACCATCACAGATAAACGCTAAGCATCCTTCAACTTTTAGGACGCCATCCTGATTTAAATATAAATTTGATTTATAGGTATTTCCACTTCTTGGATCGTATATTTTGCCACCTTTGAATGTCTTCTGACCTTTATTCTTGATTTTAAAATCACTTAATAAATCAATTCCAACAAGTGTCCTATCCCTGAGCGATTTATTTTTATTATTTTCATCAAGGATAGATTTAGGATCTGTATCATTATCAACAAATATGGTTTCAATCTTTCCACAAACAAAATTATTACAATTCTCAATCTTTACTATTGATTCTGAAGTAAGCCAGTATCCAAAAATTCCCTCATCAGAAAACATATAAAGAGAACAAAGTGCAGAAAAAGATATAAAATATAGTTTAAGCATTATTTTTTAAAAACTTGAAATATCTTAACCTTTTCTCCAAAAAATATAAAAAAGTATTAGCCTTTGATGGGGGAGGTGTTAGAGCCATTATAGGTCTTTACTTTTTAAGAAAATTGGAAGAGGAATCATCAAAAAGTATTTTTGAATCTTTTGATTTATTTATAGGCACTAGCGCAGGAGCAACTAATGCATTAATGCTTGGAATGAATGGCTCTAAAATTGAAGATCTTGAGAAGTTTTGGACTATAGATAACTTAAAAAGAATTATGAATCAGTCTTTTATTGATAAAACCTCAATATTTCAAACAAGACCTAAATACTCTAATGAAGGAAAGAAAGAGATCCTTCATAATTTCTTTGAAAATAAAAAAATAGGACAGTCATTAAAGCCTGTAGTTGTAACTGCATATGATCTTGAGGCAAGAAAACCAATTCTTTTATCAAGTTATGGCGATCCGGAGGTGACAGCAGTTCAAGCTGCAAATGCTTCAAGCGCTGCCCCAATCTATTTCCCAACAGCAAGTATGGAAGATGGAAGATGGCTTATAGATGGAGGGATTGCTACTAATAATCCCTCTTTACTTGGATATGTTGAAGCCAAAAAATTATTTTCAACAA
Organism: uncultured SAR86 cluster bacterium; assembly: GCA_902594005.1. Classification (GTDB taxonomy): domain Bacteria; phylum Pseudomonadota; class Gammaproteobacteria; order Magnimaribacterales; family D2472; genus CACNXK01. Next base: position 69,509 of record CACJKN010000002.1, on the reverse strand, counting down.
AAAATATTAAGGTGCTAGGTATTGGAGCAGGACTAAATAAGAGAAAGATAAGTGGAAGAAATTCAAGAAATTGGGGAGCTCTTGGATGGTTTAGACACGATATTCTTGGGATAATGCTGGAATCAAGTTTACAAAATGAGATCTTAAAGGATTTAATCGGAGATGATTATCTTCGAGTAAATTCTCCAATTGGCAATGTGAATCGACGAATGGATGACATGTCTGAGAGAAATTTGCAGAGAATTAAGGAGCTTGCAGACGATTGGTGGTTAAAATTTGGAAAAAAATCTATTAATTTTGTAAATTCTTAAACTATATGTATTACATTGCATAAAACTGTTGTACACTCACGTTTCATTTATTTTTTATAAGGACATCTATGAATATTTACGTCGGAAACCTTCCTTGGTCTATTGATGATCAGCAGTTAGAAGATCTTTTCAAGGAGCACGGTGAGGTTACCTCAGCAAGAGTTATTACTGACCGTTTTACTAAGAGATCAAGAGGCTTTGGTTTTGTTGAAATGGAAAGCGGAGCTGAGGATGCAATTCAAGCTTTAAATGATTCTGAAGTTGAAGGAAGAAAGCTTGTAGTGAACGAATCAAAACCAAAAGAAGATAGATAGTCAAATAGCCTTAAAAATAGCTTAAAGCTTGACATATAGGCCTTATTTTTATTCAATTGACATACATTTTACTCACTTGTTAGGGGAATTCATGAATATTAAAAACTTTTTAATGATTTCAATGGTGTTATTTATGGCGCCAAACTATGTTTTTGCTCAGGATAATGATGAATCTACTGATGTAGAAGAAGTTATTGTTACTGCTACAAAACGAGAAACAAATTTAATGGAAACACCACTTGCCGTGTCAGTTGTTACTCAAGAACAAATGGCATTACAGGGGCTTTCTAGAATATCTGATCTATCATCACTGGTACCAAACTTAGTTGTTGGTAACTCTGGAGAAGATTCAGGTGTATCAATAGCTATTAGAGGTGTAAGTTCTAATAACTACACCGAACTTGGTGATCCAACTGTCGCAATTCATGTTGATGGCATGTATACACCCAGAGCTCAGGCAGCATTAGCACTAGCACATGATATTGAAAGAATAGAGGTCCTCAGAGGACCACAGGGAACTCTTTTTGGAAGAAACTCAACTTCTGGAGCGGTAAATGTAATTTCGGCAAGACCAAAGTTTGGCGATGAAATTTCAGGAAGAATGGGTCTCAGACTTTCAGCTGATGGAAGAAACATGACAGAGGTTGATGGCTTCTTAAATATTCCTGTTAGCGATGAAATAGCCTTCAGAGCATCTTTTAAATCTTCACTTGCAGACTCTTTTATAAATCAAACAGTTGATAGATATGACTGGTCTCTTGACTACAATAGAGATGGCAAGATTGGTCAAAATGTTTCTGGACCTGGAGGTCCTGACCAAGGAACTGTTACATGGGCAGACGGTAGAGACATAGTTGCTGATGGAATACCAAATGTTGACCAAAGAAGAGCAAGAGAAGTCGATGCAAGTGATGCATATTACAACATTGATAATTCAGCAATGAGACTGGGTATGCTTTATGCTCCAGTCGATAAAGATTTTGAGTGGTATCTATCATTTGATTCATTTGAAGATAATGGTGCTGGCTCAATTTACTTGAAAGATTGTGAGCAGGCAGAGCTTTCAAGAGGTCAGAGTTATGATTTTTCTTGTGATACTGGTCCAAATGATCCATTTCATGCGGCAATAAATAATCCTGGAGAGCTTGATTTGAGTATCGAAACAATTAGATCTGAGCTTAAATTCCAAGTTAACGAAGATATTGTTGGTGAGTTAAGAGTTGCTGTTGGCGAACATGATAGATATCAAATGTACGATGGTGATGGTGGTTTTCATACTTCACCAACTCACCCGGCTTATGGCTTTGTTAGAAATCATCCTGATTCAATGATGATGAATTGGACAGCACTAAGAGGACATTTTGGCGGCTTATTTGGTTACCAATATGGATGGGGTCCTAGAGTAGCTGGTTCAAATGGAACAGGTTTTAATGGAGATGCATATTACCAAAATACTGCTTGGGATATGGGTTATGACAACTGTCAAATGGGTTGGGGTGGTTCTGTTGAATCATCATTCGCATATGGCTGTCAGTACTCTTTTTGGATGCAGGATTTAGATGCAGTAGCTGGCCTTCTTGGACTTTCTCCTGGAAATGCAGCAGCAGCTCTTAATAATGCTGTTAAACCTATGTGGTTTGATGAGCTTTACAGAACAATTCAGAATAACAAATCTAATGTCCTTGAGTTCCAACTTAAATCTGATGGTGAAGGAGACGTTCAATGGGTGGCCGGTATTTTCCATATGGATGAAGAGACATACACTAGATTTGATGTAGAAATGCCATTCCTTGGACCAATTATTAGACCGCTACATGAAATATATCTTCAACCAGAAAGAACTACAGAAACTTCAGCTATTTTTGGTCAACTAGACTATAAAACAGGTGTTGATGGTCTAAACCTAACAGTAGGTTATAGGCATACATGGGATGAAAAAAGAGACGTAGGTGGAAGAACTTATAAAACATATGGCTACTTCGATAATGCTAATGCTTATTGTAATGGAGGCCCTTGTTTTTGGTTTGAAAGCTATGATTTTGTTGGAGATACAACACTAACTGGTTTTGATGGAACAAACTTTACCTTCTCACCATGGAATCAATACTATCAATCTGATGACTTGCTTCCAAGCATGGGTATCAGCGGTAGTGATGATCTTTCAGCATTCGTAGCTAATGCACGAAATGACTATGATGCTAAATGGGATCAAGGAACATGGAGACTGGGCGCTGACTATATCGCAAACGATGATCTATTCCTTTATGCATCAGTTGCAACTGGTTATAAAGCTGGTGGATTTGGCGATAATGTTGATAGAGGCGATGGTGAGTTCATAAACTTTGAGTATGATTCTGAATTAAATACTACATATGAGCTTGGTTTTAAATCAGTTCATCTCGATGGCGATCTCAAACTTTTAGGTAACGTTTTCTACAGCGATTACGAAGATATGCAAAGAACATTATTTGGTTTTGTTGGATACAGAGAATTAGATGGCCAAGCTATTTATACACTGATGACAAAGAATGTTCCAAATTCAACCATTCAAGGTGTTGAGCTAGAATTTGATTGGAGACCTTATGAAGCAGGTCGTCTATTTGGTTGGGTATCAATGCTTGATACAGAAAATGGTGGATCAAGTTCTGCTGAAGCTACACAAGATGGATATCTTTGTATGGAAAGAGCTTTAGTCGGTGTTGATCCGTGCAATGCAGATGGAACCATTGATTTAAGTGGCAAACATCTAACATGGTCTCCGGAATTATCATGGAATCTTCAGTTTGAGCATAATACATACACTGGCAACGGCTTTAGAATCATGAATATTATTAATGTTAATTACACTGGTGAAATGTTCTATAACGAAAGCAACTATGACAGAGAGCCATTCCATAGTGGAAGAGATGACTTGCATACAGTTAATACTAGTATGGTTTTCATTAATGAGGCTAATGCTTGGGGCTTAGAGTTTTACATACATAATGCTACTGATGAGCTTATAAAGACTGATTCATATCCTGCTAATGCTGGATTTGTTAAAGCAATGTATGCTCCTCCAATGGCATATGGAGTTAGATTCCAAAAGGATTTCTAATTTTTAAGCAATCTTAAAAAAGAGGGGAGCATTGCTCTCCTTTTTTTTGAATTAAATTTATAATACTTATATGACAGACGCAGCAGATTATATAAAGAAATGGCATGAGGTTATGCTTGAAGGGAAAATGGAGCTTCTTGATAACCTTCTCAACGATAATGCTACTTTTTATTCACCCGTAGTTTTTACACCACTTGAAGGCAAAGAAATTACAAAAATGTATCTAAGTGCGGCTGGTCTTTCATTCAATATGGACAGCTTTAAATACACTAGAGAATTGAATGATGGTAATCACTCTGTTCTAGAATTCGAGACGACAATTGATGACATAAGCGTAAATGGGGTGGATATGATTGAGTGGGATGATGATGGCAAGATACTTAATTTTAAAGTCATGATTAGACCCTTTAAAGCAGTTGAAATCGTTAGAGCAAAAATGGTTGAAGCTCTTAAGCAAATTTAGTTGAATCCTTGATTTTATTAAGCAGCCTGCGGTGATTGGTTAGTCAAATTAAGTGCAAGCATTGAACATGGAAAAGTAGAAAATACTGATTCTAAAACCGATGTATTAGTATTTACTGAGATTAAATATCGAGTTAATTAGCCATTGCCGCTTCGTTATAGGCAGATATTAGTATTTGCCAATCGGCTAGTTGCCAATAAATATTATGTAACCGTTTTTCTTTTTCAAACGATCGCTTTAAACGCGCTATGTTTGAGTTTTTCCAATTACTGCCTTTTCTAATTCGGCATTTATCAAAATCAATTAACCAAACCTCGTTTTCTATATCGAGCATAATGTTGTGGATATTTAAATCGTGGAGATAAATCTGATGATGATGAAATTTGGCAATGGTTTGCCCAATTTTTTTCCATACATCAGCGGTTAAGCTGTTTGCTAGTAAAATATGATGTAAGTCCTTAGCGCTGGAAATTTTTTTTAAAATGATATCGGCTTGGTAATATAAGCCTGTCTTCTTCAACATCGCTGCGATCGGAGTTGGACAATTTAAATCCATATTTTTCATGTGCTGTAGCAGCTTAAATTCTTGCCATGCTCGTGATTTTTCAATACCTGTATAAATATATTGATCACTTAGTACTTTTCCAATCAAGCCGCCGCGACGATAGTGCCGTAACACATATTCATTTTTGTTATGTTGAAAAAAGTAGGTGGTGCCTCGGCCAGTTGCCTGTCCTGTTATAGCATTTTGTGTTTTCCAATATTGACCCGTAAACATTTTTGGGGCAGGTGCAGGGAAATGGCCTCCATCAAACAACATGATGTGGGACTTAACTGCTTTTTGTTGTATATATGCCATGTAACTATTTTTGGCTTAAACGGATATTACTACGCACTTTAGACAATTGAGAATTTTCTTTATAACGTCCTTTTGTAACATGATGAATATGAAAAACACCATCAATATGCTTAGGCTCACCATCAGTACCAAGTAGCCAGCGAAAGGCGGTGTCTTCATAGGTTTTACGCCAACGGTCAGATTCAGTTTGAAATATTGACAGTTTTTCACAATAACCGATAGCACGAGCAACGTCACCATGAACAATTTGAAATGCGCCGCGTGCTTTATCACGGGATTTATCACGCTCATATAAACTGAAATTTTCTGTATCTATGTCGATAACTTGTGGTTGGGCACCGTTTGACAATAATGGGTCATCATCTTTTAACATCTCAGTGATTTTTTCTTCTTTAGGAAAAAACAATGAACCTTTCTCGCCTTGTAAACTATCGGCGAGTGAGTCTAAGCAGTTCTCATAAAAGATAATGTCGCAATCTGTAAACCATATCCAGTCAGCTTCTGTTGACCGCGCAGCCATATTTCGGCCTATGGCACGTCTGAAGAGCTTTCCTTTGGAAAGTGGGTGAAAATTCCAAGTTATATTTGGCATGGTTATTTGACTAAAGAAGTCCAATGTAGCCTTTGTTTTAGTATCTTCTTCAGCATAAAAAACGGTCACAGTTAAATTTAGTTTTGTTGGTGGATAGTTTACAAACGAACTTAATTGATAGGTTAACATGTTGGCATAACCCCAACAGTGACTCACAATCTCTAAATCAAACTTTCCCTTCACTGCCTTGCGATCTGCTTCAGCAGGTATTTTATTGCGAAACAATGACTGAGGTAAAATACGACCAAACACTAAACGATAAGCTTGTATAGCAAAGCTATTAAAGACATTTGGTGAAAATGTTTTTGTTTCTATCATGATAAATAAAGAAGCCTACTCATTTCTTAAAAATCTAATAAAAGTTCCACAATTCTAATCATACCAAAATGATGAGCAATGATGAGTTTTATGAATCTCATTCATCACTAAACTTTTTACAATTCTGCTTGAAAGCCCATTCCATTGCAGTTATATTTACTACCCACTTGTGATGCGGGAATAGCTCAGCTGGTAGAGCGCAACCTTGCCAAGGTTGAGGTCGCGAGTTCGAACCTCGTTTCCCGCTCCAATTAATAATCATTACTTATGAAAGAATTATTTCCTTATCATGGTGAAAAAATACTAGTTACTCAAGAGATGTGTGACCACAATGGTCATATGAACACTGGATCATATACCAGATGTTTCGATGGGTGTTGGGGCCAAATGTACACAGATATGGGATTTGATGATGAGTATTTCAATAATGGTTATTCTTCATTTACGTTAGAGGAAAATTTAAAATACTTTAAAGAGTTTCTTGAAGGTGATTCAATATATCCCTCTTTTAGGATTGTTGGTTTAAACAGGAAATGTATCCATATATTGGGATGCCTTTTAGACTCAGAAAATAATATATGTACTGTCTATGAGACTGTATTGGGCCATATTGACATGAATTTACGGAAGATAATCGAAATGGATGATTCTTTCTTTCAATCAATAACATCTTTAAAGCACAGTCATGACAATCTTGGCAGTATTCCATTTGATTTGAGATTGGCAGTTAAAGAAAGCGTTTAATACCTCTGATAAAATATAAATATGGAAGACTATATAAAACGCGGCAGCCTTAATATTCATAATACTCTCGATAGATTTCTTAATGATGAGGTGCTCTCGGGACTTGATATAAACTCAGATGAGTTTTGGGAAAAGTTTGAAGGTCTTTTAGAGGAATTCCATCAAAGAAATAAAGATTTATTAGCCAAAAGATCTTTGTTGCAAGATCAAATCTCTGCTTGGCATAAGAATAATGATTTTAATTTAAATGAATATAAAAGGTTTTTACAAGAAATAGGTTACTTAGAAGAAGTGCCTGCAGATTTTACAATCAGAACCATGAATACAGATCCTGAAATTTCAAGTATCCCAGGACCTCAGCTTGTTGTCCCTATCATGAATGCAAGATTTGCTTTGAATGCAACCAATGCAAGGTGGGGCAGTCTTTATGATGCACTATACGGGACGGATGTTATTTCAGAAGATGGAGGTGCATCAAAAGAGGGTGCATATAATGAAATAAGAGGAAATAAGGTTATTGATTTTTCAAAACAATTTTTAGATGACTGTTTCCCAATCACTGATCTTAGTTATAAAGATATTACAAATATTTCAATTAAGGATCAAAGATTACTTTTTCATGCTGAGCAAAATAAAATTAGTTATCTAAAAAATGAAAATCAATTCAAAGGATTTAATGGATCTCCTGAAAATCCTTCAGAGATCTTATTAGTTAATAACAATCTCCATTTAGAAATTCAAATAGATCCCAATCATCCTGTTGGTAAGACTGATAAAGCAAATATTAAAGATATTTTTTTGGAGTCTGCAGTTTCAACAATCCAAGATTGTGAGGATTCAGTTGCCGCAGTTGATGCTGAAGATAAAGTAATTGCCTATAGAAACTGGCTAGGTCTGATGAAAGGAGATCTTTCTGAAACATTTGAAAAAAATGGGAAACAATTAACAAGAGTCTTAAAAGAAGATAGAAAATATTTAGATATTGATGGAAATTCTTTTTCTCTACCCGGAAGAAGTCTTTTGCTTATTAGGAATGTAGGTCATTTAATGCAGAATCCTTCAGTAATATTAGACAATGGCGAAGAGGTTTTTGAAGGAATTTTAGATGCTATGTTTACGATTTGTATTGCGTTATATGATCTAAATCAATTGAATGCATTGTCAAACTCAGGGAACAACAGTATGTATATTGTTAAACCAAAAATGCATGGTTCTGAGGAGGTAGCTTTTACGTGTGATTTATTTGATGCAGTTGAGAGATTATTTAAGCTAGAAAAAAATACCGTAAAAGTTGGAATTATGGATGAGGAGAGAAGAACCACTATTAATCTAAAGGCCTGCATTGAAAAAGCTAAAGAAAGAATAATTTTTATAAATACTGGTTTTCTAGACAGAACTGGAGATGAAATACATACAAGTATGGAAGCTGGCCCTATGGTTCCGAAATCAGAAATGAAATCTCAATCATGGATAAACGCTTATGAGGACTGGAATGTGGATGTAGGTATAAGTTGTGGTCTTAGTGGCAAAGCTCAGATTGGAAAAGGTATGTGGGCCATGCCGGATGAGATGAAAGATATGGTAGAAACTAAAATAGCTCACCCATTATCTGGTGCAACATGTGCATGGGTTCCATCACCTACAGCTGCAACACTTCATGCAATGCATTATCATCAGGTTGATGTGTTATCAAAACAAGATGAACTATCATCAAGAGAGCATGCTGATTTAGATAACATCTTAACAATACCTCTTTTAAAGGAGAATTTAGATAAACAAACAATTAGGAATGAGATAGCAAACAGTGCTCAAGGCATTCTTGGTTATGTCGTAAGATGGATTGATCAGGGTATTGGATGTTCAAAAGTTCCAGATATTAATAATATTGGTCTTATGGAAGATAGAGCAACTTGTAGAATATCAAGCCAGCATATTTCAAACTGGATTTTTCATGGTATTTGTTCTGAGGAAGAAGTAATTGATATTTTTAAAGAGATGGCTCTAGTAGTTGACGAACAAAATAAAGATAGTCCAGACTATCAAAAAATGGGATCAAATTTTTCTGGATTTGCATTTCAAGCTTCCTTGGATTTAGCAATAAAAGGAGCTTCTCAACCAAGTGGATATACCGAGCCGTTGTTGCATAAGTGGCGTTTAGAATTTAAGAAAAATAACCCTTGAAAAAAACTTAACTTTTTTTGCATTTAGGTGTTGACACTTTTTAAAAAGAGCGTAATATTAACTTTACCTATTGAGGACCGATAAGAGACCAACTGCAGACGGAAACTTAAGAGAAATCAAAGGAAGAGCCCTCAAGGCGAAAGCGTTTTAAAGAGTATACGATAAAAAATAGCTTTAAAACCCACCAAGGATGAAGAGATAGCATCCAAGGAGCTAAAGAAAATCTCACTTTAGACACTTGAGGAACTCGAACTAAGAGACAGAGCGCAAGCTCTGTTTTTTTTTGTGTTGAAAAAAATTCCTTATGGTTGTTTTTTAATGTAATATCCACCTCATGTTCACTAGAACAAAGATTATTTGCACTATTGGCCCAGCTACATCTGAATTAATCACAATGCAAAAGATGTACTTAGCTGGAATGAATGTTGTTCGAATTAATATGTCACATGCATCTCATGATGAGGCATTAAATATAATTAATAATGTTAAATTAATTAATAAAAATCCAGATATTAAAATGGGGCCAATTTCCATTTTGATAGATACTCAAGGCCCTGAAATCAGAACAGGAGATAGGGATACGTCTCTTGATTTAAAGCTCGGTGATAAAGTAAATCTTACTGTAAGAGATGAAGTTGATGTTGAGACATCATCTATCAAAATTAACTATAGAGGCTTAATTAATAGTGTAAAGAAAGGCTCTAAGATTTCTGTAGATAATGGCCTAGTAAATTTTAAAGTTTTAGAAAAACATGATGACAAGCTTTTATGCAGAGTTATTGATGGAGGAAAAATTGGTAGCAAGAGAAGCGTTAATCTGCCCGGAGTTAGGATAGACCTTCCTTCCATAACTAAAAAAGATAAGGCCGATATAAATTTTGCTATCAAACATGATGTAGATTACATAGCTCTTTCCTTTGTTAGAAAAATAGAAGATATTCATAACTTAAGAAAAATCCTTAAGAGAAAGAAATCACAAATAAAAATTGTTTCAAAGATTGAAGATAATGAAGGCCTTTCTAATATTCATGCTATTACTCAAGAATCAGATGCTGTCATGGTTGCCCGAGGCGATCTTGGAATTGAAACAAGCTTGGCTGATCTACCAAATGTACAAAGACGCATAATGTATGCATGTTCAAAATGGGGTAGAAGATCTATCGTAGCTACTCACTTGTTAGAATCAATGATAGAGAAACCAACACCTACCAGAGCTGAAGTAACTGATGTTGCTAATACTATTTATGAGGGTGCAGATGCAATTATGTTATCTGGTGAGACCAGTATTGGGAAATATCCAATTGAATGCATAAAATTTCTTAAATCAATAGCTGATAGGTCAGAAAAATTTAGAACATTAGGTTATGAAGAAAAACTTGAATTAAGTGGCGATTGGGAATACTTAGCTAAGACTGCTAGAGATCTTTCTGAGTCAATTGATGCTGATGGTATTATCGTTATTACAAGAAGTGGATATACAGCAAACCTTGTTTCCAATGCAAAGCCATTCAACGCTCCAATATATGCTTTCACAAACGATAAAAGAGTTCATAGACAGCTTTCATTAGTTGGCTCCGTTTTAAGTTTTTATCAAAAAAGTATTGTTGATAATAAAAATAATATGTCTAAAATTGCTAATACACTCAAAAAGGTTTTAAGTAAAAAGAGAAAATTAAAGTTTGTTCTTATTTCTGGAATGTTTTCTGAGAAACATTCTGATGCAATTAGAGTTGTAAACTTTTAAAAGGGGATAGCATGTTTTTTAATTCATTAGATTTTTCAATCATTGCAATTTATTGCGTTGGTATAATCGCTATTGCTACATATGTTTCTAGGCAACAATCAGGATCTGAAAGAAGTCCTGAGGATTATTTTTTAGCTGGTAGGTCGCTCCCTTGGTGGGCAATAGGAGCCTCTTTGATAGCTGCAAATATTTCTGCAGAACAAATTATCGGTATGTCAGGTCAGGGTTTTGTGGTGGGTATAGCTATTGCGACATATGAGCTTACAGCTGCAATTGCTCTAATTGTAATGGCAAAGTATTTCTTGCCTCTCTTTCTAAAAAAACAAATTTATACAATGCCGCAATTCTTAGAGCAGCGCTTCGATAAAAGAGTTAGCTTGGTATTATCCTTTTTCTGGCTTGCAGTGTATGTATTTATCAATCTTACTTCAGTCTTATGGCTTGGTTCACTTGCTATAAATACACTAACAGGACTTGAGACCTTCTATGGCTTGGTTTTACTTGCAATATTATCTTTAGCATATTCGTTATACGGAGGATTAAAGGCTGTTGCACTTACAGATATCATTCAAGTTGTACTATTAATATTTGGTGGATTAGCCGTCTCATTCATTGCTTTATCAAAGATTGGAAATGGTGTTGTTACTGATGGTTTCGTTGAAGTGTATAGGTCATTACCTGAAAAATGGGACATTATTTTATCTCCAGATAATCCATCCTACAAAGACCTTCCAGGTGTTTGGGTCTTAATTGGCGGTCTTTGGATAGCTCACTTCGCATATTGGGGCTTTAATCAATACATAACACAAAGAGCGCTTGGTGCTAAGTCTCTACCAGAGGCACAAAAGGGAGTGATGTTTGCAGCCTATTTAAAAATTATAATGCCGCTTGTTATTGTGCTTCCTGGAATTTGCGCAGCTGTTCTATTCCCATTACTTGAAACAAGTGACAAAGCATATCCTATGATGATGTCTTTACTACCCAATGGATTGCTCGGATTAACTTTTGCTGCATTAATTGCAGCCATTGTTTCGTCTTTAGCATCTATGACTAACAGCATAAGCACAATATTTACTATGGATGTATATAGAGCTTATGCAACAAATAATCCATCTAATGCAAGATTAGTTAACATTGGAAGATCAACTTCGGTTGTTGCTTTAGTAATAGCAGTATTTTCTGCTACACCTCTCTTGGGAAGTCTTGAGTCAGCATTTCAATATATTCAAAACTTTACAGGATTTTTTACTCCAGGGATTTTAGTGATATTTTTAGTAGCTCTATTTTGGCCAAAAGCTACAACATTATCAGTACTTAATGCTGCATTAACTTCTCTAGCTTTATCAATATTTATATTTTACTTTTTCCCTGAATACCCATTTATTCACAGAATGGCTGTGGTGTTCTTTTCATCATTCTTTGTTTGCTATTTAACATCTCTGATTCAAGGCTATACAGATAGTCCTAAGGCTATTAATTTAAATGATATGAGTTTTGCAACATCTAAAGCTTTTAATGTAAATACTGTTGTAGTTGTAGTGATACTATCAATAATCTATATCAGCCTGTGGTAAAAAGATATTTCTTAATTGCCTTATTATTAGGTATTTCTATAAATACTAGTGCATCTATAGATTGGTCAAGTCCATCAACTTGCAATATTGAGGACTCAAAGAACCTTGATGAAATCATTAATCAAATGACATTAAGGCAAAAGATAGGGCAAATAATTATGCCTGATATCCAATATGTCACACCTGGAGAAGCAAAAAAGTACCAGTTAGGTTCAATTCTCAACGGAGGCGGAAGTTGGCCAAATAATAAAAAAACTAGCACAGTCCAAGATTGGCAAAATCTAAGCAAAGCTTATTATGATGCTTCACCAATTATTGGAGATCAAATTGTTCCAATTATATGGGGGACAGATGCAGTGCATGGTCATAGTAATGTCATTGGAGCAACTGTATTCCCACACAACATAGGTATTGGTGCGACTCAAGATACTGACCTGATTAAAAGAATTGCAGAGGTTGTAGCTAAGGAAGTCCTCTCAACAGGGATTGTTTGGACTTTTGCTCCTACAATCACAGTTCCTCAGAATGATACTTGGGGAAGGACTTATGAAGGTTTTTCAGAGAATCAAGATCTTGTATCAAGAATAGGAAAAGCTTTTATCGAGGGAGTTCAAGGAACCGGTGATGAATTTCTTGATTCAAATCATATTATGGCAACTGCGAAGCACTTCATTGGTGATGGCGGCACTTTTAAGGGTATTGATAAGGGTGATACCAGGATTTCTGAAGGTGGTTTGAAGAACATACATGGAACGCCATACTATTCAGCTTTTGAAGCTTGTGTTCAATCTGTTATGGCAAGTTTTAACTCATGGAATGGAGTGAAAATGCATGGTCACGAATATCTCTTAACTGACGTTTTGAGAGATCAAATGGGCTTCAATGGGTTGGTTGTCGGAGATTGGAATGGTCATGGAGAGGTTCCAGGTTGTACAAATGCAAATTGTCCTGAAAGTTTTAATGCTGGTGTGGATATTTATATGGCTCCTGATGAATGGAAAGAGCTTTATACAAACACAGTCAGGGCAGTTAAATCTGGAGATATTTCAGAGGATAGATTGGATGATGCTGTTAGAAAAATCCTCACTGTAAAGGATAGGCTTGGAATGCTTGATGGGCGAAAGCCACATGAGTATGAAAATTATGTTGGTAAAATTGAGCATAGAGAGCTTGCAAGAGAAGCGGTATCAAAGTCACTAGTTCTGCTTAAGAATAATGATAATTTACTTCCTCTTGATTCAACAAAACATTTTTTAGTAATTGGTAATGCTGCTGTTGAAATAATGAATCAAATGGGTGGCTGGACAATCACATGGCAGGGCACTGAATTAAATAGGTCAGATTTCCCAAATACACTATCCATATACGAAGCTTTAGCTGAACAAGTCATTGAGAATGGAGGCTCAATAGAGTTTTCACAAAATGGCACTTACAAACAAAAACCTGACTATGTAATTTCAGTTTATGGAGAAAATCCCTATGCAGAGTTCTTTGGTGATGTGAAGAATTTATCATTTAAATCCTCCGACTTAAATTATTTAAATGCAATGAGAAAGCTTAGCAACGAATCTATTCCCATTACTTCAATATTTTTAAGCGGAAGGCCTCTGGCGGTTAACAAACAAATAAATCTTTCCTCCGCTTTTATTGCTGCATGGTTGCCTGGTCAGGCCGTTGAAGGAATAGCTGATGTTGTCTTGAAAAAAGATGGAAATATAAATAAAGATTTCACAGGAAAACTTTCATTTACTTGGCCTAAAAAATCTACGCAGACTGTTCTAAATTCTAATGATCCTCTATCCGATCATTTATTTGCCTTTGGGTATGGATTATCTTATTCCGATAGTATTAATATCCCTTTTCTTGAAGAAGAAGAAATAATAGAAAAGATTGAAAGTAAGATAATTTTTGAAGGCTCCCCTTTGAACGCTAATGAGTTTGTAATTGAAAATAATAAATCTCCATCGATTGTGAATGCTAATTTATACACCAGCCCTGAAAAAAATATTTCTTTGAAAAGATTTGATCTTAATCAGCAGTATGACTCTAGAAACATTGTTTTTAATGATTCTGAGCTAATGAATGCCTGGGGCATATCATTGAATGAGAACCTTGTCATGAGTGAGCTAAGCAACCCATATGTGAGTATTAAGTTTAGAGTAAACTCCAGATCTGATGACCTATTATTTTTTGTTGCAACTTGTGGTGTAAATTGCAGTGGAGCAATTAATTTAATGGATTTCTTGAGTGATCAAAATAATAATTCTTGGATCGAGGTTGATATTAGTTATAAATGTCTAGAGAAAAGCGGTCTAGATTTATCTAAAGTATATATTCCTGCGATGTTAATGACTTCTGGAAAATGGGACATAGATATCAATAAGATTGTCATAAATAAAGATAGAAGTTCCAAGAGAGTTATTCAGTGCTAGATAAGAATCTTCTTCTTGTTGATATTGGCGGAACAAATATTAGATACGCATATTCAAATATTGGAGATTCTGATTTTGTTTCAGAAAACAAAGCTGAACTTGATAGCTTAAATGATTTTGATAATTTGATGTCAGAGCTGTTAGCTGAGGCAGATGTTAAAAATATTGTTTTTTCTGTTGCAGGGCCTAAGGTAAACAATTCAATCAAGATGACCAATAGGAATTTTGAAATAGATGCTGATGAAATTAGAAAAAGATTTAACCTAGAATCCTGTTATTTGCTAAATGACTGGGAGTCAATTGGATATAGTATCAGAACATTCGCTGAAAATGATTTTGATACTTTTAAAGAGGGTGAGCCCTTTAATGATACCTTTCTAGTAATTGGGCCTGGTACTGGTCTGGGTGCATCAGTGATTTCTGGTAATAATGTGATCGCAACAGAGATAGGAAACACCAACTTAGGCTTATCTGCTTTGAAATCTCTTCTAAAGATAAACAGTGATGAATTTAATGTTTTAGAGGATGTTATTTCAGGTACTGGAATTTCTAGAATGTTTGAAATAAAGACTGGAGATAAGGTTAAGTCAGAAGAGATCTTTTCTCTTTCTCTCAATGGTGACGATGATGCCATAGAGGTAATTAATATGTTTACCATAGCTTTTGCAAGAACTCTCTCAGACTTATCGCTGGCATTCTCAAACGGAGGTGGAATTATTCTTGCAGGGTCTCTTTCTAGGTCTTTTTTGACGATAGCAAATAAAGATTTATTTAATAAGCATTTTTTAGAAGGAAAAAGTGATATTCATAAGGAAATTCTTAATAAGGTCGGTGTCAAAGTAGCGAATAGGGGTTATACCTGTCTTTTTGGCAGTCTTAATTATATTAATAGCATTTAATCTGTTTAAAATTCCTAGTTCTTGTGTATAATTCAGCACGTTATGGCAGATAAAAAACAAACAAAAGTATATTTAATTCCTGAAGGTGAAACGCGTGATTCTCACACCTATCACTACACTGTAATTAAAACTAGAAAATTTATTTTAGAAAATACTAAACTCAGACTTAAGAAGTTTAATCCTGTGAAGAGAGTTCACGAATGGTTTGTTGAAGCTAAATTACCGCCTCACAGTTAATCTAATTCCTTTTTCCTTATTTCTGATGACGATATGTCATCTCTGAATGTATCTTCATCAAAACCTGTAAATCTGGGTTTTAATTCCGCTGGTATATCAACATCTTCAAGAGATCTAAATTTATCAAAATCTTTTCTCCCAAATACTAGGAAGTTTATATTGAAGTCATCAAAGATCATTAGATTTTCCTTCATGATTTTTGAATTTTCATAATACTTTTCATTAAATAATCTTCTTAGGGTGTCATAACCGATAACAAAAGTAGCATTTTCAAATAATTTGGCTTTATCAATAAATCTCCCAGCCTTTGTTAAAACCCAGGAATCATTTTCAAATTGATTGATTGTGTTTGAGATTTCAAAGAAAGTTAATGGCGGCTTATCGACATTATCAATACAGATTTCATAATATAGATCCATTCCAGTTTTCCTTTCCGCGACCTCTTTCATCTTAAGATGACCTTTATGAAGAGGGTTAAATGATCCAGGAAATATTAATTCAGGTTTGTTTGCTGTATTGGAGATAAAGCCGACTTTGTCATCAATTAGGTCAATCCAATCTTTTTCTCCATGAACTTCACTAATTTCTATCTCATCAGATATTTGGGGATATTCAAACTCTAAAGCACAAGACTTTGATATCAAATTTAATATAAATGTTGATAATAAATTTTCTTCTTCTTCACGAGATCTCATATTTTTTTCAAGAACACAGTTGATGACTACAGTTTGTTTCTCGTTTTGCAAGGCGATGTGAAATCTATGCTCACCAAGCTTATTGTAATTACTCTTCAAAGAGGCTGTTACAGCGATACCAAATAGATATTTTTTATCAATATCGGATATCTTTAATGCTTTCTTATATGCCAATGATGCCATATGAAGCGATGTTGCTTGTGAACAATAATGATCAGGTTTTTTGTTTAAATGAATATCTAGAGATTCTCTCGAGTAGGGCACATAAGATTCTAAAATGGATTGGCTTGCACCTGGCACACCCATTAAAGTAGAAATTGCATTAGTTCCTCCACCACTGGATGAAATTACAAACTTGTAGGGCGATTCATGAATCGCTTTGATGGATGAATTATCAAAGATCATTGTGTGTAAATAATTATTATTTGCTTTATTATGCATATATGCGCATAAAATTGTATTTTTCTATAGTTTGCTTATTTATCTCTTTTTCTTCTTTGGCAGACAGCTTCAATAAGTTAACGTTCTCACTTTGGTCAAAACCAGATATAGAAATCTTTTATTCGCTTCCGGAGGAGGTTAATGAGGATACTAAAGTCCTTTTTGTTATTCATGGCGCATCAAGGACAGCCGAATCATATTTTACAAAATGGTATGAATATACGAATAATAAAAATATTATTCTGATTGCACCAAAGTTTGATAAAGCAGCTTTTCCGTCCTATAACTCTCTTGTTGTTGATAAAAAACTCGCTCAAGGAAGGAGTTGTGAATATGAGTATTCGGGCTATTGTCTGGAACCTCAAAATAATCCTAGTAACTCTCTAAGTGATTCAATCAGTTTAATATTTGATTATTTTAGGTCTAAATTCGATATTCAGGAGAACTCATATAGAATTTATGGTCACTCAGGTGGATCGCAGTTTGTACATAGATATCTTTTATTTGGTCAGGATACCAGGGCTGAAAAAGCGGTTATGGCCAATGCTGGATGGTATACCTTTTTAAAAGATATTAATTATCCTTATGGTGTAAAAGACATGCCTATATCTGAAGATAGACTCAAATGGTTCTTATCTGTCAAAGGAGCGATTATGCTTGGTGATGAAGATACAGACCCTAATGATGGTTCATTAAGAAATGATAAAGGTGCAAAAGAGCAGGGCAATAATAGATTTCAAAGGGGTATTCGTTATTTTGAAAGAAATGTTCTCATTGCAGATTCTTTAAATATGCCATTTAGATGGCGGTTGCAAGTTGTCAAAAATGCAGCCCATGAAAACTCAAAAATGATTCAAGCCGCTGCTCCATTCTTGCTTGAAGACCTCTAAATACTTGACTTTCCTGCTAATGTGTCTATTATGTGACATTAATGTTACAAATTGACATGTAAATGTCACAATTAGGACACAATAAAATGAGTAAAATTTTTAAAAAATTAGACGAGTTAATGAAGGAAAGTTCTATAAGCAAAGTTTGTCTTAATTTTATAGATTAATAAGACAGCTTAACACTGTTTATAATCTCTCCCTCTATATCTAATAATTCAACTAGAACGGAGTTGTTGTCAATCTCAATAACTCCGTAATTTTCTTTATAGTAAGTTTCATCTATTAAATATTCGTCAGTTTCATCAAAAGAACTGCCAGGCTTATTCATAGAGGAAGAAGTTATTTCATAAATGCCATCCATATTGTAGATACCGCCTCTATGTCTATCTCCGGAAACAAGCAAGACGTTATCTTTGTGATTATCAATTAGGCTAAACAATCTTTGTTGCTCTAGAGGGAAGTTGCTCCACTTCTCGTAAGGATGATCTTTGGCAATTATTTGAATGGAGCTAAATATTATTAAGAAATCAAACTCATCTTTGAGTTCATTCTCGAGCCAGCTCCACTGAGAGCTTCCAAGTACTGTTGCATCAGGATCTAGATTTTCAACATATTTTCCTTTTGGACCATTCAACTTAGATCTAAAAAATCTTGTATCAAGAAATATTAGTTTAAAAACTTTTCCCTGTATTATTTTTTCTTCTGAAAAATAAATACCATCTCTATTATGCCTATCATCGTCTAATGGTATTTCCCAAAAATTTAGATATATCTCTTGTGATTGTCTCTTTAGAGGATATTCTGAGCCAGCATCATTTAAGCCGTAATCATGATCATCCCATATAGGTAAAATTTTTACGTCTTCCATCCATTTAGGAAAATTATTCTTTTGTTTTTTATAGGCACTTACCATTTTTCTGAGAGATCCACTGGGTAAATCCCCATAGACGTTATCTCCCAAGAAAACAAAATAATCCAAGTCTTCTTTTTCAATTGCTTCCCAAATTGGTTGAGGGTAATCTTGATCAAGACAAGAACCTAGACCAAATTTAGTAGTATCTGCATTTATAAAAGATAAACTTAAGCTAGATAAAAGATATAATTTGATAAAATTATTCATGTATTGATTATAGTTGATGATGCCGTATAAAAATTTTTTAATTTCTCTATTTTTTCTTGCTTCATGTAGCAACGAAGTCTCAGATAATCAACAAAATCTCTCTGAATTAATGCAGCCAAACCAAAACTACTTTATTTCTCAATATGAATGTACTTTAAGTCAAAATAATAACTTAAATGACCTTGAGCAATACATTCCTAAACTTTCTCAACTACTTAAGAATCATAGTTTTGAATATCAATTAGATTTTTATTTTTCAGACAGCCAAGATGATGAAATTAAAAATTTTATAATCAATGTAAAAAATAAAGAATCTATTGATCAAGAGAATCTTAACTTATTCATTAATTCTGAAAACAATATATTTCAGTGTCTGCAAAAAAATAATAATCTTGTTGCAACTACATTAATTTCAAAGTTAGATCAGCAAGATGATATTTTCTACTTAGAAATTCTAGATTGTGAATTTGGCCCAGATTCAAACTTTGGAACGTTTAAGGTTGCTTCAGATTATTTTTATAACCTATTGAATGAGTATAGTATTTCTTATAAAGCTGATTTTCTTAACTCAGATTCTAGTTCAAGGAACTTCTACTGGCATAACTTTTTTAATTCCTCTATAGATAGAGATAATTTTTACGCTAGCTGGATTGATAGTGAAGATTCAATTGAAATAAAAGATCTTTTTTCTGAGCAATCTGAGTGCTTCTCTTCAAATTCATACATCGGTTATAAAGTCTTTTAGTTTTTAGGTGTTTTTTTTAACTATATATTGATTTTTCCTTTTGTTCTTGAAACAATCTTTATTAGAGATTTGAAACATCTAAGGGAGAGATCTTTCTCATCAAAATAATTTTTTTTGGAGGATATTTATGAAATATTTAATGATTTTTTCATTAGCATTTTCTTTTAATATTTTTGCTCAAGAATCTGAAAATAAATATGAGCCTGTTTCTAATAAGGCTGAGTATTTTTTTGGAACTTTTAACAAAGGCAAAGATCTTGAAGATTTAATGGATTGGTATGATGATTTTGCTGATTGGACTGATGATCAAGGCGATACTTGGGATTCAATGACAGTTGCAATTCTAAGGCCACAATACAGCAGTGACTTATCATCTCATGATTTTATGTGGGTTAATACTTGGCCAACTCCTACAGCTCAATTTGCTGCTTTAGAAAATTGGGCAACGGATGATGATGCCATAGATCTATTTAGTGATATACCAATTACTAATACTGCTGTCGTTGATACATGGCAATGGACGGTATCAGAACCAGCTGCACTTGAAGCAGGTATGGTAATGTATGCGGCCTATTCTGAATGTTATCTTGAAGAGGGCGTCACCCTTAATAATGTCTACGATGGATATGTTGATTTTGCAAAATTTGCTAAAGAAAATGGTGATACTGTTGGAAGAAAGCTTATAGTTCCAACAACAGAAACAAATTCTGATGCAGACTTTCATAGACTAATGTACACATCAAGCATTTCAGAGATGGGTGTAAATGCTGATAGATTTTGGGAGAAGCTAGCAGGAAGCGAAGCTGCTCAAAATATGCAAGGGTGGGAATGTAAAAACACAACTTCATATATAGGGTATGGAATGAGAGTTCCTAACTAATATGAGAAATTTAGTTATTACATTTACAATTTTATTCAGTAGTGTAGCTGCATTTGCAGAAACATCTGATCAGTACATTCATAGATCTGAATTCTTTTTTTGCAATTTTAATGAAGGCAAAAGCTATGCTGATCTTTTGGTAGAGCAAGCTCCTTATGAAGATTTTCTAAAAGAAAAAGGTCTACAGTATAACAGGATCAATTTATTACCAATTTGGGATAATGATGCTGAATATGACTACGTCATGTGGGGAAATTGGCCTAGCGGTCAAGATCAATACAAGGAATGGGGTGCATACATGAATGATTACCCAAAATGGGCAAGCGATAATGATGTACCGCCCCAGAATGTTGGAGATTGTGCTAAGGGTGCTGTATCAATGAGATTTCATTCAGTCCTTAGACTTAGAATTCCTATGGAAGATAGGGATGAACGACTTTTTACTGATTGGAGAAGGTGCAAGCTTACTGAGGATGCAAATGTTGCTGAACTTAAGGCTCTTTATGCTAAACAAGAAAAATTAGCTAAAGACTTTGGGCTGAATGGTTATGGGGTAAGTTTTTTCACACCATACCGAGGTAACCAGACTGGAGCTGATTGGGACTTTCTTATGATGACGCATTGGTATAATGCAGAAAGCAGAATGAATATGATTTCTTCTTGGGCAGAATTTTCTGATCTTCTTGAAGATTCTGGCATAAGAAAAGAAAGATCTAAGCATATTGAGTCATGTTCTGGTGCTGATACATATCAAGCTCATATGGTTTACAACACTCATAATTAGAATTTACTTAATTTAAAAAAGGGGCTTATGCCCCTTTTTTATTTTATAATACCTTTCTCTATGCGGGTGTGGTGTTAACGGCTAGCACAATAGCCTTCCAAGCTATTGGTACGGGTTCGAATCCCGTCACCCGCTCCATTAAAAACAAAAGCGGACCAAGGCCCGCTTTTAGTTGACCCCTGGGGAAAAAATTAAGAGGAATCGGTCAACACTTATATAGACACGTATTTTTTGAATTAGTTCAATTTATAAAAAGAAAATCAAAGATAATGTGGTTATCCCCATTCCGGTACCAAATGGTAAAAGCTGTTTTTCTTTATTTGAAACTAAATAAATTAATAAAGAAATTAATGATGCGCCAAGAACTATTGGTCCAATAAATTTGTAGCCCATTAAAGAGCAAAGAGCTGCAAGAAAAATAAAGTCACCACCACCAATACCATCTTTAGACTTAATAATCTTAAAAATAAAATTAATTAGCCACAACGAGATGTAACCTAAACAAAGACCTATAAACGAGTCTATGATTGAGACCTTTATATCTAGATATGCTAAACCTAACCCCAAAAGTATTATCAAAATACTTATATTCGTTGAAAGCAAAAGAAATCTATAGTCTAGAAGGATTTGCATGATGATTAATAAGCAAACAATGTACTTTAAAATACTAACCCATGAGACTTCGAATGCAACAAAGAAAGCAACTGAAAAAACACCAATCAATATTTCATAAAATAAATAGGAGGACTTAATTGCAGATTTGCAATACCAACATTTACCTTTTAAAAATATATAGCTGAATATTGGTATTAGCATAATAGGCTTAAGAGTTTTTTTACATTGAGGACAAAAAGAGGGCGGACTTACAATCGATACATTTGCTGATTCTAGTTCAGATGAGTGCCTATTGATAAAGCTGAATATAAAGCTTCCAAAAATAGCCCCAATAAAGAAAAATATTAAGTAGTCTATAAGAAACAATTTACTTTCTTTTTGTAAAGAAATAACAAAAGACTAAAAAAAGTATTGTTGGTACTGCATATACAGAAATCACAATTAGTTTATCAATCATTTTTAACTCCCAATGCAAGAGAGTCCGGCCTTCTTAAATCAGAAACTCCAATAAACTCACCATCATCAATCATAATTGATTGTGTGCATGTAGCTGTATCAATAATATCAATCTTATAACCCAGATCAATTAATTCATTAATTTGGTTATAGGTTTCTTCTATATCAATATCATCAGGATACCATTGGTGGTGAACTCTCTTACTATCTGTTGCCTCTTCTAAAGATTGCTCAAAATCAATAACATTTAAAATAATTTGCAAAACAGCAGTAATAATCCTTGAGCCTCCAGGAGAGCCAATCGCTAGAAATGGCTCATCATTATCAAAAACTATTGTTGGTGTCATAGAGCTTAAAGGTCTTTTGGCAGGCTCTATTTCATTTGCAATACCACCCAATAATCCAAATTGATTTGGAACACCAGGCTGTCCTGAAAAATCATCCATCTCATTATTCATTAGTATTCCAGTACCCTTAATCGTAACACCTGATCCAAAAGCTGAATTTATGGTGTAGGTATTAGATATAACATTTCCAAACTTGTCAGCGATTGAGAAATGAGTCGTTTCATTAGATTCAGGATTTATATACATTCCTGGATTAATTTTTGATGAGGGCAAGACGCCTAACTCTTTAATTGATGCAGAAATCTTTTTTGCATATTCCTTTGATGTTATTTTAGAGATAGGTACTTCAAAAAAATCTGGATCTCCAAGATATTCAGATCTATCAGCATATGCATATTTCATTGTTTCTGAAAGCAAAGATACATATTGATAGCTATTGTGTTCATAAGTATCTAGTTCAAAATTTTCTAAAATATTAAGCATTTGAATAAGATGAATACCGCCGGATGAGGGAGGAGGCATGGTAACTATTGTTTTTCCTCTGTAAGTTCCTTTAATGGGATCTCTCCAAACGGATCTATAATCTAAAAGATCCTGCTCTGTGATTAACCCGCCATTTTCTTTCATATCAGCAGCGATTAAGGAAGCTGTCTCTCCTGAATAGAATCCATTTAGGCCATCCTTTTGTATTCTTTTTAATGTTTTAGCCAGATCATTTTGTATTAACCTAGAATCTTTTAGGTTAGGGTAGTTTCTTAAAAATATATTTCGAGTTTCGTCATAATATGACATTTTTTCAGAATAATTATTAAGGGTCTGAGCCATATAATCGGACATGACAAAACCTCTTTCAGCTAAAATGATTGCTGGTTGAATTAGATCTGCCCATGGAAGAGAGCCAAATCTTTGATGAACACTCCAAAAACCATGAACTGTCCCAGGAACACCAATTGCGTTATATCCAAATGTTGACTTGAGAATATCAAATTCTCCATTTTCATCTAGATACATGTCTCTAAAAGATGCAGCAGGAGCCTTTTCACGATAATCAATAGCATAGGTGTCGTTTGAATCTTCATCATAAATGACCATAAATCCACCACCACCTATATTTCCAGCTCTTGGAAGAACAACTGCTAATGCGAAGCCAACTGCTATAGCTGCATCATAGGCATTGCCGCCTTGAGTTAATATATTTTCACCTATTTCAGTTGCTAGATAGTGCTGAGTTGCAACCACTCCATCTGAAGAGATATCTGATTGAGCATAAGAAGCAATCGATTGCGAAGGTATGGATATTAAAACAAGCGCAAGAAACAAATTATTAATAATTTTCATCAATGAACCTTTTTACTTTCACCAGAGATATTCGATAAGTCATATCCTAAATCTTCAGAAACTGCTGAAATCAGATTATGGGGAGGCTCATCAAATATTAAATCAGTATTTGCATCTATGACATGCCAAGAATTATTCTTAATTTCAGAATCAAGTTGATTTGCTGACCAGCCACAATACCCAAGAAATAGTTTAAATTTATTTGGCCCAGCATTAGTATTTACACTGTTAATTACCTCTGGGGCACTTGTAAGAAAAAGCCTATCAGTTAAAGGACTAGTATTCACATTTGAGATTGATCTATCGTTATGCAGCATGAAAACCTTATCTAGATCTACTGGACCTCCTCGCATAAGTCTTTCAAAGCTAGTTATATGATTATTAGATTTACTACCTATTGATGATAAAAATTTTGAAACAGTAAAATCAGTAGGCTGATTTACTATAAAGCCAAAAGCACCATTACTATCGTGTTCGCACAAATATATTAATGTATTAGAAAAAAAGTCACCAGGTACCTTCTCTATAAAATATAGAAACTTATTTTTAAAGGATTTCATTAAGATAGCTTATCTATAGCTTCAGCTTTTGCCCATTTATAGTTTGCTTTTCCATTTGGAGCTCTTTTTACTTCATCAACAAATAGTATGTTTTTGGGAGCTTTATATCCAGAAATCTTAGTTTTTGTGAAATCAGTTAGATCCTGCTCCGAAATATCAGAATTTTTATTCAGTGAAACAACTGCAACTACTCTCTGACCAAATTTTTCATCATCTAATCCAACAACAAGACAGTCATATACACTCTCGCTTAATTTAATAGCTTCCTCAACCTCTTCTGGATAGACTTTTTCACCGGCAGTGTTAATGCAATTACTTCCTCTGCCTAAAAGATTAATAGTTCCATCTTCATTGATTGTTGCATAATCACCAGGGAAGCTGTATCGAACACCATTGAATTCCTTAAAAGTTTCAGCTGACTTAACAGGGTCTTTATAATATCCCTCAGGAACTAATCCACTCGTTCCAATTTTACCCATTACTCCAGAACCCGGCTCAACTTCCTCGCCATCATCAGAAACTATAACTGTTCCTGGATTTAATCTAAATTTAGCTGTTTCTGTTGGCATTGCTCTAGAAGTTATTGATGCACCCATGCCACCCTCTGTAGAACCCATAGTGTCCATTAACATCATGTCATGATGTTCAAGAAGTGCCTTCTTAACCTCACTGCTCCACATAACTCCCGATGAAATTATTAACATAACAGAAGAAATATCGTACGGTTTTCCAGCCTCTTTAGCTTTATTAAGAGACTCTAACATTGGCTTAGCAAAAGCATCACCAACAATTACAATACTAGAAATTTTGGATCTTTCGACTTCTTCCCACAACTTATCAGCATCAAAACTTAGATTTGGAACAGATACCACACACCCACCAGTCAACATCGGCAGAAAAGCTCCTAACCACATTCCAGTTCCATGCATCAAAGGACAAGCGACCAGAGATTTTGGGAGCATGTTTGCTTCTTTAATTTTTGCAACATATTCAGGTAGTTGATCTATATCATCAGGCATTTCAAAACCCATCGCTTTGAGAGTCTTTAACATACTTGTTACAAAACCACCTTGCTTATACATAACACCTTTAGGCATTCCGGTTGTACCACCTGTATACAACATATAAATTTCTTCTTCCGATCTGTCTTGAGGTGGGAGCGGATCAAAATTTTTAATTATTTCATTAAAGAAGACAGCATTATCATTTAAGGGCTCCGTTCCATCATCAATTTGAATGTAAGCTTTAACTTGAGGAAGCTTATCTTTAATTAAATCAATTTGAGATGAGTAACAACCATGAAAAAAAACTGCTTCAGTATCTGAGTTATCTAAAAGATAAACAAGTTCATCTTCTTTATATCTATAGTTAACATTGATGGGGCAACCGCCCATTTTAAAAACACCAAACTGAGCAATAAGAAACTCATTACAGTTATGTAAATATATTCCAACTTTCGAATCCTGTTTAAGTCCTTTTTCTTGAAGGAAATTAGCAATCTTTGATGCCTGTGACTCATACTCTGACCAAGAGACAACTTGTGAATCATTAATTAGTGCTGGAGAGTCACCAACAAGCTTTGCATTTGACTCCCAAATTTTTGCAAAATGTAATTTACCAGAACTCATAACTTTTACTATTAAAACATAATATTATTTTCCACAAAAGCATAGTAGAATTTAAGATCATCTAAAGGGGATATTTTATGACAGATGCATACTCAGAAGCAGTAAAGAAATACACAGAGCCTGGTCAAATTTTTGAGTTTAAAGAAGTTACTAATGATAAGGGCGTAACTTACCGAGAGTTTTGCAATCCAGCAATACCAGAAAATTTAAGAAAGTTTTTTGATTTTGGATTACTTCATCCTGATAAAGATTGGCTTGTCTATGATGATGAGCGATATGAATACAAAGAAATATTCGATAAATCAGCAAAACTTGCTAACGCATTGATTGCTGCTGGTATACAAAAAGGAGACAGAGTAGCAATTTGCATGGTCAATTCTCCTGAATACATCATTGCTATGATGGGGATTATTGGGATCGGAGCTGTAGCGGTTCCTCTAAACTCATGGTGGGTTCCCAAAGAAGTAACATATGGTCTACAAAATAGTGAGGCAAAGCTCCTAATTGCTGATGATAAAAGATTGGTGGGTCTGGATGATCTTGATTTAATAAAAGTTTCAGTGAGATCAGAAACTAATGATCATCAAGACTTCTATGATTTTATTAAAGATCAAAGTGATTCATGGCCAGAAGTAGATATTTCTGGTGAAGACAATGCAACTATATTTTATACATCAGGTTCTACTGGAAACCCTAAAGGCGTTTTATTAACTCATAAAAGTATGATTTCAGGCTTCTTTTCATGGTTATGTATTTCTCAGATAAGGGTTGAGTTATATGGTGATGGATTAGATGTTAATAGTGGTAAGCAACTATCAATTCTTCATTGTGTTCCTTTATTTCATGTAACCGGCAGTCATGTTGGTTTCTTTATGTCAATTCCGGTTGGTAGAAAGATAGTTATGATGAAAAAATGGGATGCAAAAGAAGCACTTGAGCTTCTTGAAAAAGAAAAAATAACAAATATTACAGGTGTTCCGACACAAACTTGGGAGCTTCTAAATCATCCTGATAGAGATAAATATGATCTAAGCAACCTTGAAGACTTATCAGGAGGAGGTGCTGCAAGACCTCCAGAACATGTGAAACAACTTGATGAAGCTTTTAAAGCTAGACCCTCTATTGGATATGGATTAACTGAAACTAATGCAATCGGAACTATAGGTGGCGGTGATGAATATCTTCAAAATCCCTCAAGCTGTGGAAGAGTCGTTCCTCCATTAACCGATATAGATATTATTGACTCTAATTGGAATTCATTGCCTGAAGGAGAAGTTGGAGAAATTGTTATTAAGAGCCCAGCAAACATGGCTGGCTATTGGAAAAATGAGGAAGCAACAAACGAAGTTTTAAATGATGAAGGATGGTTTAAGTCTGGTGATTTAGGGTATTTTAATGGCCCATTTCTGCACATAGTTGATAGAGTCAAGGATCTAGTCATCAGAGGTGGAGAAAATATTTCTTGTATTGAGGTAGAGGCAGCAATATATGAGCATGAATCTGTCTCAGAGGTTTGTGTTTTTGGTATTCCTGAAGAGCGACTTGGTGAAAAACTCTGTGCTGCGATCCATCTTAAAGACTCTAAAAACCTAGATGAAGATGAGTTAAATTCCTTCCTAGCTGAGAGATTGGCAAAGTTTAAGATCCCTGCATTTGTAGTTTTTGAAGATAATCCATTGCCGCGAGTTGGTTCAGGTAAATTCTCAAAAACGCAGTTACGTGAAATGTTTGTGAATTATGAAAAAGAGCTTTAAATTTTATCTTTATAATGTATAAATACTAATTAATAATTATGTCGCATCATATTTTAGTAGTAGAAGACGAACCAGATATAAATAAAACAGTTTCTTATAATTTAGCTAATGAAGGGTTTCACCCCTTAAGTGCTCTTAATCTTCAAGAAGCTGATGACCAACTTTCATCAAATAACATATCTTTAATAATTCTTGATTTAATGCTTCCAGATGGTTCGGGATTAGACTTTTGTAAAACCCTTAAGTCATCAAACATTTATAAAGATATTCCTGTAATAATTGTTACAGCTAAAGGGGATGAAGTTGATAAAGTGGTTGGTTTTGAGCTTGGCGCAGATGATTATGTAACAAAACCTTTTAGCGTAAGAGAGCTTATGTTAAGAATCAAAGCAATATTAAAAAGAAATACTCAGGAAGGAGCCTCAAAGTCCAATACAGTCATTTCTTTTGATGGCTTGAATATTAATGACGATTCTCATGAGGTTTATGTTAATGATGTTGAGATAAATTTAACTGCCTTGGAATTTAAACTTTTAAAGCATCTAGTTGACAGAAGAGGTAGGGTTCAAACCCGTGACCAGCTTCTAGAGGAAGTTTGGGGATATTCATCCCATGTTACTACCAGAACCGTCGATACCCACGTTAAAAGATTAAGAGAAAAACTCAAAGAAATGGGTAAACATATCCAAACAATCAGAGGTGTTGGGTATAGGTTCTCTAGGTCATCTGATTAGAGTCTAATGTTTTCTTTTCTTAGAATCTTCAGTGTTTTCTTAATTTCATTTATATCGTTCTTTTTAATTCAGAGCTACTTTGATGGGGCTTACAGTTCTAATCTTGAAATTAGCATCACTATTATTTTATTTTCATTATTTTCATCATTGGTTGTTTGGCGGATTAATCGCATAAGATTCAAATTGATTGCAAAGCAAACAGATTCCTTTGGAAGTGTTTTAGATAACTTGGGAGAGGGCGTTCTGCTTGCTAGCACATCTGGAGATATTACATATGCAAATGAAAGCATGCTAAAGATATTTGAGATCAAATCCCTTAAAAATAAAAATATCAATGATTTAAAAATTAATGCATTAAAGAATATGTTTAAAAATGCTTTAAAAGATGGCTTATTCCAATATGAATTTCAGATACAAGGCGAAAGTTCAAATCCTAAATGGTTACTTGGATCTATAAATAGATCAAAAACAACAAACGAAATCATTCTTGTCATTAATGATGTTACTGAATTAAGGGCAAATGCTTCTATGAGAAGAGATTTTATTTCGAATTTATCACATGAATTAAGAACTCCCGTTAGTGTCATTTCTGCAAATGCTGAAACTTTGATGAACGGGGCTATTGACAATAAGAAGGATGCAAAAACCTTTACTAAAGCTATTCTTCATAATACAGAAAGGATCTCAGGCTTGGTCAGTGATTTAATAGACTTGTCGAGGATTGATTATGGCGAGATTCATTTAGATCTCAATGAATTAAATGTATGTGATGTAGTGAGTATTGTAAAAGATTCACATTACAGTTCTGCTAAAAGGAAAGGAATAAATATTAATTTTATAGAAAAAAAACTACCCAACGTTCTAGCTGATGAGGCTGCCGTTGAAAGAATCATGACAAATCTTCTAGATAATGCTATTAAATATACTAAAGCTAATGATGAAGGCGAGGTTGAGATAGAGGTAAAGAAAGAGAAGAACTTCATTAAAGTTTTAGTTAAAGATCTTGGAATAGGTATACAAAGTTCTGATCAAGAGCTAGTTTTTAAGCGATTCTATAGAACGCCAGATGCAAGAGCTAGCCAAAAAACTGGGAGCGGTCTTGGGCTTGCAATTGTAAAAAATCTCACAATAAGCCTTGGTGGTCAAGTTGGTGTCATGAAAAGAAGGCAGAAAGGTAGCACCTTTTGGTTTACACTCCCTATTTACAATTCCTAACTTAAGATAGTTCTTTAGAGTATATTACTTTTAAATAAGCTAAAATACTCAGTTCGTTTTTTAATATGAATAAAGTAAATTTAAAATATGTGTTCTACTTTTTAGTGATATCACTATCAGCATATCTACTTGTTAACACTTTAATTTTGAATAGCTCTAATAAGATAGAGGATTTTTCTGTAATTAGACCAATCAATGTTCAAAACACTACTATACGAAGCGATATTTCTAATACACCTCCTGCAAGCTTTAACTACGAATTATCCGCTGTAAGACTGGGTGATGAGAATACATCAGTGATTGTAAAAAAGGGAGGTAAAGAATACGTAGTTCAGATAAATGAGTTATTAGAAAATAAATATAAATTAGTGCAAGTTGATAAAAGTGTAATAATTTTTGAATTTCAAGGTAAAAAATTTACAATAAATAATAGGTTTAGCAATGAATAGCTTTTTTAAAAAATCTTTATTAGTGACAACATTATGTGCATTTTTTGTTGTGCAATCTCAGGAAACTTTTATTCTTAATTATGAAGATGTAGATATTAAAAAAGTAACTCAAGATATAGCTAATTTTTCAAAGAAAACTATTATTCTTGATCCTAGAGTAAAGGGGAAAGTCACAATCTTTTCTAACTCATCACTATCTTCTGATGAAGTTTGGGATGTTTATTTGCGAACAATACAGGTTAATGGTTTTAGCGCCCTTAATGATGAAAATTTTGTTAGGATTGTTCCTGAAAATGAAGCAACAAGAGATCAAAACTCTGGAGAATCTGGCGGTGAATTTATTACAAGAGTCATTGAGCTTAAAAATAGATCTTCAGTTGAGCTTTTACCACTTATTAAACCAATCGCTGGAAGACAAGCGAATGTTTCAAGCATTGCATCAATTAACTCTTTGCTTGTCGTTGATAGAAAAAGCAATGTTGAAAGAATAACGGAAGTAGTTCAGTCATTAGATGAAGATAACACCGCAAGTGTAACTATTGTTGACTTAAAGAATCTCTCATCAGTTGAGGCAGTTAGAATTCTTGAGAAGTTAAAATCCCAAAATAATCCTACAATCAATAATTTTGTTGCCATTTCTTTTAGTGCATCAAATTCTGTAATAGTATCTGCCAATTCAATTACGACAAACATAATTAAAGAGACACTTCAGCAACTAGATGCTGATGCAATTAGTGAAGGTTCAGTCGCTGTTATATACCTTAAATATGCTAATGCTGAGGAGGTTGCAGGAATAGTTAGTTCTATAGCTTCAAGATTTATTTCTTCAGAATCAGAAAAACCAATAGTTACATACCATGCTCCAACAAATTCTGTTGTTGTATCTAGTGATGAATCAAATATAGCGACTATAAGAAATCTAATATCTAAGCTTGATATTAGAAGGGCTCAAGTATTAGTAGAAGCTATAGTCGTTGAGCTCTCAGAAACAGCCGCAAGAAGTTTAGGTGTAGAAACTATTTTTGCTGGTGCAGAAGATGGAGAAATACCTATTGGAATTACTAGATTCCAAAATGGAACAGGACCTGATCTACTAGGTTTAACAGGATCTGCAATTGAGTCTGGTGATAATGCTAATTTTTCAAATATTGCAGCTAATTCGCTTTTAAACTCTCAGGGCATAATTGCAGGTATTGGAAGAATTTCAGAGGATGATGACAGCATGATAGCGATCATTAATGCTATAGATGCAGATAAGAATTCTAATATCTTAACTACTACATCATTATTGGCAATGGACAATGAGGAAGCTTCTACTGTTATTGGTCAGGAAATTCCTATTACAACAGGTGAAAGTTTAGGTTCAAATAATACAAATCCCTTCAGGACAACCTCAAGAGAAGAGGTTGGTATAAAGCTTTCAGTAAAGCCTCAAATTAATGAGGGAAATTCAGTTATCTTAGAGATAAAACAGGAAGTATCTGGTGTTGCTGGCCCTTTAACCGGGACTACTGATTTAATTACAAATAAAAGAACAATAGAAACAACTGTATTGGTAGATAATAATCAAATTATTGTTTTGGGCGGTTTGGTTGACGAAGATATTCAGGAAGATGTTCAGAGAGTTCCTGTCCTTGGTTCAATTCCAGTTCTCGGTAAATTATTCCAATCATCCAGTGAGTCAAAAGTTAAAAAGAATTTAATGGTCTTTTTAAGACCTAAGATTTTAGTTGACTCGGAATCGGTTTCTCAGATTTCGACTGAAAAGTATAATTTTATCAAAGCAGAACAGTTGCTTAAGCAGCAATCTAAGCTAATCGACCTCACAAAAGATAAATAAATGTCTGATATACCTAATGATGTTGTGGCAGAAACATCGAGCATTCTTCCTTACGACTTCGTAAAACAGAATAATATCTTTGGAATAGATAAAAATGGCGAGATTAAAATTTATTCAACTTCAGAGCTAAGCTTTGATATACATCAGGAGCTATTTAGGTATATAGGTAAATCATTTAAAGTAGAAATTTGTAATGCTGAGGAATTAAATAACCTCATAACATCAAATTTTTCTGTAATTTCACAAAACTCTGAACTTTCAGAAGAACTTAAAGATAATTTTGATCTTAAAACTTTTGCAGGAACAATTACAGCTACAGAAGATTTATTAAGCGGGAGCAATGATGCCCCAATCATAAAACTTATAAACGGTATTTTAAGTCAGGCAATTAAGTTAAGAGCATCTGATATTCACTTTGAGCCCTATGAAGATTCTTTATCAGTAAGATATAGGATAGATGGAATACTGCAGGAAGTTTTATCTCAAGATCCTCGACTCACACCATTAATTATTGCCAGACTAAAGGTTATTTCAAAACTTGATATTTCTGAAAGGAGGTTGCCACAGGATGGAAGAGTTTCTTTATCCCTAGGAGATAAAAATGTTGATGTTCGAGTTTCAACTTTACCATCTACATATGGAGAAAGAATTGTATTAAGACTCTTAGATAAACAATCAGCACAAATTAACATTAATGATCTTGGTTTACCGCAAACAATACTTTCAACCTATAAGAAGTCTTTAAGTGAATCAGAAGGTATTATTCTAGTTACTGGACCAACAGGCTCAGGAAAAACTACAACACTTTATGCTGGTCTTAGAGATCTTAGTGACTCGTCTCAAAATATTCTTACTGTTGAGGATCCAATTGAATATACCCTGAAGGGCATTGGCCAAACACAGGTTAATCAAAAAACTGGATACTCTTTTGCTACGGGATTACGTGCAATGCTAAGGCAAGATCCTGATGTAGTGATGGTAGGAGAAATAAGAGATACAGAAACTGCCCAAATTGCTATTCAAGCTAGCTTAACGGGCCATCTAGTTTTATCAACAGTGCACACAAATAGCGCTGTCGGAGCTATCACTAGGTTGAGAGATATGGGAATAGAATCATTTTTAATATCTTCAAGTTTGAAAACAGTAATTTCTCAAAGACTTGTAAGAAGGTTATGTGATAGCTGCAAAGTTAAAACCACTATTAACAAAGACATTGCTGATTTGTTTGGTCTTAAGCACAATCTTGAAGTTTATGATCACAAGGGCTGTGATAAGTGTAATGGTACCGGATACAAAGGAAGAATTGCTGTTGCAGAGTGCGTAAATGTTGATAAAAACATTAAAGACATGATTCACAATGAAAAGTCAGAGAATGAGATTAATGAGTATGTATTTAAAAATGCTCCGTCTATAAATTCTTCATGCTCAGATCTTCTTATAAAAGGTATAACGTCTTGTGATGAGCTCATTAGATCTAACAATATAAAAGAAGATGCCTTCGTATAGTTATAAGGCTTTTGATTCTGAAGGCTCAGTTCAATCAGGATTTATAAATGCCGAAAGTGAAAGATTGGCAAGAAAGGAAATAAAAAGTCTAAATTTAATACCACACAAACTTAAAGAAATAAAATCTCAAACTACCAAAAGATATAAAATCAAAAATAAGGATTTGGTTCTTGCTACTAGGCAAATTGGCACACTTCTTGAGGCAGCTGCTCAAATTGATGAGGCTTTAAAAATGACTGCTGAGCAAGTTAAAAATAAAGATTTAAAAAATATATTATTTAATTTAAGGGATGAAATAATTCAGGGCAAAAGACTAGGTAATGCTATGGAGGCTTACCCTCAAGTTTTTGATAATACATATGTATCTTTAATTAAAGCTGGTGATACTTCAGGAAGGCTTGTTGAGATGTTTAAATCATTGTCAGATTATCTCGAAGAAAGTTTATCTATTAATCAGAAAGTTCGGACTGCTTTAACATATCCGTTTATTCTTTTTTCTTTTTCAATTGTTGTAGTAATTTCACTACTTACTTTTGTAATGCCCCAGGTTGTAAATCAATTCGTTAAATCAGGCGTTGATCTTCCCTTACTTACATCAATATTAATGAATATATCTTCAAATATGATTTATATAATTCCCTCTATTATACTGATATTAGGTGTTTCTTTTTTCTATTATAAGAGGTTACTAAGTACTGATAAGGCAATAAATATTCATAGAATATTTCTTAAAATTCCAATATTTGGAGGATTTTTATTAAAATCTGAGACTGAAAGATTCAGTAGCACTATGTACTTATTAATGTCATCAGGGATAGTTCTAGACGATGCGCTAAAAGAAACATCTGATGTTTTGAATAATGCTTATCTTAAAGATCGTCTTAACAAAATAATAAAGTCAGTAAAAGAGGGTTCTGATTTTTCACGTGCTTTAACCCGCGAACAAATATTTCCAGATATCTTTAACCAACTCATTTCCAGCGGTTATAGGTCTGGCAATCTCACTCCGATGTTCAAAAAAGCTTCTAACTTTATGAAATCTGAGATTGAAACAACTCGCTCAACTGTCTTATCTCTCATAGAGCCATTAATCATTATTGTGATGGGTGGATTTATTCTTTTAATCGTTATGGCTATACTTATTCCTATAATGCAAATGAACACACTAATATTAAATTAATTATGAAAAAAGGATTTACTTTAATTGAGCTTATGGCAGTAATTGTGATACTCGGCATACTAGCTACAGTAGTTGCAGTTAATGTGTCTCCTTTTCTCCAAAGAGCAAATTTAGAAAAAGTGAGAGCAGATATTTCACAAATTGAGAAAGCGCTAGAGCTTTATAAATTTAATGAGCTAACTTACCCAACTACTGATCAAGGAATACAGTCATTAGTTGTTCCTCCGTCAGATCTTAAACGACCGTCACTCTATCCTGAAGGAGGTTATATAAAGTCTTTCCCTCAAGATCCATGGGGTAGAGAATACCTATATCTGTATCCTGGCTTAAAAAACTCATCCTATGATGTCTACACTTTAGGTGCTGATGGAGTGGAAGGAGGAACAGGTGAAAATGCAGACCTTGGTAATTGGCTTAAATAAAAAACCAGGATTTACATTAATAGAATTACTTATTGTAATTGTTATTATTGGCTTGATGTCATCAATACTTCTTCTGAATACCAATATTGTTAACATTAGTAACTCACCTAAGACATTAGAAGAAAACTTTTCTGAAATCTCCCAAGAAAGCATAATTCGTGGAAAAGTCTTAGGATGGTATGCAAATACAAATGAACAGGCTGTTTATGAAATAACTAATGAAGAAACTGGAATAATCTCGAAACCCATATATAGCTACACCTGGAATGAATTTATTGATTTTGAAAAAGAAATTGAAACAAGCGATGGTCTTAAATTTAAGCTATCTAATGATGATCTAGATTTACCATATATCTTATTTTATCCATCTGGTGAAACAACAGGAGCAAAATTCACTTTTTACAACAATAATCAGAAATATAATTTTGTTCTTACTCATGGAGGAGAATTCTTAAGAACTGATGAATTTTAAGAGAGGTTTTAGCTTAATAGAGGTTTCGGTATCGCTTTTAATACTTAGCGTCGCTGTTATGTCGGTTTATCAAACATTGAGCTCAACAACATTATCAATCTTCTCTTTAGAAAATAGAGTAATTGCTAGAGAGATAGCAAATAATAGGATTTCTTTAATTAATACTTTAGAAAAACCATTTAATCAAAAAAATAGAAGCGGTTCCTTAGTTTTTTATGGAGATGAGTGGGAGTGGAAAGAAACATTTAATGAAGCCCCAATGAAATCTTACATTGAATATCAAATAGAAATAACCAAAAAAGATAACTCCCAAGTTGTATATGAAACTAAGGGTTTTTTAAAAAAGAATTAAATGAAAAAAGGTTTCACACTAATAGAAGTACTAATATCTTTAGTTATTCTTTCCATAATTGCAATTGTTTCTACAAACTTTCTTCAATCATCCATTGATTTAAGGAATCAAAGCAAATCAAAAGTAGATGATATAAAAGTATTTAACTTAGGAGTGAGCACGATAAGAAGGGATCTTATGTCAGCAGTTAATTTACCCATGCGAGATAACTTTGGGAATCAGCTACCTAATTTTATAGGGAGCAATACAGACAAGAAAATTACTTTCCTTGGTTTTATTAATAGAATTGATAGTTCGAGATCGTCTATCTCAAGAATTGAATATTTATTCAATGATACAAAATTTATTAGAAGAGTTTACTTTACAGCAGATCCTTATGATTATGATGATCATATAGATTCAGTTATTTTCAATAATATTGACGATTTAGAAATATCTTTTTTATCCGATAACAGATGGTTCACAGAGTGGCCCGCTGGGCAAACTGCAGCATATAAGATTCCAAAACTTGTGAAAATTGAGATAAACGATAAGGACAGAGATTTTGAAATAATTATTAATCCAAACATAGATTATGTATACAGATAATAAAAGAGGAGTAGTGTTAATCTCAGTGCTACTGATTGTACTTATTCTTTCTGGAATAAGCGTATCTCTAGGTGAAATATTTTTTAAATCTATCAAAAGATCAACATATATTGAATTTCAATCAACATCGATTCAGCTTCAAAGAAATATGGAAAGTCTTGGAATAGATCTAATCGATCAAAATTTAAGATATAACAAAGGATACCTTACAAAAAATGATCAATTATTGAAGGATGAAATATTTTTTGAAAGTAATGGATTCCTTATTCGATCTAGATTAGTAGATACATCAAATTGCTTTAACTTAAATTCATTACTAATTTCTGCAGAAAATAACAAGCTTCCTAATGATAGGTCTATCTCTATCTTGAGTAACATGTTGATATTTCTTAATTATGATGAAAGACAAATTGATTCATTTATTGACCAGATAATTGATTGGGTTGATTATGATGATCAGCCAAGATCAAACGGATATGAAGATTATTTTTATACAGGCCCCATAAATGAACCAAGACAATATACATCCAAAAGAACTCTTTATGATTTCTCAGAATTAAATAACTTACCAGCTTCAAGAGAGTTTGATTTAAATGATCTGAAGAAATACATATGCGTTATTCCATATTCTGAAAAAACAAATATAAATGTAAATACACTTGAGTTAGAAGACGCTCTTGTTCTTGCATCTTATTTGGGTATATCAATAGATGATGCAGAATATTTGATCATGAATAGCCCTGTTGATGGATTCAAAACCATTGAAGAATTTAAAGAAGTATTTACAAACTACTTACCCGATAAAAGCATGAATAATTTTTCAACTAATACAGAAAGTTTTTATTTAATGTCTGATACGATTTATGAAAATTTTACATTCAAAAGCAAATCTTTAATTACAATAGAGAAGGGAAGAGCTACTATTACAACAAGAACATATAATAACTAGATGAAGCAATATATTATTTCAACAGATTTTTCTTCAAAGAAGCTTAATTTAGTTTGCTTTGAAGGTAATAAAAAGATTCAGGAAGAAGAAATATCTTTAAGTGATTTAAAAAATAATATTGATCCTGCTTCAATAATTTATCTTCTTTTAGATAGCTCAAAGATTTCAACGTTCAACTTCAACAAAGAAGAAGGCGAAACAAAAGAGAAATATGAAGCAAGGTTCTTTGCAGATAAAGAAGATATTCTTGTAAATGATATTTCTAACCAGGAATTTTTCTCTTTCTCAGAAAATAACAATGATTTAGTTTTTCTCATTGATAAGGAATATTATGAAGATATTCAGAATGAGCTAAGTAAACTTAATAATAAAATCTTTTTAATTCCAGAATATTTCTTGCTCGGTGAAACAGATACAGGTGTTTCAGTAAATACCAAACATAAATCATTAATTAAGCTTTCAGACGGTAGAGGATTCTCCATACCAAATGAACACTCTGATTCCTTTTTAGAGTCTATAGCTATTGATGACCTTGAAGAAAAATCAGGAGATTTAGAGGAGTTGCAAGAACAATTTCTTGCATCAAATGACTCTAGTATTAATTTCTTTAAATTTAGGCCGACTATTGCAAATGTTTTAAACAAATTGATGATAACTAAAAGAGATGTTATAGCTCTGTCTGCAATATTTTTAATAATGGTTAGTTTTCCTTTTATCCAAAAAAATATCCTTCAAAGTCAAATAGATAATTATAAAAAGGAGACTCTTATAATTTTTAAAACGCTCAATCCAAGCTTTAATAGAGTGATTAACGCTCGTGCACAGATTGATCAACTTCTTGCAAATCAACAAACGCAATCTATTGAAAGATATAATTTTGATAATTCGTACTTCAAGTATATTGATAGATTCAATTTAGATTATGTTAAATCTACTCAGATTTTAATTGAAACCCAACAACTTGTTATTGAAATTGATGATATGCCTGCTTCTCAGTTTAATCTGGCGAAAAGTTTATTTACCAACTTTGGTGTGGTACTTATTAATGAGGAAATTAACGAGAATGGTAATAAGGTCTCAGGGAAACTTACATTCAGGTATTCATAATGGATTTTTATAGAAACTTAAACGAAAGAGAAAAAAAGCTAGTACTTTTGTCTCTTGGACTTTTAGGCATCCTTTTAATTTCTTTTTTAATTAATTCTGTATCTTCAGATTTAAGGAATGTTAAAAGAATCCATAAAAGTACTGAAAGTGATTATCTCTATGTGCTTGAGAAAGCAAATATTATTTCTGCAAATATTGAAAGTCAGAACATCAAACTTTCTGGTGTGAGTATTTATGAACACATTTCCGATAATGAGAAGCTAAAACTACTCAATCAAGAAAACATTGAGTTGAGAAATATTAATGGTAGGGAAAATCTTACCTTTACAATTTCTAGATTAGATTTGCTAGCCGATGTTGTTAACGAGCTTTCTCTTTTTTTTAATAAAAATCCTTCTGATATAAAGATTCAAAAATCTAAACTTGATGGATATATCGTTGAAATTAATTTTTAGATTATTCTTATAAACAATCTTGTTACCAAACCTCCTTTTTAATTAACAAAAAAGATTTATATTTGTAACTTATCTGTTACAAAAGATTGTTTAAATAATGTCATAAATTATGGAAACTCTTTTTCTTGATCCTACCCTAATACTTCTAATTGCTGCTTTTGCAGGTTTTTTTATGGCTTTTGGAATTGGAGCCAATGATGTTGCAAATGCAATGGGGACTTCAGTTGGTAGCAAGGCAATAACATTTAAACAAGCAATATTAATTGCTGCTGTCTTTGAATTTCTTGGCGCTTATCTTGCTGGAGGTGAAGTTACTTCAACTATTAGAAAAGGCATAGTTGATCCAGATCTATATGTAGGTCAAGAAAATATATTTATTATTGGAATGATGTCAGCATTACTGGCAGCTGCAACTTGGTTGCTAATTGCAAGTTCAAAAGGTTGGCCTGTTTCAACTACACACTCAATTGTTGGATCTATTGTTGGCTTTGTGATCGTTTCTGCTGGGTTTTACGCAGTATCATGGGGAAAAGTTGGAACTATTGCTGCCAGCTGGGTTACTTCCCCAGTATTTGCAGGAACATTTTCATTCTTTATTTATCTTAGTGCAAAAAAGTTTATCTTGGATAGGAGAGACCCATCCCAGGCAGCAGTCTCATTAATTCCCATATATAGCTTTTTTGTTGCGATCATAATTGCTTTAGTAACAGCAAGAAAAGGATTAAAGCATGTTGGCCTTCCTCTATCTGATAGTGAGGTGTTGCTAGTTACAGTTATATTTGGTGTTGTGGTTTCAATAATCACAGCCATTCTTCTCCGACTCAATAGTGAAAAAATAAGAGAATATGGAGTTGAGTCTGCATTTGCTATTTTAATGATTGTTACAGCTTCAGCTATGGCCTTTGCCCATGGATCAAATGATGTTGCAAATGCAATTGGTCCAATGTCAGCAATTATAAGCGTTACTTCCGAAGGAGCTATTGGTGCTAAATCAGCGGTTAGTCCCTATGTTCTTCTTATCGGTGGTGCAGGTATAGTTTTTGGATTAGCGATGCTTGGTGGCCGAGTTATCAAAACTGTTGGTACAAAGATAACAACACTAACTCCTAGTTTAGGGTTTTCTGCTGAAATGGCCGCAGCATCGACAGTTGTTGCCGCAACGTACATTGGTTTTCCAATCTCGACTACTCATACACTTGTTGGAGCGGTCATAGGAGTTGGTTTAGCTAAAGGTGTATCGCATCTGGATTATTCATCAATTGGAAGAATAATCCTTTCATGGCTTGTCACCATTCCAGTGGGAGCAGTTTTAACAGCATTCTTCTTCTTTACAATTAGATTTATATTTGGAGTTTAAAATAATGAGGGCCAAAAAGCTGTTTGCTTTATCCGCATTAATTTTCTTTACTTCAAGTATTACAGCCAGTGTTTCATTTTATGGCAAATTAAATTTTAGTTATGAGAACGAAGATTCTGCAGAAGAATCAAATACTAATTTTGTAAATAATGCATCAAGAATTGGTATTAAAGGTAATTTTAAATTAAATGACAAATACTCATTAATTTTCCAGGCAGAGAATGAAATTGATCCCACCGATGGCAAAGCTGACGGCGAGAAGGTTTTTAAAGAGAGAAATACGTTCGTTGGTATCAAAGGTGATTTTGGTAAACTTTACGCAGGAACCTATGATTCTGCCTTAAAGTTAGGACAATTAAAAGTAGACCTATTTAACGACACAAGAGCAGATATAAAATATATTTTACAAGGCGAAAATAGGATGAATAGCTTTGTAGGATATGAAAGTCCTGAATTAATTGAGGGCATGAAAGTAAGCTTAAACTCTATCAGCCAATCATCAGGCGACTTTTATTCTTACTCAATTACATATAAAACAGAGAATATTAATTCAGCATTATCCGTAGATAAAGATGCTAAGGGTTTTGATAGCACAAGACTTGCTTTAATGTTTGCTGTTTATAACTTTGATATTGGATTATTGCTGCAAAACTCTAAAAAGATATCAACAAATAAAAAAGATGAAGGTCATATCTTTAGCATTAACAGAAAGCTATCTGTTAAAAGTTCTATATATTTTCAAAATGCTAAATCTGATATGAAAATAGATGATGGAGAGCAAAGATCATTTGGTTATACCTATAAGATTAATGACAAGACCAAGATTTTTATACACCAGTCTTCAAGAGAGTCTTCCAACAAAGGAAAGGTCGATTATATTTCTGTTGGAACAGAATATAAATTTTAATTCCTTTTAATTTACTTTTTGTAACATTTGTTCATAATTGTTGTATGGAAAATTTGGCTAAACAAGCAAGAAGTAGAAAGCGAATTGAGAAAATTTTTGAAACAGCAGAAAATCTTTTAGAGCAAAGAGGTTTAGATTCAATAACAATTGCAAATATTGCCAAATATTCAGATCTTAAAAGGACATCAACCTATAAATTTTTTCCAACACCTGATGCTTTAAAAGAATTCATGATAAATAGATACTTAAATAATTGTGAAAAGATTTTTAAAGAAAAGACAGAATCAATAAATACTGATCAAACATCTGTAGTTGTAATGAGAGCTATTGAGATCATTTATAATTTCTTTATAGATTGTAAACCTGCTCAAATACTCATTCTTTCAAACACTATATCTCCTTCATTACCCTCAGAATCAATTCATGGATTATCGTCGGAAATGAAAACCTATGTTGAATCAAATATAAAATTACCTGAAATGTTTGATAAAGATGGGGTATTCAGGGTTATGTTACAAATAATAATTTCTGTTTTCTCTTTAAATGTTAAAGAAAATAATTCTCTTAATGAGATTGGGAAGATTGAGGCTCACAGGGCCGCACATGCTTATTTATTAAACTGGATAAACCAATCATCATAATAAAAATTATGCATAAGTATTTATTATATTTTTTTTGTTTTCTTTCAATACAATATACCTACTCAGACATTTTTGAGGTTTATCCAATTTATGAAACTCCCCCAATAGATACAAGGGGTGATGCTGCTGATGATCCTGCTTTTTGGCTTAATAAAGAATTTCCTGCTTTATCTATAGTATTTGGTACTGATAAGAGAGCGGGTATTTATGCATATAACTTAAGGGGAGATAAAATTACGTTCTCTCCAGTAGGCCAAATAAACAATATAGATACAAGGACGTTAAATCTCGACTTTAAAAATAATAATATTAAAACAAAAAAAGATTATTCATTCTTGGTAGGTACTAATAGATCCTTAAATACTGTAGATTTATGGATATTCATCGATGAGGAAATAAATGATTCCATGATGTCAGAACTTTCAAATACTAAAAATAATTTTCAAATTCCAGTAAAGCCAAATTTCAGAGTTAAATCTGAATCAAATATATATGGAACATGTGCCGGAGTACATCCAAAATATGGATTTGTAGTATTTGTAACTGAAGATAGGGGTCCCGATGTTGAGGTTTATTATTTAGATGGAAATGGATTAAATTTGTTAAAAACCTTCAGTAACGGAGGAGAATCTGAAGGATGTGTATTTGACGATGAAAATTCAACGCTCTTTATTTCAGAGGAAAATGTAAGAGGAAATTTAAAAGCATATAAATTCGATAAAAACTTTGATTTTGTAGGTAAACCATTTTTAATTGATTCTAGAAGAGGTCAAATATTTGGCGATCCTGAAGGAGTGTCTATTTACAAGACAGACAAGAATGATGGTTATATTATTCTTTCATCACAAGGCGATGGCAAGTTTAATATTTATAACAGACAAGCCCCATATGGTTTTATTAGTAGTTTCAAGATTATTGGAAATGGAAGTATTGATGGTGTTTCAGATACAGATGGAATCGAGACGCTTAATTACAATTTAAAATGCAAAGATAATAAAAACCAGTTAGATTTTTGTGATGATTTTCCATTAGGAGTCATGATTGTCCAAGATGGATACAACTACACTGGCGAAAATAAAGTAAATCAAAACTTTAAATTAGTTTCATTTGAACAAATTTTGGATAATTTAGATGTCACTAGATAACGTTTTAGATTTTATTGCAAATAATCTCCAATATTCGTATTTATTAATCTTATTATTTGCTTTTGCTGAATCACTTGTTGTTGTGGGTAGCATTCTCTCAAGTGCAATTCTTTTTTCAATTTGCGTATTTCTTTATAACAACAATCTTCTTGATTTATATAGCATAGTTCCTTTAGCTATGATTGGAGCGCATGCGGGCGATGTTATCAGCTTTGTTTTAGGAAAAAGATTTGGTCCACTTGTGCTTGAGACACAGTTTTTTAAAAAAAGAGAGAGTATTATTGAGAGAGGAAATAATTTTATTGATAGATTTGGTCAACTTACAGTTGTATTGGGTAGATTTATTCCTGCCATGAGGGCTATTGTTCCATTTTTAATAGGGATGACAGGTATGGAATTTATGAAATTCTATAGAGCATCTATTTTAGCTATTTCGGTATGGGGTTTTGGCCTTATAATACTCACTACAGGATTAAGCTCAATTTTATAAACTTATTATGATTCAAATATTAATACTTACCGCATCACTCTTAGCTATAACATTTTTTATAATTAATTTAGTAAAAGCTAAAAGAAATGGAAGGTTAACAGCATTTTTAAGAGATCTTTTAGTGATTTTTCTAGGTCTCGTTATGACCGCAGGAATTTTTTATATTGCTATTAGGGTTCTGCCAAGAGTTTTCATGTAGGCATGACCATCTTTAAAAAAATTATCGATAAAGAAATACCGACAGATATTTTATATGAGGATGATTTTTGTATAGCTTTTAATGATATTAATCCTCAAGCTCCTATTCATATTTTAATAATCCCCAAAAAAGAAATTCCCCAACTATCTTTATCAGATGAGAGCGATAGCGCATTATTGGGAAAGCTTCTTATTGCTGCCAACAAAATAGCGGAAGATCATGATACAAAAGATGCTTTTAGGATTGTTATTAATAATGGAGCGAAAGCCGGACAGTCAGTCTTTCATCTTCACTTACATCTGCTGGCTGGAAGACCACTTTCGTGGCCACCGGGGTAATTACATATATATACTATAAAAATATGAGCCAACACCAAGAAGAAAAACTAATAGTGCTATGCCAACCAAAAAGAATGTTGCGAACTTCGTTGTTTCGTTATCGTTCATATTTAATTAAAGAATTATGAAGGATTTTAACAAAGAAATTAAGTCTTGGATATTCTATGATTTCGGTAACTCAGCCTATGCAACCACAGTTATTGCTGCATTTTTTCCACTATTTTATGCAAGCTACTGGTCTAATGATCTTGAGTCACTTCAAGCAACTCAATATCTTGCATTTGCACTAACAATAATAAATTTAATTATTCTTGTTTCAGCTCCAATTATTGGTG
Organism: uncultured SAR86 cluster bacterium; assembly: GCA_902594005.1. GTDB lineage: Bacteria > Pseudomonadota > Gammaproteobacteria > Magnimaribacterales > D2472 > CACNXK01. Next base: position 24,810 of record CACJKN010000002.1, on the reverse strand, counting down.
CAGTAACCGACTATAAAAGACTAACAAAGATTCTATTTATAATTTTTACTTTATTATCAATTGTATCAGTTGCCTCCTTTTACTTTATTCCGATGGGCAAATGGTTAATGGCTCTCATTCTTTATGGCATTTCATTTTTCTCTTTTGCTTCAGCAGTTGTGCTCTATGACAAAATGCTGGTTTATGTTGCTTCAGAAGATCAGCTAACAAAAGTATCTAGCTATGGTTATGCATTAGGATACTTGGGGGGAGGGTTGTTATTTGCCTTGAATGCTTTCATGGTCCTTCAACCTGAAACCTTTGGCTTAAGTAATGAAGCTGAAGCAGTAAGATGGGCATTTATAACTGTATCAGTGTGGTGGTTTATTTTCTTACTTCCTTTAGCAATTAATTATAAAGAGCGTGAAGTTGAAAAAACTGGAAATCTCAAAGAAGTTCTTGGTGGATTTGTAACCACGTTTAGAGATATTCAGAAAAATAAAAATGTTTTGTTATTTTTATTTGCCTTCTTTTTGTATATTGATGGTGTTCATACAATTATGTCGCTTGCAGCAATTTTTGCTGAAAACATTGGAATTGATCAATCGGCGATTATTGTTGCACTAATTTTAGTTCAATTTGTTGCATTCCCATCAACACTTTTTTGGTCTTATATTGGTAATAAATATGACGATAAAGTCGTTCTTTATGCAACCATCTTTATTTATATATGCGTTGTTATTTACTCAACAGCACTTTCCAACTCTTCAGAATTTTATGTTATGGCAGTACTGATAGGTTCAGTCCAGGGCGGTATTCAAGCTGCATCGAGAAGCTTTTTCTCCAAAATAATTCCTACAAATAAATCTGGCGAGTTTTTTGGTTTTTACAATACATTTGGCAGAGCCGGATCTGTGATGGGTCCTGCATTAGTTGGAATGTTTATAGGTATATTTAATAATCTACAAATAGCTCTTGTACCAATTATTGTGTTGTTTATTGCCGGCGGGTTTTTATTAAGATACGTGAAATATCCAAATGAAATTATTTAGCAAGAATTCAATTATCTTTTATTCACTAATGGGCCTTATAAGTTTATTCATTGCAAGATATATAAGATCTCTTATTGATTATAGTATTGGAGTAGAAATACTAATTTGCTCAATTATTATTCTCCCTATGTATTATTTTGCAAGAAAAGCTCTTGTTAAGTATTTTTTGAAGCAAGCAGATTGATCAAAGCTTTAGGCTTATCTGTTATTATGCCATCCACATCTAAGTCAATCAGATAGTCCATTTCTTCAATACTATTAATTGTCCAAACAGAAATCTTGATATTCTCATGTTTACAAAAATCTACAAATCTCCTTGTAACAATCTTAATGCCATATCTGTAAATTGGTATTTGCAGGCAATCACCAGTAATTTCACCTCTATATATTCCAAAGCTTTTAAGAAGAAGCTTAAGTACTTCATGAGGACCCATTGAATAGGTTACGTCACTAAGTTTAGATTTAATTTTTTGTAGTCTTTGACTTGAAAAACTGGCAACACATAAATTCTTTTTAATATGTGGCAACTTATTAATTATCTCAATTGCAGGATCGACTACTTCATCTGTTTTAAAATCAATTTGAAATTTAGTATTAGGAAATTGTTTTAGCGTTTCTTCAAGTGTTGGTATTTTGCAATCATCAAAAATATTTAATTCATCTATTTCAGAAGCTAAAAGCTCATTAAAATTCTTTTCTATACCAGGGATTCTTTTTAAGTCATCATCATGAAAGATATATGGAATACCATCAGAGCTTAGTTGTATGTCTGTTTCAATGATATCTGAACCAATATCTAAAGCGTATTTGAATGATTCAAGGGTATTTTCAGGAGCTTCAAGAGAGCCGCCTCGATGAGCCATAACAGCCAAACCATCATAATTTAGGTAATCTTTCATATATTTTGTAAAATACTCTTAAAAATCATTATACAACTTGGATAAATTTGAAGAAATAAGGCCTTATTATGATCACGAAGTTGAATCTAAACTTCGTGAACTTGCATCTAATAAGAAAGTTATAAATGCCTTTTTACATTCCAGGGGCTACCACAACACTTTTTTAAATTCTTTTTTGGGATTATTTTTATCTTTATATCTCAGCAGAAGATTCAAAAAAATTAAATCAATCCATCAATATCAAAATATGTATGAAAAGATTATGGAAAAGATCATAAAAGATACATCAAGTGGTTTTACATATAATGGGCTGGAAAACCTTCAAGAAAATACTTCATATCTATTTATTTCAAATCATAGAGACATTACTTTAGACCCTGCGTTTTTAAACCTTGCTCTTCACAAAAATGACTTTTCTACTGTAAATATAGCTGTAGGTAGTAATCTTATGGATCAAAAGTGGGCTGCAGATCTTATGCGCCTCAATAAGAGTTTTATAATACCAAGATCTGGATCATCAAAGAGAGAAATTTATCAATCACTCAATCTAGTTTCAGAATTCATATTCAATAAAGTAAAAGTTGAAAATGAATCTATCTGGATTGCTCAACGTGAGGGAAGGGCAAAAGATGGTAAAGATATAACAGATCCAGCAATTCTAAAAATGATCCATCTTACCAAAAGAAAAGAGTTATCTATTTCTGATTTCTTTAATCAAATGAAAGTTATTCCAGTATCTATTTCATATGAGTTTGACCCAAATGATTTGAATAAAGCTAAAGAGATTTATGAGACCGAGGTAAAGGGCTTTTATGAAAAAAAAGAAAATGAAGACCTTGAAAGTATATCTAGGGGAATATCAGGCTTTAAAGGATCGGTAGTATTGAATATTGGAAATGTAATGAACTTCGGATCAGACTCTTATGAGATAGTTGCTGAGCAAATAACTAATGAAATATCTAATCAGTTTCATAATCATCCTACAAATAAAGATGCTTTATCTATTTTGAATAAAGATCTTAAACTTGAAGACAATGAATACTTCTCAGAGAGGCTAAAAGACGAGCAAAATGAGGTAAAAAGCATTCTATTAAACCAGTATGCTAATTCTAATAATTAATGGCGCGCCTGGAAGGATTCGAACCTCCGACCTCTTGGTTCGTAGCCAAGCACTCTAATCCAACTGAGCTACAGGCGCATACTAGAATTATAAAATAAAAGGATTAAGAAATCTTACGTGCTTTTTCTTTAAGCATAGCAGGAATGCCATCAATAATTGGATAAGCTAATTTAGACTCTTCGCAGATGAGTTCATTATTTTCTTCATCATAAACTAACTTCCCTTTGGAGACAGGACAGACCAGGATATTTAAAAGATTTTTATTTAATTTAGCCATTTAAAATAGATTAATTACAAGTATAGTATTCTAATCCAAATGGTTATTTCAGAAAACAATAAAAAGATCATATATTCATTATTGGTTTTTCCATTTCCAGTAACCGGGATACCTATCCTTGTATATATTCTTCCTTTTTATGCTTCAAACTATAATCTTGGACTTTCTTTGGTGGGATTAATCTTCTTTGCTGGCAGAATTATAGACGTATTCACTGATCCCATTATGGGCGCATTGGTTGACAGATATCCATCAAGATTTGGAAAACACAAACATTGGATTTTCTTATCGCTACCTGTTTTATGCCTAAGCGCATATTTCCTTTTTTTTCCTCAAGATGAATTTATTAGTGGTTGGTACTTGTTTATTGCTTTATTTACTCTTTACAGCGGATTTACCCTTGCCAATATAGCTCAGCTTTCATGGGCATCATTTATCGCTCCTGAATATGATGAAAGAACTAAATTATTAACATTGAGAGAAATTATTGCGATCATCGCAACATTAATTGTTATTTCTATACCTGCAGTAATAGAGATCTATGAAGGATCATTTCTCCTAAAGATCAATGCAATTGGTGTATTCGCTTTGGTTGGTATTCCTCTAACAATATTTCTTGGTCTATTTTTTTTAGATGATAAGAGGACTGCTTCAAATTACGATAACCCACTAAAATCCTTCAAGAGATTCTTTAAGAATAAAACTTTAAATAGACTTGTTTTGGCAAGCGTTCTTCTTGCTTTCGCTCAAAGCTTAACTGGCGGTTTATTTGTAATCTTTATGGACTCTATTCTTGAGCTTGGTGATTACGCATCAAGGGCTATATTCGTAAACTTTACATTTGCGGTTATAGGAATATTTTTATGGAGATATATTGGCCTAAAATTTACAAAACATTTTGCTGCATCATTATGTCTTCTATATGCAGGGATTCTATTTCTACTCCAATTTTTTGTTGTTCTTTATATAAGTGATGCAAGTGAATCAGTAAAAGCAGGAGTACTATTTTTTGTTCTGGCAATGTATGGGATATCCTTTTCAGGCGCTGCACCATTGATTATTTCTATGGTAGCTGACGTCTCGGATGCAGAGCAGGCAGAATCAGATGTTAATAAATCTGGAGCTATGTTTGCATACTACACAACAATTACCAAAGTAGGTTATACCCTTGCGGTAGCCTTTCCTTATATATTTCTTGAGAGTGTAATTGGTTTTGATATTACTTTAGGATCTGATAATTCAGAATTTACCAAGAATACTCTTTTATATATGTATCACTTTATTCCAGTAATGTGTTTTTTTCTTGCTAGCTATCTTTTATCAAAACATAATATTTCACGAGAAGCTCATTCGACTATAAAAGAAAATATTAGTTAAAACATAAATATTAGTTATAATTAATATAGATTTTATGAATAAAACAAATTTAAGCGTTAACTTGAATAAGGTTGCACTTCTTAGAAATGCAAGAGGATCAGATTATCCATCATTAGTGAATTTTGCTAAATCATGTATGGAGCATGATATTTGTGGCCTTACTCTTCATCCTAGATCAGATGAGAGACATGCTTTGTCATCAGATGTCATAGATTTAGCTACTTTATGTAAAGAAAATAATCTTGAATTTAACATTGAGGGTAACCCATTTAATAATGAAAATGGTTCATTTAGGGGATACGAAAACTTAGTTAAAGATATAAAACCTTATCAAGCAACACTTGTTCCGGATGAAGACAATCAAATAACCTCAGATCATGGTTGGATAAGGGGAGATCATGATGAGGAATTAAAATTAATTATAGAAAGACTCCATGAAGATTGTTCACACGTAAGTATGTTTATTGATGCCAATCTCGAATCTGTAGATTATGCTTTGGAAATGGGTGTAAATGCAGTAGAAATTTATACTGGACCATATGCAAAACTTAACAAAGATGAAAGAGTTTCATACATTGAAGAAATGCATGAGATTTTCAAGTATATAAAATCAAATAATTTAAAACTCAATGCGGGTCATGACCTCAACTTAGAAAATCTTCCTGAATTAATTGATCTCAATATTATTGATGAAGTTTCAATTGGTCACGCTATAATAACTGAATCACTTATCCATGGATTGGATAATGTTCTTTCACAGTATATTAAGATAATTAAATGAGCCTAGAAGAAAAACTTAAACAACAAATCAAAGAAAATCCTGTGCTTATTTATATGAAGGGCACGCCATATGAGCCAAGATGCGGTTTTTCATCAAAGACTGTACAAGCATTAATAGATTGTGGGGCTCAATTCTCATTTGTTGATATCCTAGAAAATCAAGAAGTTAGAGCAACACTTCCTTCTGTAACTGACTGGCCAACCTTTCCTCAGGTTTTTATTTCCGGTGAGTTAATTGGGGGTTGTGACATTGTTACGCAAATGCATGAATCAGGCGAGCTTCAAAAACTTGTTGATGATGCATTAGGCTAATCTATTTTATTTAAGATTTTACAGAAAACTTTCGCCGTAATTTCTGAATCATATGATGCTGAATGAGCCAATTCGTTTTCATAATCAAAGCCTAGCTCTTTAGCAACTCTTGCAAGGACAGTTTGACCAGTAAAAATTCCACCTATAGATACAGTATCAAAAACTGAGAAGGGGTGGAAAGGAGATCTTTTAATATTATTTCTCTTAATGGACTCATTTAAAAAACCCAAATCAAAATGAGCATTATGTCCAACAAGAATAGCTCTACTGCACTCATATTTATTCTTATGTTTATTGATGATACTAAAAAGGTCTTTTAAAGCTTCTTTTTCATCAACTGCATTTCTTAGAGGGTGATTAAGATCAATGCCGGTAAATTCGAGAGATTCCTCAGATACATTTAAACCTTCAAACGGTATTATGTGATGCCTATGAGTGGTGCCAACTCGAAATTCTTTGTCGTAATCTATAAGAGTAATAGCAATTTCCAATAGTGCATCGTTAACTGGATCAAAACCACCAGTTTCCATATCTACAACTACCGGAAGGAACTTTCTAAACTTTTCTTTCAATCAATTACGCCAAGTTTTTTTTGAAGTTTTTTATTTGAGGTTGTATATCCAAAGGGAACTCTCTCACCAGGATTTATTCTCTTAAAAGCCTCTTGGACTGCAAGTGTTGTTTCATGGAATCCACATAAAATAAGATCAAGCTTTCCTTCGTAATGATTAATATCACCTACAGCAAATATACCTTTTTTAGATGTTTCAAAAGTAGTGGTATTTACAGATATTTTTTTATCTTCTAAATCAATCTCCCAATCAAGTATTGGGCCTAGTTTTTTATTTAAACCAAAGAGGAATAGCAGTTCATCGGCTTTATGTTCCGAAATCTCTAAAGTTTCGAAGTTCTTAAGTTTAACTCCAGTTACTTTTTTGTCTCCAACTATTTCATTGATTAAGTGAGGTGTAAAAAGACTAACTTTTTCATTTTTAACTAAATCTCTCATTTCTTGTTCAGTTTTATATGCACCTCTAAACTGATCTCTTCTATGAACCAAGCTAACATGAGAGGCGATTTTACTTAATTCCACTGTCCAATCTAAAGCAGAGTCTCCGCCACCAAAAATGAATACTTCTTTGTCTTTGTATTGATCCATATTTCTTACGGCATACGTTACTCCCTTATTGAGAAATAAATCAGGATTTTCAATATTTGCCGGTCTTCTTGGTTCAAAAGATCCAGCACCTGCTGCAATGAATATATTTTTTGTTTTAAATTTATTACCCTCATTAGTTTCTACAATCCAAAAGTCACCATCTTCTGAAATTGTTTGAACTCTTTGGGATAAATTTAAATCATAATCAAAAGGTTCTATTTGCTTTAATAGGGCGTCAACATGTTCTTGTGCTGTTTGAAATGGGACTCCTGGGATATCATAGATAGGTTTTTCAGGATAAAGCTCGGCGCATTGCCCGCCAGGTTTGTCTAAGTTATCGATTAATGTGCAATTTAATCCTAATAGGCCAGCTTCAAAAACTGTAAAAAGTCCTACGGGACCTGCTCCAACTATTAAAATATCCGTTTCTTTCATTATTTAACTAACTGACCTGGCTTTGCACCTTCATCTGGTGATATTAAATAAATTGATCCCTCATCATTACTCGACGCTAAGACCATTCCTTCCGATACTCCAAATTTCATTTTCCTTGGCTCAAGATTTGCAACTAATACAACATGTCTTCCATTAAGACTCTCAGGATCATATGCACTTTTTATGCCAGCAAAAACAGTTCTTTTACCAAGATCACCCACATCAAGATGTAATTTTATGAGCTTATCAGCTTCTTCTATACCTTCAGCTTTAACAATTTTAGCTACGCGAAGCTCAACCTTTGCAAAATCTTTGATATCAATTAAATTTGAATCTTCCATTTCAATTTCCTCATTTATTTTAGCTTTTTCTAATCTTTTTAATAGGGGCTTATATGGATTAATTTTTGTATCTACAAGATAATCCTTAATATTATTAAAATCATTTGTAGCACTATCATTAAATACCTCTAAAGCCTTTGATGTTATTGTTGGTAGAACAGGATTAAGCAATATTGAGATAACTCTAAAACAGTTAATTGCTGTCGAAGATACCTCTACAGCCTTTTCTTCACTAGATTTCCAAGGCTCATTCTCATTAATATATTTATTAACTTCATCTGCCATCTTCATAATAATTTTTACAGATTTAGAAAGATTTAAGTCTTCATAATGCTCAATCACTTCATCGATCTTAGCCAGATTTTTCTTAATAAAGTCTTCATCTAAGTTTGCAGAGAGACTATTGCCATTCTTCTCAATAAATTTTGAAACTCTGCTAGCAATATTTAGATATTTGCCGACGATATCTGAATTAATTTTTTGAATAAATTCATCTTCATTAAAATCTAGATCATCAATTGAATTATTAAACTTATCTGCAAAATAATATCTTAATAATTCACCATCATAATTTTCAGCAAAATCATCTGCATTTATAAAGGTTCCATTGGATTTTGACATCTTCTCACCATCAATAGTTAAAAATCCATGAACATTTATTGACTCAGGTAAGCGAATATTTGATGACTTTAAAAGCGCTGGCCAGAATAGGGCATGAAAATAGGCAATATCTTTTCCAATAAAATGATGAATTTCATAATCAGAGCTTTCACCCCATAAATCATTCATATCCATACTATTGTTTTCTGCCCAATTTTTTGCAGAAGCTAAATATCCAATCGGTGCATCAAGCCAAACATAAAAATATTTATCTTTTTCTCCAGGTATTTCAAATCCAAAGTATGGTTTGTCTCTTGATATATCCCATGGCTTTAACCCATCCTCAATCCACTCATTTAGTTTATTTTTTATCGGATCTTGAAGAGCTAAGTCTTTGAGATAATTTTCAAGAAAATCTTTCATTTGAGGTAAATCAAAAAACACATGTTCAGTTTTTTTCTTGGTAAGCTCAGAATTCGATAATGATGATACTGGATTTACTAAATCATCGGGTGTATAAGTCGTGCCACAGACAGAACAACCATCACCATACTGATCTTCAGCGCCACATTTTGGACATGTGCCTTTTATAAATCTATCAGATAAGAATAAACCTTCTTCCGAGTCATAAAACTGTTCAATTTCTTTTTTAAAAATTAGATTTCCTTCTTTACATTTTTGATAAATATCTTCAGCATATTTCTTGTTCTCGTCTGAATGCGTAGTATAAAAATTATCAAAATTAATATTAAATTTTGAATAACTTCTTATATGCTCCTCTCTAGTTCTTTTAATAAGCTCTTCAGGCTCTATTCCAAGCTCTTTGGCTTTCAGCATGACAGGAGTTCCGTGCGTATCATCTGCACAAAAGTAAAGACATTCATTACCATTAAGATTTTGGTATCTTACCCAGATATCAGTAATTACAGATTCAAGAACATGCCCAATATGTATTGAACCATTCGCATATGGCAATGCGCTTGTTACCAGAATCTTTCGTGATTTCATTTTGTGATAATTTTTAATATATTATAAGTTAATTAGATAATGACTATAAAAAAAACTATTGCAATTGCTTCAGCAAAAGGCGGAGTTGGTAAATCAACTGTTTGCTCTTTTTTAGCTACAGCTCTATCAAAGGAGAGCAAAGTTGGTATTTTAGATGCAGATATTTACGGCCCTAATCAAGATATATTATTCGACATTAATGATAAGAATATTGAAGTAGATAAAAAAAATACTGACAGACCATATATACCAAAAAAAGTTGATAATATTTCAGTAAACTCTCTAGGATTCTTACTCGATAAAAATGCTGCTATCTGGAGAGGGCCCATGTTGAGCTCTGCCATCAACCAGATATATGAAAAAACTAATTGGGACGAACTAGATTTTCTTTTAATTGATATGCCTCCTGGAACAGGCGATGCCTATTTAACGGTATGTCAAAAAATTGTTCCTGATTTTGTAATTTTAGTATCAACTATATCTAAATTATCAATTGCAGATTTAAGGAGATCTGAACATGTTTTTGCAAGCTTAAATATTAAAGTATTAGGCATTATCCTAAACAATATTCATCAAAGTGATGATTTCCAGAGTTTTAACTTAGAAACTGAGAATACAGTTTTAGATAGAGTTGAATATGATAAAAAATTCATAGATTCAACATATCCATTTGATGATTTAAAATTAGATACTTTATTTCTAAATACAATACGAGCAATCAGAGAGCATGAATAGATTTTTACTTATTTTATTATTATCTTTTCCAATCTTTGGTGAAGAAATAAATGATCCATTTGAGGATCTAAATAGGGATATTTTTATCTTTAATGAGAAATTAGATGAAAAACTTTTAAAGCCAGCTGCCTTAACATATAGAAAAGTTACACCTCAATTTGCTAGAACAGGAGTAACAAACTTTTTTAATAATCTTGAAGAAATTGATACCACTATAAATCAAGTACTCCAGGGAGAAATTAAATATGCATTCAATGATGCAAGTAGATTTGTTATCAACTCTACTATTGGATTATTTGGCTTAATTGATGTTGCATCAAAAATGGGTCTTGAAAGACATGAGGAAGATTTTGGACAAACACTTGGTGTTTGGGGTTTTGATTCAGGCCCTTATATTATGCTTCCCTTTTTAGGCCCGAGTAATCCAAGAGATTTATTGAGTAGACCAATTTCAAGCTTCCTTTCCGGTACATTCGCAATGGAAGATAATGATGTAAAGATAACATTGGTAGGTATTGATGCTCTCGAGACTAGAGAGCGCCTTCTAGATGCTGAAACACTTATTATCGGAGATAAGTATATTTTTGTTAAAGATGCTTATGTCCAATCTAGAGAATATGAAATTAATAATGGTTCGACTGAGGAAGATGAATTTTTAGATGATATGGAAGATATATTTGGAGATAACTAAACCATTGATAGTAAGTCATCTTTGTTTTTAACCAGACTCGATGAGTTCATTATCTCAGCTACTTTTACCCTAAATCTTTTAGCATCTTTTTCACCTTTTTTAAGCCCAAATACATGTTTCAACATAATTTTAGGGTCATAACCTTTTTGAGTCATAAGATGAACATAATTTAAATATTCTGTAAGAAGATCTTTTCTACTTATCTCTACTTTAGTATTTGAGTAAATTTCAGAATCTATATCACTGAGCATAAAAGGATCATCGTAGGCTGCTCTTCCCAACATAACTCCATCTACATAAGTAAGATGATTCTTTGCCTCACTAATAGTTTTGATGCCGCCATTAATAATAATTTCTAATTCTGGAAAATCATCCTTTATTGAATAAACTTTTTGATAGTTTAAGGGTGGGATATTTCTATTTTGTCTTGGGCTTAAACCTTTTAAAATTCCTTTCCTCGCATGGATTATAAAAGTTTTAACACCAGAATCCTTGACAGTACTTATAAATGATTTCAAAAATTCATAATCATCATTATCATCAACACCAGTTCTGCATTTAATAGTCACAGGAATATCTACGGAGTTCCTCATTTTACTTGCACATTCTGCAACCAGGTCAGGCTCAAGCATTAAACATACTCCAAAATTACCTTTTTGCACTCTTTCAGATGGGCATCCTATATTCAGGTTAATTTCATCGTATCCCTTTTTTTCAGCCTTTATTGAGCATTGAGATAACTCTTGAGGCGAAGAACCACCAAATTGAACAGCTACAGGATGCTCTTCTTTATTAAAATCTAACTGATAATCACAATTTCCATGTATTAGGGCTCCTGTGGAAATCATTTCTGTATATAGGACTGCTTTTTTAGATATGAGTCTTAAAAAGAATCTTTCATGCATATCTGTGTATCTCATCATAGGAGCTACGCAGAACCTTCGATCTAGTGACATTTAGATGAATAAATAAACTGAAATGAGGGCTACTATCGTGAGAACAATTGTATATGGAAGAGCCATTAAAACCATTCTGAAATAAGATAAGTTAATTAATGGAGCAAGAGAGGAGGTAAGCAAGAAAAGAAATGCTGCCTGACCATTTGGAGTAGCAATACTAGGTATATTCGTTCCTGTATTAATAGCAATTGTAAGATTATTAAAATGTTCTAAAGAAATCTTTCCTGCATCTAGAAGAGCTTTAACTTCATTTATATAAATTGTAGCTACAAAAACATTATCACTAATTGCAGATAGAACTCCGTTTGCAATAAAGAAGATACTTGTCTGGCTTTCAAAACTAAAAGTAAGAACATAATTAATAACAGGGGTAAATAAGTGTTGCTCATGTATAACGCTAACAATAGCGAAGAAGACGCAAAGCAAAGCAGTGAAAGGTAAAGCCTCTTTAAAAGCATCTCCTAAATAATGCTCATGAGTAATACCTTTAAAAGAAGTTAAAAGAATTATAACGCCAAGACCAATAATCCCAACTTCAGCAATATGGAAAGCAAGGGCAAAGATTAATAAGACTAAAACAAATGTCTCAACTGCAAGTTCAGCTTTTTTCTTGTCATCATTTTTGCTAATTTGATCTTCGTATGCTGCATATTCAGCAAAAATGGTTCTTATATTTCCTGATAACTCCGATCCAAAACCTGCTAACTTAAATCGCTCTAAGCAAAAACAAACCAATAATCCAGCAACGAATACTGGCATCGTAACTGGCGCCATATATAAGAAAAATTCAATAAAATCCCAGCCAGCAATATTTGCAATTAATAAATTTTGAGGCTCACCAACAATTGTGCATACACCCCCAAGAGCAGTACCGACGGCACCGTGCATAATTAACTGTCTTAAGAAACCTTTAAAGTCATCTAGTTCCTCAACTTTAAGAGAATCAATAGATGCATCATTATGAATATCATGAGTGGTATCATCAAAATATTTATTCGAAATTATTAAATGATAAATTCTATAGAATCCAACAGTAACTCCAATTAAAACTGCTGTAACTGTAAGAGCATCTAGAAAAGCTGACAAAAAAGCTGCGGTAAAACAGTAGAGTAGAGAAAGCCAAACTTTTGATTTAACGTTTAGAAGTAGTTTAGTGAATATAGTAAGCATTAGATTTTTCATAAAGAAAATTCCAGCTACCATAAAAACAAGTAATAGAATTACCTCTATATTTGCCTCTATTTCATGCATCATTGAATATGGATTTGAAAGATCCATTACTAAAGCTTCAATTGCAAGAAGACCACCTGGCTGAAGAGGATAACATTTAAGTGCTAGCGCTAAGGTAAAAATGAACTGTAACAGAATTATCCAGCCCATTATGAATCCACCATTTAAACCAAGTGAATTAAGGACGATAAGTAGTATTGGGTTAATTATAAGAAAGCTAAGAATTGCTTGTTTATACCATCTAGGTGAATCACCTAAAAACATACTATACATTAAGGATATATTCATTATGATTATTACTTATGTCTAGGTCTCGTTTTAAAAATTTCTCTGAATTAAATAACAACAAATATATTTTTATTTCAGAAAATAAGATTTTATACGATAAATCGGAAAAATCTTATAAATTTGATGCAAATTATTTAATTTTAGAGGGTGATATTGATATGGCAAGAATAGGTATTTCTCACGATGAAGATGAATACATTTATGCGATTAACTTAAAAGACATAACTTTAGTAAATAAACCTGAAGATGCAGAATTAATTGAAATAAGAACTTTAGCGAACTTTAATCCAGAAAATGATGGAGTTGTTTTTACTGCTAAGCAGTTGGTGCATTGGATTGATGAAACGAAATACTGTTCTCGATGTTCTGGAAAATTATCCTTTCAAGAAAAAGAGGGTGCTTTTGTTAGACCTTGCAATCAAGAATTTATTTATCCAAAGATCTCGCCTTGCATAATAACGCTAGTTACTAGAGGAGACGAGGTTTTGTTAGCAAGAAACAAATTTTTCCCTGAAAACTGGTATAGCACTTTAGCTGGCTTTATTGAAGCTGGTGAAACAGCAGAAGAGGCTCTAAGAAGAGAGGTTATGGAAGAAGTAAATGTTTCTGTTAAAAATATTACATATTTTGGAAGTCAGCCGTGGCCATTTCCTAGTCAGCTAATGCTTGGATATTTTTGTGAATACGAATCAGGTGAAATAAAAATAGAAGAAGCAGAACTTGAGGATGCCAAATGGTTCAAAATAGATGACCTTCCGAATGTGCCACCTAAATTATCAATCTCGGGACAGCTTATATCTAGTTATCTCGAGGATCGTTCAAAGCTCTAGTTGGGGGCTCAGGCTTCTTTTTTGTTTCCTTAACAATATCCTGTCTGCCGGATATTTTTTTGGCAGTATCTTTTTCTACTCTAGGTTTTCTTGATGGAGCTTTTTTTCTGGTATCTTTTGTTCTAGAGTCATTTTTTGGCTTCCTATCAACAGACTTTGAAGGCCTTCCTGTACTCCTAGATGAAGAAGGTCTTCTTGTATTCTTAGATGAAGAAGGTTTTCTGTTTGGTCTAGATTTAGAGGTGTTAGCATTCTTTTTCTTATAATTTCCCTTGCGAGGACGTCTTTTTTGAGGAGATTTTTTCTTTGTTGTTTTTTTTGGTTGCGGTGAAGCAGTTAAACTTTTGATCCAGCTTAAAATACCACCACCAGATTTATGATTCTTTTTATGGTCAGTGGCATCTACCAGCGGGTTAAGCTTTGATCCAGATTTTTCATCTCTCCAATCAGTATCTGGTTTTGGACTATCAGGAGTTAACTCATATGAAGATTTTTTCTTTACTTCAGAATCTTTAATTCTTATTACCTTGTAATATGGTCTTGATTTATAAGGATCAGCAATAATTAAGATTTTTACACCTGTAGAATTCTCTATACTCAGAATATCTCTTCTTTTTTCATTTAGTAAGTAGCTAGCAACATCGGCAGGAACATATACCTGTATTTCTGCTGTATTATCTTTAGCAACATCTTCACCGATAATTCTTAAAATAGATTGCCCAATTGATCTTGGCCCCCTAACTAAAACATGCTCTATGTCATATGTCTCGTTTAAAGAAGGTTTAAGTCTTTGCCTAGAAATTTCAAGCAATCCAAATCTTGAAATACTTGCTATTTGGATTCTAGCTCTATCAGACGATACGGCTCTTCTAAAAGCATTCTCAACTTTATTTTGTGAATCTTCATTTTGCATATCGATAAAATCTATAACTATTAACCCGCCAACGTCTCTTAACCTTAATTGTCTTGCAATTTCTTTTGCTGCCTCTAAGTTTGTCTTAAGAGCTGTTTCTTCAATATCTTTACCTTTAGTTGATCGAGCTGAATTAATATCAATAGTTGTCATTGCTTCAGTAGGGTCTATAACTATAGATCCTCCTGATGGAAGAGAAATCTCTCTTTGGAAAGCTAATTCAATCTGTGATTCTATTTGATATCTATTAAAAAGAGGGATTTCTTCATCATATAGCTTTACTTTGTCTTTTTGATCAGGAATAACTAATTCAGCAAAATTTTTAGCTTCCTCAAATACAGATTTATCATCCACTAAAATTTCTTCTATATCATCTCGAAAAATATCCCTAAAAACTCGAACTATTAGCTTGTCGTCTTTGTAAATCAATTGAGGCGAGTCGGCTGAAGCTTGTGTAGCATTGATATCATCCCATAGAGAAATAAGATAGTTGAGGTCATTTTGTAGTTCTTCAAATGATCTATCTATACCAGCAGTTCGAATAATCACACTCATGCCCTCCGGTATATCTAGTTTTGAGATCTGATTTTTTAGATCTTCTCTCTCATCTCCTGTAATTCTTCTTGAAATACCACCTGATTTATCAGAATTAGCTATTAAAACCATAAAACGGCCAGCTATGGATATCTGAGTTGATAAAGTTGCACCTTTAGTGCCTCTTTCCTCTTTATTTATTTGAACAAGTATCTCTTGACCCTCTTTTAGAGTGCATTCTGATTTACCTTGTGAATTTTTTTTGTAAAAGTTTCTTGATAGTTCTTTTAGTGGTAAGAACCCATGCCTACTCGATCCAAAATCTACAAAAGCCGCATTCAAACTTTTCTCAATTCTAGAAACTGTTGCCTTGAAGATACTTCCTTTGTATAGAACTCTGTCAGTAACTTCTGTATCTAAATCAAATAATTTCGCACCGTCAACAAGTGCAACACGTAATTCGTCGTTATAAGAACTATTTATTAATATTCTTTTCATACTAACTCCTTTAGTTAAGGAGATAGTTAATACCATTTAGGTTATTTTTAGAAAGTCTTACTCTTATTGCTTTCTAAACAGCTCGGGATGGAGAGCTGAAAGTAAAATTAGTATTTTTCTATCTCTATTATGTTGAACTATTCAACATAAACTATAATTATTGTGCTTATCGTATATATATAATTTATGTCTGTCAAAAATATAACCGTAGATCATGATAATGAAGGAAGAAGGATAGATAACTTCCTTTTTTCTAATTTTAAAAATATTCCTAAATCAAAAATCTACAAAGTTATTAGAAAAGGAGAAGTTAGAGTTAATTCAAAAAGAGTCAAACCTGATACTAAACTATCAAAAAATGACTTAATAAGGATACCGCCTAATCTAATTAATCATGAGAAGATTTTAGATATTAATATAAGCAAATATACTTTTCTTAAAGATAGAGTGATATACGATGATGAGGATTTCCTCATCTACAATAAACCATCGAATTATGCTGTTCATAGCGGAACAAAGAATGATCATGGTCTTATTGACATATTGCGATCAGTTTTAAAAGATAATTCATTAAATTTATGTCATAGGCTTGATAAGGGTACATCTGGCTGCTTGGTAATTGCTAAAAACCAAAAATTCTTAGGTTTTTTTAATAATCAACTAAAACAAAGAAAAGTAAAAAAGATTTATCACGCTATAGTAAAGGACTTCATTTCTGAAGAAATGGTTATAGAAGACAGTATTAATACAAACACAAAAGGGTCATTCAAAAAAGTTTCAATCAATAAAAATGGTAAAGAGGCAAAATCAATCTTAAAGCCTCTAAAAAAGTTTGATTGTAGTTCTTTGATAGAAATAGAGATTCTCACAGGAAGAACGCATCAAATAAGAGCTCAATGTGAAAAAATTAACAAAAATATCGCCAATGACAAGAAGTATGGATGTAACGACTTTAACACTCGATTAAAACATTCAGGTGTAAAAAGATTAGGACTTCATTCGTCTGAAATATCTTTTTTAGATCTTGAGAATAAAAGAAATACTTTTGTTGCAGATTATGACGACCAGTTTGAAAAAATGTTAAGTTATTTGGATACTTAATTACTATTCATTTAAGAATATATTTGTTAGGATACGCTTTTTTATAATTATGGCCGTACAAAAGAGTAAAAAAACACGTTCAAGAATTGGCATGAGAAGATCTCATGACAAGCTAAAGAACCTTACATTGTCAACTGATCAAGTATCTGGTGAGAAACATTTGAGGCATCAAATGACTAAGGATGGCTTTTACAAAGGAAGACTTGTAAAGGATTTAAGAAAGCCAGTTAAAGAAGATCAAGAACAAGAGTAAGAAATGGGCTCCATAGCTTGTGTATTCCCTGGTCAGGGCTCACAACATCCTGAAATGCTTCAAACTGATTTGGTTGATCAGTCTTTCATAAATGAAAAGATCGAAATTGTATCTGAAATACTAAGTTATGATGTTAATAGCATTTTAGAGGATGAGTCTAAATTAAATTCAACTACTTTTACTCAACCGCTTCTGGTCTTATCTTCGGCCATTTTTTCAGAAGCATATAAAAATTTATCTTTACCAACCCCAAAAGTAATAGCTGGTCATTCACTTGGAGAATACTCAGCTTTAATGTTTGCAGAATCAATAACTTTTGAAGATGCCATAAAAATAACTCATCTCAGAGGTAAGTTAATGCAAAGCTCTGAAGAAGGTAAAATGATGGCTATACTTGGACTTGATTCAAAAATTATCGATGAAGTTTGTTCACAAATTAATAAGTCTAATGAAAAAGCTTACGTAGCTTCTGCAAATTATAACTCTATGAAGCAAACTGTAATTGCTGGAAATATTGAAGGTGTAGAAATGGCAAGTAATTTACTTCCAGGAATTGGTGCAAAAAGATGCATAGAATTAAACGTTAGTATTGCATCTCATACCAAATTAATGACTGATGCTGCAGACGAATTTAATGAGTCTCTCCAAAAAATTATTTTTTCTCTTCCAAGATATTCAATCATACAAAATCATACTGGTGAGATTGAGACTGATTTATCCTCAATTAAACAAAATCTTCTAAATCAACTAACTCAACCAGTTCTTTGGACTAAAACTATGGAAAAAATTTCTAATTCCGCTTCATGCTTAATAGAAATTGGTCCAAAAAATATTTTATGTGGTTTATCAAAGGGTTATGATTTACAAAGTATTCTTTATATGGCTGATCTAAATTTTAAAGATAAGGTGCAAAATATATGAGTAAGATTGTTTTAGTCACAGGCGCTTCAAGAGGAATTGGTCTAGAAGCTGCTAAAAATTTCTCTAGAGAGGGATATAAGGTAATTGGTTCATCACGAGGTGATTTTAATCTAGGTGAACTCATAGGAGACGATAGTGCTATCTCTGTTCAGTTAGACCTAATGTCAAAAGAAAGCATAAAAAACTTGTTTACGGATCTTAAATCTAAAGATCTTCTCCCATCAGTGCTTGTCAATAATGCAGGTATTACCAAAGATCAATTATTTTTGAGAATGAAAGATGAAGATTGGGATGATGTTATAGAGACAAATTTAAATGGATTATTCAGAGTTACTAAGGCTTTTATAAAACCCATGGTAAAAAATAAATTTGGAAGAGTGATCAACATTTCATCAGTTGCTGGCCTTATGGGCAACTCTGGCCAAGTTAATTATTCTTCATCAAAGTCAGCAATGGTTGGTTTCTCAAGATCTTTAGCTAAAGAACTTGGATCTAGAAATATTACATCAAATGTTGTTGCGCCTGGCTTTATTGAGACTGACATGACAAACTTTTTGAATGATGATGAAAAAGTTGAGGTAAGTAAGAATATACCAATGAAAAGATTTGGTACCGTCGAAGATGTAGCTAAATGCATAGTGTTTCTTGCTTCTGATAAAGCAAATTATATAACTGGCCAAACCATTTCTGTTGATGGAGGCTTATTTATGTATTAGTTGGTATTTTTTAACTTGCACGTTAAAATAACCAAACTTTCAATTGAGGTACTAATATGGAAAGAAGTGAAATTGAAAAAACTGTTACTGGAATTGTTTGCGAACAACTCGGTGTTGCTGAGTCAGAAGTAAATACTGATTCATCATTTGTTGACGATCTTGGTGCTGATTCTCTTGACACTGTGGAGCTAGTGATGGCTTTGGAAGAAGAATTCGATCTTGAAATTGCTGATGAAGATGCTGAAAAAATCTCAACAGTTCAAGAAGCTGTAGATTACATAGTCGAAAATTCCTAATATCTTAAATGCAACTTCCTCGAAGAGTTGTAGTTACTGGAATGGGATTAATTTCTCCCTTAGGTAACTCTGTTGATGAATCATGGTCTAACTGCATAAATGGATGTTCAGGCATCTCTGAGAATATTGTTGATCTAGAACATATGCCAATTAAGGTTGGTGGAAGAATTCGAGATTTCGATCCAGCTGAATATATAGATTCCAAAGATATAAGACGCTTAGATACATTTGTTCAATATGGTGTGACTGCGGGTATTCAGGCTATTGAAGATGCTGGTTTGGATAATAATGTTAATAAAGATAGAGTTGGTTTGAATATAGGATCAGGCATCGGGGGTTTGGATAGCATAGAAAAAAATAAAGATATACTTAATAAAAAATCATTCAAGAGGGTATCTCCATTTTTTGTTCCTGGATCTATAATCAATATGACGCCTGGATACTTAAGTATTATTAATGGATATACAGGTCCAAATTTATCTATTGTAACTGCGTGCGCATCAAGTAATCATGCCATTGGAACTAGCGCAAGATTGATAGCCTATGGAGATGCAGATGTTATGGTTACAGGAGGTTCTGAAATGGCAACTACACCTTTAGGGGTTTCAGGTTTTCTTGCATCAAGAGCTTTAAGTAAATCCGATGATCCAAAGACAGCAAGTAGACCATGGGATAAAGGTCGCGATGGTTTTGTATTGTCAGATGGAGCCGCAATTCTTGTATTAGAAGAATATGAGCATGCCAAAAATCGCTCAGCGAATATATATGCAGAAGTTATTGGTTTTGGCATGAGTTCTGATGCATATCATATGACTGCACCATCAGAAGATGGTGCTGGTGCTTCATTATCAATTTCTCGAGCAATATCAGATGCAGGTATTTCAACAAATGACATTGATTATATAAATGCTCATGCAACATCAACACCTCTTGGCGATCTTGCAGAATGCAATGCCGTTAAATCTATTTTTGATTCACCTCCACCAATTAGCTCAACTAAATCTATGACAGGCCATACTTTAGGTGCGGCTGGAGCTGTAGAATCAATATTTTCAATTTTATCTATTGTTAATAATATTTCTCCACCAACAATTAATTTAAATAATCCTGATGAAGGTTGTGATTTAGATTTCATTCCAAAAGAAGCCAGAGATATGAAAATAGATATTTCGTTAAATAATTCATTTGGTTTTGGCGGAACCAACTCAACTCTTATTTTTAAGTCTGTCTAATTGATAAAATATCTACTAAGACTAATCGGTATTTTTCTCTTAGCATCATTTACTCTCTATGGGTCATTAAAAAGCTTTTATAACAATAAAATAACACTTGAACCATTCACATATGAAGTAAAACCTAACTCCTCAATATTAGATTTATACAACGGAATATATGAATCTAATAATTTCTTTGAAAAATCATTATTTTTACTAGGTATTTACTTATTTGATTTTAGGACTATTCAGGCTGGAGAATATTTAATAGATGATAGTCTTTTTAAGGTTCTTACCAAGATGAAGTTAGGCGAAACCATTACTCATAAATTTGTTATAAGTGATGGGACGAACAGGTTTGATTTAAGCTCATATATAAATACCTTAAATCTTAATAATGATTGTGAAGATTTTTCATGCATTGATTTAATCAATAATTCTATTGAAGGCCTTCTTTTACCTGATACATATTTTTACAAAAAGAATACAAATTTATCTTTACTGCTTAACAAATCTTCATCTGAACTAAAAAGTTATGTAGATATAATTTGGAATGATAAACCAATAGACAATCCCCTTAAGTCTAAATATGAAGGAATCATCCTTGCTTCTATTATCGAAAAAGAATCATCAAGCGTTGAAGAAAAAATGAAAATTGGAGGAGTTTTTTTAAATAGACTTAAAATAAAAATGAAACTTCAGGCTGATCCAACAATAATTTATGGATTAATGCCAGATTTTAATGGGGATATAACAAAGAAGGACTTAAGGGAAAAGAGTAATTTATACAATACTTATGTAATTGAAAGCCTCCCGCCAACACCCATCTCAATGCCAACAAAATCTTCACTTGATGCAGCAATAATGAATTCTCCAAATGAGTATTTATTTTTTGTGGCGGATGGGGAAGGTAAACATATTTTTAGCAAAACTTACAATGAACATTTAGAATATGTGAATCTTTATCAAAAAAAATGAAAATTATTAGCTTTGAAGGTATTGAAGGAGTAGGAAAATCTACACAAATAGATTTACTTCATGACCATCTATTAGATGCAGGAAAAAGTGTCAAAAAATTCCGTGAACCAGGATCTACTATCCCAAGTGAAAAAATTAGAAATATTTTACTTGATGCCAATCTAACTTTAACAAGCCAAACAGAACTGTTGTTAATGTATGCAAGTAGATCTGAGTTGGTTGCTAATGAGATCCTATCAAATCAACATGATTTTATTTTATTAGATAGATACTTCGATGCATCAATGGCTTATCAAGGATATGGAAGAAATCTTGATAAAGAGTTTATCAACTCTTTAAAATCTTTTATTAATGCTCCTGATCCTGATTTAACAATCCTATTAGATATTGATCCAGTAAAAGGATTTGAGAGAAAATCAGGAGATTCTATGGATAGAATTGAGTCATCTGGTTTGGAATTCTTTAACGATGTTAGGAATGGATATTTAGATTTAGCAAATCAATATTCTAG
Organism: uncultured SAR86 cluster bacterium; assembly: GCA_902594005.1. GTDB lineage: Bacteria > Pseudomonadota > Gammaproteobacteria > Magnimaribacterales > D2472 > CACNXK01. The sequence goes on along the minus strand of CACJKN010000002.1, from coordinate 2,803 downwards.
AATAAAGTGCATAGACGCAGAAAAGGATGCCAAAACTATTAGCCTAGAAATTATAAATCTAGTAGAAAGTTTATAAGATGAAAAATTTTCCATGGATTGACGAAAAAATCTCTTCAATTGATTTAAGCAGTCTCTCACATGCACTAATAATAGAAGGACAGGAGGGAGTTGGAAAAAATAAAGTATGTCAGTATTTAATTAATTGTTTATTAAATGAAAAGAATAGTAATAATTTAATTAAAAATAATTCACATCCAGACTTATTTTGCATAAACAATGAAACATTAATTTCTTATTTTCAAAGAGAAGATAAAAATAAGCTTAAAAACAATACAAAAAAAATTCCTGTTGCTTTTATTAGAGAAGCTATTGACTTTACAATGCTTAAATCTGGTTTGAGCAAAAATAAGATTCTATTCATTGATGGTGCAGAAAATCTAACAATCAGTTCTCAAAATGCTCTCTTAAAGACTTTAGAAGAGCCCCCTCAAAACACTTATATAATTATTCAATCAAATAGATTTAAGTGTCTAAATCAAACAATATATAGTAGATGTCAACTAATACACTTTAATAACATTTTGCAAGATGATCTTTATAGTTGGGCAGAAGATGTTCTTCAAAATAAAAACGATAAATTCGTAATACCAAGCTACATGACTCCAAAAAAAGTATCACAACTAATTGAAGATGGATCTTTTGAGAATTTAAGATTATTGAGTAACTATCTTGATAGTTTGTTTAACAAAGGAATTGATGGGAAAGTAATTAATGATATTATCGATCTAAATATTGAATTTAATGAGAAGTTAAATTACATAATAGACTTTACCTTATCAATATCAAAAAAAGGTTCTTCAAATATTCACCCTGTAAGACTATCTGACTTCATAGAGGAACTTTCAAATTTTAGGGAAAATCTATTTAAAATAAATTCTTTAAATCAAAGATATGTTCTCAATCATTTTCTCTTAAAAATACCTAGTTAATTTATGAAATTTTTGATTTTTACAAAATATAGATGCTCATATTGTGATCGAGCTAAAGCTTTAATTGAACAAAAAGGTTATAAGTTTGAATCTATTAACATAGAAGAAGATGACAACATAGATCTGCTTCTTGAAAAGAATAAATATGCTAGAACAATGCCACAAATTTTTATTAATGATAAGCTTATTGGCGGCTACACAGATTTGGTTAAATATTTTGAGGAATAGATATGGTTCAATTTAATGATTTTTTGATAACTCTTGATGGATATCTAAGTGGTTCATGGTGGTTTCCTATATTATTGGTTGGTACTGGTATATTTTTTACTATTTATTTAGGGTTTCCTCAATTTAAATTTTTTGGAAAAGCTTGGAATTTAGTCTCTGGAAAGAATCAAAAAGAGGATGCAGAAGGAGAGACTTCAGGTTTTGAAGCCCTCACAACAGCTATGTCGGGTGCGGTCGGAACAGGAAACATCGGAGGAGTTGCATTAGCTATATGGACGGGTGGTCCTGCAGCAATTTTCTGGATGTGGATAACAGCAATATTTGGAATGACTACCAAGTTTGTTGAGGTGACTATGGGGCATAAATATAGAACGAAACTTGATGATGGATCCATATCAGGTGGTCCAATGTATTACATAGAGCATGCATTAAACATGAAATGGGCTGGAATACTTTTTGCATTTCTTATGATGATTACTGCAATCGGTTCGGGGAACATGCCACAAATTAATAATATTGCACTTGTGATGAATACTGAATTTTCAGTTCCAAAAATATTCACTGGATTATTTTTGGGTGGTTTACTTTGGATAATTATTATTGGTGGTATTAAAAGAATTGCATCGGTAGCAAGCAAAATAATTCCAATTATGGGTTTAATATATTTTGGTGGAGCTTTAGTAATACTTATAGAAAATTACCAAAATATCATTCCTTCCTTTAATGCAATATTCGCTCAAGTATTTACTGGATCAGCAGCGGTAGGTGGTTTTTTGGGAGCAAGTTTTGCAATGAGTCTAAAGTATGGAGTAGCAAGAGGTTTATACTCAAATGAAGCAGGTCAAGGTTCATCACCAATTGCTCATGCTTCATCAAAAAATACATCAATAGATCAAGGTATTGTTTCAATACTAGAACCTTTTATAGATACTATTGTTGTTTGTAGTGTTACTGCTTTGGTGATTCTATCCAGTGGTGTCTGGACAGAAAAATTCGATACTACATTTTCTAAAACGGATATGGTAATTCTTGAGGGTACATATAGCGATGAAGAAAACATTGATGGTACATATAAACACCCTGATCATATGTCTCAACTTACAAACTATGTTCAGTCACTGGATTCAGATGTAAATGAATTTTCAGGAACTATACAAATCAAAGATGGTAGATTGACAGAAACAGAAGTTACAGTTTTACACTCAAGATCAATTGCCGAAGATATTATCATTAAAGATGGTAATGATCTTTATTCAGGAGAATTAAATATTTCCAATGGAAAAATTACGGAAACCGTTTTAGTTGAGGGTAAATCCTTGGTAAGTTCAGCTGAGCTAACTGCAAAGGCTTTTTCTCAAGGAACATTTGGCGAATATGGAGGAAAATTAGTAGCAATTTCCTTACTTTTGTTTGCTTTCTCTACAGCAATAACCTGGTGTTATTACGGAGATAGATCAACAGCCTATATTTTTGGCGAAAAGGCAGTTTTTTGGTATAGAAATTTTTATGTTTTATGCTTTGTTTTAGCTGCAGTTATCGATACAACAATTGTATGGAATATTGCATATGTAAGTGTGGCACTAGTT
>CACJKN010000001.1 GCA_902594005.1 uncultured SAR86 cluster bacterium | reverse complement strand
AATGATATCAATATATGTCTTGGTTGTGGGATAAAGATTTTCCAAATCCGCTATAAAGAGGAAATAACGAGAGAGCTGAAAGATTTTTTCTCAGTTCTTATCAAACAAATTAAAAAGAAAGAAGGAATTACTATCATAAATGATTATCCACATCTTGCTAATGACTTAGGGGCAGAAGGCGTCCATTTAGGTAAAGCCGATTTATCAGTTCAGGCTGTTAGGAATAAATACAAAAATCTTATTATTGGCAAAACCTGTAAATCATCTATTGAAGAAGCAAAGAAAGCTATAAATGAAGGTGCTAATTATGTCTCATTTGGTGCCTTCTCTCATTCTTCAACAAAGAAGGAAGCAATTCCAATTGAAAAAAGTGACTTAGACCTAATAAATAAGTTTAATGTTCCTAATAAAGCAATTATTGGTGGAATAAGTAATGAAAACTTTCACGAGGTTGCGGAGCTAAATTTTGATATGATTGCTTTAAGTAATGCTATTTTTAACTCACAAGATACTGCTAAATCAGCAAGCTTTTTTGTAAACAACTTTAATTTTGAGTAAAACAAATAAATCTAAGTCTCTCTTTAATAAAGCAAAATCGGTAATGCCTGGGGGTGTAAATTCACCTGTAAGAGCATTTGGGAATGTTAATAGTACTCCTATTTTTATTAAGAGCGCCTCTGGGGCATATCTTCATGATGTTGACGGAAATGATTATGTAGACTTTATTGGGTCCTGGGGTCCAATGATTTTAGGCCACAGTAATCCAAAAATAATAAAAGCAATCAAGGATCAGGCCGATTTAGGAACAAGTTATGGTGCTCCGACAGAAGCAGAAACATCTATAGGTCAGTTAATTAGAACGGTAATGCCCTCTATTGAAAAAATTAGAATGGTAAATTCTGGAACAGAAGCAACAATGAGTTGCATAAGGTTAGCTAGAGGATACACAGGTCGTAACAAAATTATTAAATTTACTGGCTGTTATCATGGTCATGTAGATTCTCTTCTTATAAAAGCAGGTTCAGGAGTATCGACTTTTGGGCTACCCGACTCTCCGGGTATACCTGAAGAACTGGCAAGACATACCATAAGTGTTCCCTACAATGACATAAATGCTTTTTTAGAAGTCTTTGAATCTATTAAAAGTGATCTTGCGGCGGTCATAATTGAACCAATTGCTGGAAATATGGGTTTTATTCCTGGAGATAAAGATTTTTTAGAAACTCTGAGAATCAAAACACATGAAAGCGGGTCGGTATTAATCTTTGATGAGGTAATGACAGGCTTTCGAGTATCTTTAGGAGGAGCTCAAGAATTATATGGAATCACGCCAGACCTAACTGCTTTAGGAAAAGTCATAGGTGGAGGGCTTCCTGTAGGAGCATTTGGTGGTAAGGCGGAAATAATGAACTTTCTCGCACCAGAAGGACCCGTTTATCAGGCAGGTACTCTATCAGGCAATCCTTTAGCAGTTGCTGCTGGAAAATGTCTTATTAATGAGCTTATAAAAACAAATCCTTATGATGAGCTTGAGGCAAATGCCAACTATCTATTAACAAATATTAAAAATGAGATGTTTAAGAAAGGAATACCCTTCTCTTTTAATCAAATTGGTGGAATGTTTGGATTCTTCTTCACAGATGAATTTCCAAAAAACTTTGATGATGTAAGCGCGTCGAGCGATAAGTATTTCGAAAGTTTTTTTAAAGACTGTCTAAATCTAGGTATATACTTTGCTCCATCAAAATATGAAGCTGGATTTATTTCAACTAAGCATACTAAAAAGATTCTTGATGAGGTAATAAATAAGATAAAGGTAATATATGGCACATGATATAGCGGCAATAGGTAATGCATTGGTTGATACTCAGTTTAAGGTTGAGCAAGATTTTCTTGATGAAATTGGTATGAAGCCAGATGAGATGGTTATTCAATCAAGAGAAGAGCAAAATGCTATATTGGATAAGCTTTTGCTCTTAGATCTTGAGTCAGTTGTTGATTGTGGTGGCTCTGCTACCAATTCATTAGTTGCTGCATCTTATTTTGGCTCTTCCTGTCATCATGTTTGTAAATTGAATGATGATGAAGATGGAAATAAATACCTAAAAAGTCTATCAGAGGCTAGAATTGATCACATTGGTATTAGCTCGAATGATCAAAATACTCCAACAGGAAAATGTCTTGTTCTTGTTACCCCTGATGCAGCAAGAACTATGTGCAGCACCCTTGGAATTAGTGAGCATTTAAGTGAGAAAGATATAAATTTTGAGTATCTTCAAAAATCTAAAATCTTCTACATAGAAGGCTATATGGTAACTAGCGATTCTAACTTTAACTCTGTTACAAAATCTCTTGATTCTTTAGTAGGTTTTGGAACTAAGAAAGCATTATCTCTATCAAATGATGGCATTGTTCATGGTTTTCGAGAGAAGTTTGAAAAAATACTTTCATATGGAATCGACTTTGTTTTTGGTAATCATGACGAGGCGTTGGCTCTTACCGAAACCGATAACATAGATGATGCAATAGAAAATTTAAAAGAAAAAGATTTCGCTACCATAATTACTGATGGGCCTAATGGCAGTTTTATTATTACTGATGGGGATGTTATTAAAAGTAATGGATTTGAGGTTGAGGCAATTGATACAAACGGAGCTGGCGACATGTTCGCAGGTGCATTTATGCATGCAATGCTGAGTGGTAAAGGGCTTCATGAATGCGGTGCATTCGCTAACTTAGCAGCTTCAAAAATAGTGCAAACATTTGGACCACGTCTTAAAAAAGAGGAATACCAAGATCTCTTAGAAAATTTATAAACTTGATAATTAAGAATCTCTTTAAAAAAAATAAAAGTAATAGATCTCCTGTTAGCTCTAAGGATTGGAAAAGCATAAGTCCTTTTGCTGTAGAGATTATCAACAAACTTCAAGACCATAACTATGAAGCTTACCTTGTTGGAGGCTGTGTCAGAGATTTGTTAGCTAATATTAAGCCGAAGGATTTTGATATCGCGACTAATGCTGAGCCAAAAGAGATTAGGAAAATTTTTAAAGCTTCAAGAATTATTGGGAAAAGATTTCAGCTAGTTCATATATATAAAGGAAAGCAAATAATAGAAGTCGCAACCTTCAGAGCTGGTCTCGATAAAAATAGTACAACTGTAGAAAATGATCTCATCAAGGATGATGCTGGGAAAATAATTAGAGACAACATCTGGGGTAAAATTGAGGATGATTGCAATAGAAGAGATTTCACAATAAATTCTATTTATTTTTGTCCAATAAGTAATACTTTTAAAGACTTCCATGATGGCGCTCAACACGTCAAAGAAAAGAAAATAATTTCTATAGGAGATCCTTTATATAGATTTGAAGAAGATCCGGTGAGAAGCCTAAGAGCTATAAGGTTTGCAACTAAACTTAATTTCAAAATAGATAACAAAGTAAAAGAAGCCATTTATGAAAAAGGAGACCTTTTAGGAAACATCTCTAATGCAAGATTGTTTGATGAGTTCTGTAAAATCTTTTTGAATGGTCATGGATATGAAAATTATAAAAAACTTCAATCTTTTGGTATTGCAAAATATTTGCTTAACTTAGAAAAAAAGTATTCTGGAAACAAAGTCTATGATGAATCATTCAAAAACACTGATAAAAGGTATAGAGATGGTAAATCTATTACTCCAGGATTCCTTCTTGCAGCAATCTTATGGCCAAGGTTAATTGAAAGATGCTCTTTTGATAACGGTATTAATGTTAGAAAATTTTTCAGATCCATGGACTCTATTATCGCTGAACAGCAAAGAATTACTGCCATCCCAAGAAAATTCTCTAGTTATATAAAAGACATCTGGTATTTGCAATTAAAATTAAATGATAGATTAAAAAATAATCCTAATAAGATAATTAAGCATCCAAGATTTAGAGCTGGATATGACTTCCTCTTAATCAGAGAGAAAGCCTCAAAAGATAAATCAGATCTCGGGAAATGGTGGACAAACTTTCAGCATGCAGATGCTAAATCCAAGGAAAAAATGATAGAAAAAGTAAGAAAAACTGTTGAAAGTGATGGAAATTTCAACCCAAGAAAGGGTGAAGGAAAAGAATTTGGATTTTCTGAAGAATTAAGATAATCTAATTTTTATATATTTTATGAAATTAGCATACAAAGAAGATCCTTTACCTAAATATATTGCTGTTGAAGGGCCAATTGGGGTTGGAAAAACTACCCTGGCAAATAAGCTTGCAAAATCTTTTAACTATGACATTTTGCTTGAAATGCCAGCTGAAAACCCCTTTTTAGAAGCATCTTATAAGAATCCAACACAGTCTGCGCTCGCTGCTCAATTATTCTTCTTATTTCAAAGAGTTCAGCAAATGGAAGAGTTGAAACAGAGAAGCTTGTTTGAACCAGTTAGGGTTGCTGATTTTATATTGGAGAAAGATAGACTGTTTGCTGAAGTGGTCTTATCGGCAGAGGAAATGAAGCTTTATGACAAAGTTTACGAACACTTAACTCTTGACTCGCCCACACCAGATCTGGTCATTTATCTTCAAGCACCTGTTGAAGTATTGATGGGAAGGATTGATAAAAGAGGTAATGAATACGAGCAATATCTTACTAATGAATACTTAACAAAAATCAATGAAGCTTATTCCCGATTCTTTTTAGACTATGAAAAGGCGCCAGTTCTGATAGTTAATGCTGCTGACATAAACTTCGAAGAAAATGAAGAAGATTATGAGATATTGGTTACAAAAATTATGTCCAACCCAAAAGGAAAGACTTTTATAAATCCCCAACCATCTATTCTTTAAGATGACAAAAGAAATTTATAATCCTAATCCCGGATTTTCAAATCCGCATATAAAAGATTTTGATGAATACTTAAGTCTATATAAAGAGTCAATTGAGAATCCTGAAAAATTCTTTGGCGATCTGGCAAAAGAAAATATTTCATGGATTGAGGGTTTTAAAGAGGTACATAACTCTGAATTCCAGGAAACTAAATGGTTTGTTGGAGGAAAAACAAACATAACGCTCAACTGTATTGATAGACACCTTGAAAAAAATGGCGATAAGGTTGCCTTAATTTGGGAAGGTGATGAGCCAGGAAACTCTAAAGAGATAACTTTCAAAGAATTACACTCTGAGGTTTGCAGGTTTGCAAATATCCTTAAAACACTTCAAATTAAAAAAGGCTCCAGAGTTTGTATTTATATGCCGATGATTCCTGAAGCTGCATTTGCAATGTTTGCATGTGCAAGAATTGGTGCGATCCACTCAGTTGTTTTCGGTGGATTTTCTCCAGAATCTTTAAAGGATAGAATTTTGGATGCTGATTGTAGAATTGTAATTACTGCTGATGAGGGTGTTCGAGGCGGTAAGAAAGTTCCTTTAAAAGATAATGTTGATGAAGCCCTAATAAATTGTCCTGATGTTAAGAATGTCATCGTTGTTAACCGAACTGGTGGAAAAATTAATTGGTTTGAGGATAGAGATCTTTGGTTTCATGAACTAAAAGATAAAGTTGATGATGTTTGCGAGCCTGAGCCGATGGATTCTGAAGATCCACTCTTTATTCTTTACACATCTGGATCAACGGGAAAGCCAAAAGGAGTTTTACACACAACGGCTGGGTATCTTTTAGGAGCACATATCTCTTTTAAGTATTTATTTGGATTCAACGAAAATGATAAATATTGGTGCACAGCAGATGTTGGCTGGATTACTGGGCATACTTATATTCTTTATGGTCCCTTATCAAATGGGGCTACTTCACTTATGTTTGAAGGTGTGCCTACATATCCAACTGCATCCAGATGTTGGGAAATATGCGATGAGCATGAGATAAATATTTTTTATACTGCCCCAACTGCCATAAGAGCTTTGATGTCTCTAGGAGATGAATTTGTTGGAAGTACCTCGAGAAAATCGATTAAAGTTCTGGGTACAGTTGGTGAACCAATAAATCCTGAGGCATGGGACTGGTATTACTCAGTTGTAGGAAATAAATCTTGTGAAGTTATTGATACATGGTGGCAAACAGAAACTGGTTCAGTCCTTATCTCTCCGATTGCAGGCATTACACCAACAAAACCAGGCTCTGCAACATTACCATTTTTTGGTGTAAGACCTGAGCTGTATGATGAAAATGGTATTCAGCAGTCAGGAGAAGCATCGGGTAATCTGGTGATTGAGTCTTCATGGCCCAGTCAAATTAGAAGTGTTTATAACGATCACCAAAGAATGATTGATACTTATTTTTCAACCTATAGCAATATTTACTTTACAGGTGACGGTGCAAAAAGGGATGAAGATGGTTACTTTTGGATTACTGGAAGAGTTGATGATGTTCTTAATGTTTCTGGGCATAGGCTTGGAACAGCTGAAGTTGAAAGTGCGCTTGTTCTGCATCCAGTTGTAGCTGAAGCAGCTGTGGTGGGCTTTGAGCATCCAATAAAAGGACAAGGCATATATGCTTTTGTTACTTTAATGGTAGGTAAAGAATTTTCAGATGAATTATCAGCAGAATTAAGAAACTTTGTTGGCAAAGAAATTGGTCCTATTGCAAAACCTGACTTAATTCAAAATGCTCCCGGTCTACCAAAAACTAGATCAGGCAAGATTATGAGGAGAATATTACGTAAAGTTGCTGAAGGTGATTTCGAAAACTTAGGTGATACGACAACTCTTGCTGAGCCTGCTGTGGTTTCTGATCTTATAAATAATAAAAAAAGTTTATGAATAGATTGGCTGTCATTTTTTCTTTATCGATAATATTTCTTTTTTCTTGCTCTTCAACTCCCAAAAATGATCCTCTTGCAGATATCGTTGGCGAAAATAAAATAGGTTATGTGCAAACATCATGCATGCAGAATCCAGATAATGGTCCAAGGATGGTTTCAAGACAAGACAAGCATGAATACCTCAACAGAGATGATTACTTTGATTGCGTCGATAGAACAAGTGCTTCCATTGAAGCTCAAAATGAAGAAGAAAGATTAAATAAAGAAAATCAACTCAAATTAGTGCCAAAAAAAGAAGAAGAAATTAAGCTTGAAGAATATGAAGATGAGTTAAAAATTAAGTGCGAGCCTGATATTGGAGGAGATACAGGAAGATATTACAAATGTTCTTAGACTTCTAAAGATCTATATTTTCCTTTTTCCAGAACAACTCTTTCGTCCTCAATAAGTTTTATCAGATGTGCTTCAAGGCTCCATTTTGCAATAGGAAGTAGTTTTGGATTGACATCGTTATAAACTGAAATTAACAGACGATTAATCCCAGTAGCTCCAAGCTTAGAAAGCTTCTTGAAAACTTTTTCTTCTCTATCTAGCCTATGTTGAATAGTCCACTCAATAATTTCGTAAGGATTATCAATGTAATTACCATGACCAGGTGCTATTGAATCAAAAGAAAAATCATTAAGCTTTTTTAGCGAAGAAATGTATTCGTTCATATTGCCGTCTTTTGGCGCAATAACAACAGTAGATCCATCCATAATATGATCACCACTCAATAAGCATTTAATTTCATCAATCAAAAAACAATAATGGTTAGAGGCGTGGCCAGGTGTATGGATTGGCTTAATCGTATATTCTTCAGTTTCAATATGCTCATCTTCTGACAATATGAAATCTGGCTTGAAAGACTCGTCTTGAATTGAGAAATCATTTTCAACCAATTTTCCATAGCAAGGAATAGATAGGCGTTCAGCAAGAGGTTTAGCCCCTGGCGAGTGATCCATATGAGTATGAGTTACAAGAATCCTTTTAATGTTGTTATCTGCCTTCTCAACAAGCTTATCTAAATGCTTTGGTATGTTTGGGCCAGGATCTACTAAGGTTATATCCTTTTTGCCAATGAGGTAGGAGTTTGTCCCTGCGCCAGTGAAAATACCACCATTTGGTGAAGTGATTTTCTTTAATAAATTATCTCTTTCCATCGCTAAAAATCTTCATAACCCTCATCACCTGGCAATCGACCTTCCCACTTGCCATCAACTTTCTTAAATTTAGGCAAAATAGATTTGATCTCTGAAGACCCCTTACTTTTATAAAAAGATATTAATTCATTTGTAGAATTAAAATCAAAGGTTTGCTCTAAATTCTTTGAAGTTGGCAAAATCATCTTTATCTCACCATTCCAGGCTTTTTTAATTGCTTCCTTTGGAGAAATCCATAAACTATTTGTCAGCTCATTCCCATCATGAAGGGTTGGTTGATCTTTTGGCATTTCCGCAGCAAAGAATCTTGTATCAAATCTCTTTGTTTCAATATCTGGAGTTATCCAATGAGAGAAAGGAACAATATTGGTTGTTTCAAAAAAAAGGTCTTCTCTTTCACAAATCTCCAAAAAAGAAATCTTGTTAGAGATTAATCTTTCTCTATAGTCAACAAACCTATCCTTATCCTTGTTGTTTAAATCAATTTTTGATCCATCTTTTTTTCTTGCCAAAAGCACTCCAACCTCTTCAAAGCATTCTCTAATGCAAGCAACCCAAAAAGATGCACCACCATCTTCTATATCAAGTAATTTCGAACAATCTGTATCATTTAAATCAGAGTGGAAGCTAAGCTTGTCTGAAAAATTATCTTCGGAATCCACTTTGCCTCCCGGAAATACATACAAGTCTCCAAATGCCGTACTGCTTGAACGCTCTACAAGTAAAACCTCCATTACATTATTGTTTTGTCTTAACAATAGAACTGTTGCTGCTGGAATTAAACTCATTATTTAAGAAAATTTTTTGTTTCTAGATTAGAATAGCCTCAATGAACATTACTGACAATCTTAAAAAAGATATATCGAATGCCCCTGAGTGGTTTCAAGATGCAATTGTTTCAAAATCAGAAGTGAAAGTACTGGAAGCAGAGCTTGGCAATGTAAGTTACAAATGTTGGGACAAGGGTACAAATGATAAAACTATTGTATTAATCCATGGAACTGGTGCTTCTAAGAATTGGTGGGATCCAATAGCCCCATTTATTTCAGATGAATATAGAGTTATTGCACCAGACTTACCAGGAATGGGAGACTCTGATCACAGGGATGAGTATAGCTACGAAGTTTTTGGTGAAAGTATTCTATCGATTTTAGAACAAGAAAATATTACTAATAATGTTTTTCTTGTTGGGCACTCTCTTGGGGGTCATATAGCTGGTTTCGTGGCTACTGAGAAGCCATCAAAAATTTCTGGGATCATTATGATTGATACACCTGTTAGACCTCCTGACTATGAGTATGATAAGCATGTTGGCTCTGGTCCACTTAGGTTGATCAAATACTATCCAGATAAGAAAACAATACTTGGAAGGTTTAGACTCATGCCTAAACAAGAGTGTGAAAATGATTGGTATTTAAGGTATGTTGCTGAGTATTCAGTGAAACAGACTAAAAAAGGTTGGAGATGGAAATTTGATGACAGTCTTTTCTATAAATTAGGAAGGCCCAAAGGATATGAATATATTTTTAAATGCCCCTCTCTCTTTATAGCTGGAGGAAAAAGCTTGCTCATGGGTTCAAAGATTTTGGAGTATATGCAATCAACATTTAAAGAAAATATGGAATTTGTTTCAATTGACAATGCAGCCCATCACGTTCCTATAGATGCTCCAAAAGAGGTTATTAAAATAATAAAAGAAACTATAAGTAAATGGCTCTAAATTATTTCTTTACAATACTTTTTTTAGCTTTAGGTCTATCAGCGCTGCTTTTTGGTAGAGCTATGTTTAGCTTCTTTTTAAAGATAGCTAATGATGATGAGCTTTCTAAAAGATTTGGTCTTGCAATAGGCATTCCAGGCTTAGCATTACTAATTTTTATTCTCAATATCGAAAATTGGTATTTCAGGGTGTGGAGTATAGTTTCCTTTTTATTTGGATTAGGTTTCTTCCTGAGAGGATTATTTTTCATATTTTTTAGGAATTTTTTAGTGAGCGCTCTGGAAAAGATGATAAGTATGGGAAAAGTAGTTAGTGTGTTTGCTTTTTTGATTATGCTTTGTCTTTCAGTGCTTACAGTAAGTAGAGATTATGTTGGACCAATAGAAGATATTTCAGATTGCTCAAATGGATCAAGGTTAGAGGTTTACTGTGTGCTCTCAAATCCTGAAGATATTTTAAAAACGCCGGATGAGAAATACTTTATTGCTAGCGAGTTTGGTGGAATAAAGCCATATGAGGAGCCTAAAGAAGGAAACCTTGCTCTCTTTAATTTAAGTACAAAAATGAGGGAAGACTTGGATATTAGATTAGGTTCAAATGTTTGGGGTGACCCGAAGTGTCAAAGAGATGACTTACGTTTTGGTCCTCATGGCATTGATCTTAATAAAAGATATGATGGCAGTTACCAGCTTGCTGTAGTTAATCACTATCCAAAGGAGTCGGTAGAGTTCTTTGAGTTAGTTTTTGAAGAAAACTGGTCTTTGGTTTGGAGAGGGTGTGTTTCTGTACCTGAAAAATATTATATAAATGATATCACGGTTGAAAGCAATGGCTCATTCTTCACTACGCATATGTATCCAAGAAATATTTCTATGAATGAATGGCTTAGTGCAGCTATTTTTAAATACCCTACAGGTGTGGTTTTATTTTGGAACAAATTTAAGTTTGAAGAACTTTCTTTTACAAATGCTGGTCAACCTAATGGAATAGCTAAAAAGGATAATATTCTTTATGTTGCAAATAATTTAAGTGACACTGTAAAAGCATATGATCTGATCAAAAAAGAGGAAGTTTTTAGTTATAGTATCAACAGCCCTGATAATTTGGTTATTGATGATAATTCAATTTGGGTAACAAGCTTGGATCATGAAACTCTTGACGTTACAGCTAAATGTCCAGGATATACTTTAAAAGGTATCGAAGAAGATCATATGGTCTGCTCACTACCTTTTAAGGTTATTGAACTTAGCGCCAAAGACCTTACCCCAATAAATATTTTTACTTTTAGCAAAAATAAGGCGGCATTTCCTACAGTTGCTTTGCCTGATGGAGACTCTGTTTGGGTCGGCTCATTCTCGCTTGATAGATTAGTTAGTTTCAAAAATTAATTATGCGAGATTTTTGCCTGGACAATTTAGATGTCTCCCTAGATCAAGGTATTTTAGATACTCATAAAGGAAGCTTTGGTCATCTTTTGATAGCCAGTGGTGATACTGGTTATGGTGGTGCAGGCATAATTGCATCTGAATCTGCCATCATGTCAGGTTGTGGTCTTGTAACTTTAATTACAAAAAAAGAGCATATTCAATCTTCTTTATCAAGAAATCCTGAGGTCATAGCTATAGGTGTTGATGGTCGTCAAGATGCAGAAACCTTTTTAAAAGATCAAAAAAATCTCTTAATTGGTCCAGGCTTAAGGGAGTCAGTATGGTCTCAACAGCTTTGTGAGCTTTTTCTTACTAGTGCTGAAAGAAATGAAGATATTAATATTGTTATTGATGCTGGTGGGCTCTATTACATGAAAGAGTTTGGCTGTCCTTCAAATGCAATTATTACTCCACATCCTGGAGAGGCTGCTATGTTGCTCAATTGTTCAGTTGAGGAGTTACAGAAAAATAGATTAGAAGCTGCTAAAGAACTTTATAAAAGATATAACTGTTTGATTATTTTAAAAGGTTATCAAACTATAGTATTTGATGGAGAAGCATATCAATGCACTGATGGAGGTCCTGTCCTTTCAACTGCGGGAACAGGAGATGTTCTTGCTGGCCTAATTGGATCTTTTTTGGCACAAGGCCTAAGCAAGATAGATGCAGCTAGATTCTCCGTTGCTATTCATGGTGCAGCAGGAGATAAATTTTCTAAAAACAAAGGAGGAAGAGGATTGACTGCAACTAAACTAATTAAAATTATTAATGAGGAAATGTTGTGAAAATCTTTTTAAAAGATCCAGATGCAACTGCTGATTTTGGGATCGAGATTTCAAAACTTATTTCAGACTCAAAAAATAATGTTATTGAAATTCATTTAGTAGGAGAGCTTGGAGCTGGTAAAACATTTCTTACTAAATCAATTTTAAACTCCTTAGGCTGGCAAGGAATTGTAAAAAGCCCAACTTATACCTTGTGTGATGAATATGAAACTGAGGACATTTTGTTTTTACACGTAGATTTATATAGGCTCACTGATATCTCTGAGATACAAATCTTAGATCTCGACAGGCCATCTGAAAAAGTTAAAGTTATTATCATTGAGTGGCCAGAAATCATTGGTGACTCTAGAACCTTTGATTTGAAAGTTAGCTTGAGCTATAAAGATAGAGGAAGAGAAGCTTTATTAGAAAATAAATTAATAAATAGATGAAAAGAAACCTAATTGTAGTCTTAATTTTTTCATTCCATCAGGTAGTTTTTTCTAATCAATTAGACTTTGTGGGAGTTAGTGAAAAAAACAAATCCTATGATATAGAATTTTCATTGGAAAAAACTGCTCTTATAGTTGCTCAATCTTCTAACTCCCCTTTCAGCATCTCTCTAGAGTTTAAGGAAACTTCACTGAAAGAAGATTTTGATCTAAAGCAAAACTACCCGATTAAAAATATTAAGTCCTCTTCATCAGAAAATGATTCAATAATTGAAATATTTTTCTACGAGCCTATCTCATGGCAAAAGCCGCAACAAATCAAAACAGAAAATGGCATTAAAGTGTCGCTATCCTTGGGTCATAGTAAAGAGATTAAGAAGATGACTAGAGAGGCAATTGTGATGATTGATGCAGGCCATGGTGGAAGAGATCCTGGAGCAATTGCAAAATCTCATAATGTGATAGAGAAAGATATAACCCTATTAATTGCAAATGAATTATTTAGAACACTTGAGGATACTGATGGATATAAGCCAGTTCTGGTAAGAGAAGATGATTCATTTATTTATTTAGATCAAAGGTATCAAAAAGCGAGGCAAAATAGTGGAGATATTTTTGTTTCAATCCATGCAGATGCTTTTAGTCTACCTTCTGTTAAAGGCGCTGCTGTATACATTTGGTCTGACGAAGCTTCCAGTAATTCAGCAAAAAGTCTTTCTTCTAAGAAAGTAAGCTCTGTTCGAGTTGATGAGTTTGATTTTGATGAAGATTTAGCAAGATCGAAATATCCTGAGATATACGAAAAGAAAAAGGGTAAAAGTCTTCAACTTGGCAAAAAAGTATTAGATCAGCTCAAGCGAGATCCCTATACACATCTTCATAAAAAAAGAGTCGAATATGCAGACTTCAGGGTTCTAAAATCTTTAGATATACCGTCAGTTCTAATTGAATCTGGCTTCATATCTAATTCGGAAGATGCCGAAAGGCTTAAAGGAAAGCCTGGCAGAAGAATGATTGCCAGATCGCTTTTTCTGGGTATAAATAATTATTTTAAGGAAAATCTTGAGGACGATTTTTTTATTTATGATGCTGAGGGGTACTTAACCTACACGGTCCAAAGAGGTGATGTTTTGTCAGAAATTGCCATTCGTTTTGGAGTGCCTGTTATGGACATAATAAATACTAATTTGATTAGAGATGAAGCTATCTTTCCTGGGCAACGAATTAAGATTAAGATTTAAACTATTGATAATCGATTGGGTTAAAATCCACCGACCATCTCACCTTTAGTCTTTTCTGTTTTTCTATGTATCCTTCAACTAGATTTTTAGTATTTTTATGAAGTGTTGGCAGTGTTTTGGCTTTTAGTAAGAGAGAGTGTCTAAAATTACCTCTTACTTTTGAGATAATATCTGGAAGCGGTCCAATACATTCACAATTTGTTTCTTTTTCTAGATACTTACGAGCCTTATTTAAGAAATTAGCATTACTGGTTTTATTTGGCGATGATGCTCGTAAGATTGCAACAGATGAAAATGGCGGAAGATTTGCTGCTTCATATTCTTTAAGTAAATGTTTAGAAAACTCTAAGTAGTCTCCACTACTTAAGATATTTAAATATTCATTATCTAAAAGGTTAGATTGGACTATTATTTTAGACTTTCCTGATCTTCCAACTCTTCCGGTGACTTGAATTAAAAGTTGTGAGAGTTTCTCAACTGCATTTACTTCATGGCTTACTAGGCCTAAATCTGCATCTATAACAATTCCTAGCTCTACGTCAGAAAAATCATGACCTTTAGCAATCATTTGGGTACCAATTAAGAAAGCTTTTTTTGTATCGCTAATCTCTGATAATAATCTTTCTAGAGAACCTTTCTTTCTTGTTGAGTCTAGATCAAGCCTTACCATTGGTACACTTGGAAACTCTTCATTCAAAAAGGATTCTATTTTTTGGGTTCCTACACCCTCTGAAGTAAGTTTGGTGCTCTCACATTCCGGACAGCTATGCGGTACTCCAAATGATGTATCACATCTGTGACATCTTAGTCTGGCACTATCTTTATGATATACAAGACGTGAGTTACATGAATTACACATAGCGGTCCAATTACAATCTGTGCACTTGAATACAGGTGAATACCCTCTTCTATTTATAAATATTAATACCTTTTTATCTTTTGATATTGTTTTATCAATTAAAGATAGTAAGTTGGTATCTATTCCTGATTTTCTATCTAAAAAGTGAGAATTTAATATTGAGAACTTAGGAGGGTTTTTGTTATTGACTCTTTTTGGAATAGAGATAAATTTATACTTCCCTTTATCGACTAAATGCAGCATCTTCAGCGAGGGAGTAGCTGATGCAAGAATAATCGGGATTTTTCTATCCTGCGCCATTTTAATAGCAACATCTTTAGCAGAAAACTTTAAGCCCTCCTGCTGCTTAAAAGATGCATCGTGTTCCTCATCAATAATTATCAAAGAAAGCTTTTGGAGTGGGACAAAAAGTGAGGATCGTGTTCCTATTAAAACTCTTAGTTCTCCAGACTTAGACTTTTTCCATGTTTCAAATCTCTCTTTAGAGGTTTTCTTTGAATGATATGTACCAATATTTTCTCCAAACCTTTTTTTAAATCTTTGCTCTAATTGAGGCGTCAAACTTATCTCAGGAATTAGTAATAAGCATGATCCTCCTTTCTTTAGAGCCTCTTCAACAAGTCTCATATAAACCTCAGTTTTTCCAGAGCTTGTTACTCCGTGGAATAGGCATGGATCAAAGCCATCCAATTTATTTAAATATTTAAAAGCTGTTTGTTGGTGAGAAGTAAGAGAAAATCTTTTGTCATCATTATTTACTTTATACTCTTTGAGTTTTGTTTCAGGGTTCTCATAATAAAAATCTTTTCTTAGCTTTGGTGGTAAAAAATTCGAAAAAACTTCGCCCCGCGAATGAATATAAAAATCAGAGATCCAGTTGAGAGTTTTTAATGCCAAACTATCAAAAGCTGGTTTTTCATCTAACAATTCTTCAATTTCTGTAGTTTTGAAATCTGGTTTCGATGTTTGTTTGCAGACTAAGCCAACTACCTTCCTCTTATTGAATGAAACCTTTACCCTCGATCCAGCCTGAATCTTTTCTTCACTAAAATACGTAAAATCTTTTCTTACAGGAACTGGTATTGAAACTGAATAGTAAAATTTTTCCATAATTTATTGTAAAGATTTCCTTATTTGGTATAGTTCTCAGCCTAAATTAAGATTTTATTATGAAAAAGGGTATACACCCTAATTTGGTTTAATTATGAAAAAAGGCATACATCCTGAATACCGTGAAGTTCTTTTCCACGATATTAGTGTGGATGAGTATTTTTTAATTAGCTCAACCCTAAAAACGGATAAAACTAAAGAATGGGAAGATGGAAAGACATATCCATATTATCCTTTGGATGTTTCTTCTGCATCGCATCCTTTTTATACAGGCAAACAAAAAATTCTTGACACTGGTGGAAGAGTCCAGAAATTTGAAAAAAGATTTGGTAAGAAATCATGAGCAAAGTTTGTCAAGTAACTGGTAAGTCGCCACAAGCTGGGAATCATGTTTCTCACGCAAAAAACAGAGTAAAGCGAAAGTTTTTTCCGAACCTTCATAGTCATAAATTTTGGGTGGAATCTGAAAATCGTTTTGTTACTCTAAAAGTGTCTGCAAAAGGCATGAGAGTTATTGATAAAAAAGGTATCGAAGAAGTCTTAAAAGATATTAGATCTCGCGGTATTAAAGTCTAAATTAATTATATCCTGCTGTTTGCGCAATAAAGACTGCATCACTTTGCATTGATCCAAGCTTATCAACCTGAATAAGATCCTCCTTAAAATCACCCCAAGCCTCTATTACAGGATGAAGAGGAATTCCATCAACGGTTGGATATTCTTTATTTGCTTTAGCGTACATCTCCTGAGCTGTATCTGATGACAGCCATTCAAGCAATTTAATTGAAGAACTCTTGTTGTTAGACCATTTGACAAGGCCTGCTCCTGAGATGTTCACATGTACTCCTCTATCTTCTTGATTGGCCCAAAAAATTCCAAGATTTTCTACTGAATTGCTTTCAATGAGCCTTGCAAGATAATAGGTATTCACAACGGTTAGGCTACAATTTCCAGCCTCAACTGCTTTTAGAACATTGGTATCGCTAGAAAAAACTGGTTCAGCCAGATTGTTAACCCAGCCTTTTACTACCCTTTCAGTCCTTTCAGATCCATTTGCTTCAATCATGCTTGCAATTAATGATCTGTTATAGACTTTCTTTGAAGTTCTTAAGCAGAGTTTGCCCATAAACTCCTTTGAAGCTAGAGCTTCGTAAGAACTTAAATCTTGTGGATCTATTTCTGTCTTTGAATAAACTATTGTTCTTGCCCTTTTAGAGAAGCCAAACCATTGATTATCAATATCTCTCAAATGTTGAGGTATTCTTGAAGAAAGCACTTCTGATTCAACGGGATTGAATATTCCTTTATCTGCAGCTTGCCACAAGACTCCTGCATCCACGGTCATAAATATATCTGCATCTGTATCTACTCCTTCTACTGCAATCCTTTCCATTAACTGCTGTGCATCTCCTGATAAAACAGTTACTTGGATTCCTGTTTCTTCAGTAAAAACATCTAAGAGATTTTCTATTAGCTGTGGCTGACGAGAGGTATAAATAACAACCTCGTCATCATTTGCTTGCTCAAAAGAGCATGACGATAAGAGTATGGTTAAAGCTAGAATATAATTTTTCATGCACCCATTCTAAATGATAATGATTATCATTTAAACAAGAATGCTATATTACTTTATTGGGCCAGAAGCTGCTTTAACAAAGAAAGATTTTAGAAATTTAGACTGATTAAAAGCATTTAATCCAAAATTTCTTAAAAACCTTATATATGGATTTCTTTCATTGAATAATGCTACAAATCCATCCATGGTTTTAAGCATAATTTCATTCTGTAGTCTTCTTTCGTTTGAGTAGACATTCAAACTTTCCTTAAAATTTATAGTATCTGAATCATTAGTTTTGATAATCTTCTTAACTAAGGAATTTGCATCCTCAAATCCAAGGTTTATCCCTTGGCCCGCAAGGGGATGGATGGAATGAGCAGAATCACCAACTAGCACAACCGGAAAATCTATATAACTCGATCTATTGTGTGAAGATAATTTAAAGCTTTGGACTTTAGACCTTATTTGAAAACTATTTCCTATTTTTCTAGATATCTTTTCTAGATTTTCCTCAATAAAATCTTCATATCCGTTCTCAATAAGATCATCTGATATTGACCAAACAACGGTAACGAAATCCTCTCCCTTTTTTCTTGTTGGCATAAAAGCACAAATACCATTGTCTGAGAAAATCTGAAAAGCGCTCATGTTCATATCTTTTTCAGCAGAAGCTAAGAAAGTTAAAGCTGTTTGAAAGTAATCCTTATCTGATTTAGGGATTTTATTTGCTAGCTTCGAGTTTTTACCGTCTGAAGAAATTATAAGATTTGTTGTAATGACCTTTCCACTCGATAAAGTTACTTCATTAAGATCACCTTTATTATCAATATCGATAATTTCCTCTTTATATAGAATTTTTTCACTTGCTTTTTTTCGGATAGCCATTAAAAGAGTGGAAAAATCTGATACATAGGCGAGATGATCCATCCCTATCTCACTACTTTTAAAAACTATTTTTCCAGTACCATCAAAGTCTTTGACTTCCATTTTATCGATCATCGAGTAGTCATTTTCAATGCCTATTTTGTCTAAAAGATTTTTTGAGAAGGGATTTAATGTGATGGTCCTAATAGAATCTTCAACCTCATCATCTTTTTTTTCCAATACGATAGAGTCGATGCCTTGAAGGCTTAAGGCACAAGAAATATAACACCCTAGGATCCCAGCTCCAGATATTACAATTGGTTGTTGCATTAAGATTCTTGCATCAAGGATTCAATTTCAGCAGGATCGGTTGGAACAGTGTCAGTTAAATTTTTGTTGCCATCTTTAGTAACCAAAACATCATCTTCGATTCTAATACCTATACCCTTCCACTTATCATCAACGTCTGAAGTGGAACTTATATAAATACCTGGCTCAATGGTTGTAATCATGCCTTCATCAAACTTAATGAATTCTCCTTCGTGCATATAATCACCTACGTCATGAACATCCATTCCCATCCAGTGACCAATTTTATGCATATAAAAATCTTTAAATGATCCTTTTTCATGCTCTTCTTCAAGATTCCCTTTGATTATCCCAAGGTCTATTAGCCCCTCAGTTATAACTTTCTCAGATATTGTTTGAGGGTCCATTACTCCATTACCCTTGCTGACAGCATCAACTGATGCTTTTTGTGCTTCAAGCACAATATTATAAATCTGAAGCTGTTCATCACTGAACTTGCCATTTGCCGGGAATGTTCTTGTTATATCGGAAGCATACATCTCATATTCGCAGCCTGCATCAACAAGGAGCAAATCACCATCATTGATTACTTGATTGTTTTCAACATAATGTAAAACACATGCGTTTTCTCCTGATGCAACTATTGGATTATAGGCTGGAAATCTTCCACCATTTTTAGCAAACTCATATAGGTAAAAAGCTTCAACTTCAGCTTCATTCATACCAGGTTTAACGAACTTCATTGCTTCCAAGTGAGCATTTGCAGAGATTTCGCATGCTTTCTCGATAATATTTATCTCGGAGCTATCTTTTATAAGTCTTTTATTGCCAATAATTTTTGAGATATCTGCAATCTCCATTTTTTTTGAGTGGCGATCTTTGCTATTAGCTTTTTTAGTCCATTTAATTACCTTTTGATCAAAGCCCTCAACCTTACCAAATGGATAATATACACAGCTCACACCATCCAATAAGTCTGGTAAAAGCTCGTCTATCTCATCATTATTAAATGCATCATTAAAACCGAAATCTGATTTCATGCCCTCAGGGCCATGCCTAAAGCCATCCCAAATTTCTTTTAGTTTGTCTTTTTTGGGAACAAAACCTATAGAGTTAGTCTTTCCAGATTTGTTAATAATCATCAATGTTGAGTCTGGTTCATTAAATCCACTTAAATAGTAAAAATTACTATCCTGCCTAAATGGATAAGCAGTATCGTTACTTCTGTTAGCTAAAACTGATCCAGGAATAATTACAGCAATATCTCCACTGAGATTTTCTGTTAATTTTAGTCTTCTTTCCTCGTAAATCTTCATATCTTTATTTTACTCTCTTATTTGGAAGTTCCCAATTTTATAAGCTAGAATTAATCTAGTTTATGGCCAAAGATCTAAATAAGAATGTTTTAGAAGAACTCAATAAAAAAGTTGATGTTCTTCTTAAAAAATTTAGTGAGCAAAAAGGTATTATCGACGGATATGTTAAAAGAGAAAGGGATTGGAAGAAAAATAAAACCCTTAATCTAAAGAAAATAAAAGATTTAGAATTTGAGCTAAAAAAAATTGCTTCAGAGAATAATGGCTGAAATTGAAAGAGTTTCCCTAAGAGTTTTTGGAAGAGATATAACTCTTGCATGTCCCTCTGATGAGAAAGATGCTCTCTTGTCTGCAGCTGAGCTTCTTAATGAAGAACTAAATGGGATTTCAGATAAAGAAAATGCTTTAATCCTTGCTGGACTGAATCTTGCAAATAAATGTCTTAACCCTTCAGGTGAATCTATAAATATTGAAGGTTTAGATCTTCTTTTAGAAAAAGTTGATAAAGCTTTAAAAACATAGTTCTCGATAATTAATAAATAACTTATACTAAGTGCATACTGGTTCATTCGTTTATATATAAGTTATTTTTTGAACCTATAATTTTTAATAAGGTGATTTTCCTCTGTTAATGTTGTGCATTACCTTTTTTTAAGAGAAGCCTGATTTAGCATGATATTCACCACCTGGACAACGGGTTCGGGGATTATATGTGACGGTGAATCGGTTCTATGCCTCCGTACTGAATGCTGTGAAAGAAGATATTCGAAGATCACTTTTAAAACGGAGGCGATCTCTTACCAAAGAAAAACTGAAGCAAGTCTCTTGTGAAATTAATACCCATTTAATAAATGAAATCCAAAACAGAGATTTAAAAAAAATTCTTGTCTATCAATCTATCGATAATGAACCTTCAATTGAGCAAACTACTGAATTAGCATGGCAAAAAGACATTGAAGTTTATATTCCAAAAGTTATATCAAAAGAAAAAATAATAATTAATAGATTAAGGGAAAATTCTAGTTATTCAAAAAATAAATTTGGCATCAATGAGAGTAATGATTTAGACACTGTTGAGTTAGCTGAAATTGACCTTGCAGTATTGCCGCTGGTAGGTATAGATATAAATGGATTTAGACTTGGATATGGAGGTGGATACTATGATAGGTTCTTTAATCAGAAGAGTGAGTTGAGCAGAAAACCATTTATAATAGGTGCGGGTTATGCATTTCAAGTTTTAGAAGTCAGTTTTGCAGAAGACCATGACCTTAAATGTGACTCAGTTATAACTGAAAAGGGAGTTTTAAAATTTTAAGATTATTTTTATTAACTTTTTTTTGCGTAACTTATGTTAATGCAATTGATATTGATGGTGTCCTTGATGAGAAGGAGTGGGATAACGCTCAACAGATATCAGACTTCACAACCATAGTTCCATATAATTTTGACGACCCTAAATATCTAACTAATGTAAAAATCTTTACCAATCAAGACGGAATTTATGTAGGTTTTATCAATGAACAAGATAATGAAACTATAAGGTCTTTTAACCATATCCGCGATGACTGGGATGATAGAGGAGATAAGAATTCATTCACAATTGATTTTGATGGCAATTCTAAAGTTGCATATGGGTTTACTGTATCGCTTGGAGACTCCCTTTCAGATGCAACATACACAAATGGTAATAGTGAGAGCAAAGATTGGGATGGTGATTGGATAGCAAGAACATTTAAAGGCGATAATTTTTGGAGCTCTGAATTTTTTATACCTTGGACAGTGGTGCCAATGCAAAAAGTAGATGGGCCAAAAAGGAATGTAAAATTTATTGCGTTTCGATGGTTAGCTAGTGATGAATATGGCTTTGGTTCAACAAAAACAAATTGGGAAAGAGAAACTTTTATATATGATCTTGAAGATCTTGTAATTGATAATTATCAGTCCAAAAAATATAGTTATTTCCCTTATCTAACGGTTGCAGAAGACTCTGTAACAAATGAATCGGTTCAAAAAGCTGGAATAGATATTTTTTTAAATCATGGTGATGGAAGCCAAACAAACATAGCTATTAATCCAGACTTTGGTCAGGTTGAGACGGATCAAGTTGTAGTTAATTTCAGTGCAATTGAGACCTTTTTCTCCGAAAAAAGAGCATTCTTTACCGAGAATCACTCCTTATTTGAAGTCAAAGGGGGAAGAGATGATTTTTACGTCATTAATACAAGAAGAATAGGAGGAAGACCGGATTATGACTGTAGTCGTTTTGAGCAATCTGATATTTGTGAAAACAACAGAAAAGAATATTCTGACTTAGATCTTGCTTTGAGACACACAATTCAAAAAGAAAAAGTTGATTTAGGATTCTTAGCTGCAAGTGAAAGTGATGAAAATTTCTCAAAAGGAAGAGATTATTTTGCATTCAGAGTAAGGTCAAATAGTCCTCAAAATAAAGTTGGTTTTTTAGCAACTAAAACTAAGAGTAATTTTTTTAATGAGAGTTCAGATGTATATTCTCTTGATATAGAGAATACAGCAGTAAAGAATACACAGATTTCTGGATACTTATTGAATTCTAGGAAAGAAAACTCTACAGGCCATGGACTTAGGTTTGATATTAAATATATTCCAAATGATAAATATGAAAATACTGTAGGCTTTCACTATTTTGATAAAGATCTTGATCTAAATGATATGGGCTATCTTCAGAGAAATGACCAAATCAAGTTTTATAACAGATTTGAGTTTGACAGAAACTCATATCCAAAAGAATCATTGCTTAGAAGTAGAGATAGTCATATATCTATTTTCCAAACAATGACAACAGATGGAAAAAAGTCCCCAAAAGGAGTTTGGACTAAGACCGAGTTATCTTTTAAATCAAATTTCAATATTGATTTATCTATGTCTGCAAAAACTGAAGGTAAAGATACTAATATTACAAGAAAATATATAGGCTCACCGTATATCCAAATTATGGATGAGGTGAGTTTTAATGCCGGTTTTGGATCGCCCAAATATAAAAACTTCTCTTTTGGTGCAGGTTTTGGATTTAACAAATATTCTCCATATTCTTCTTGGGATTCTGATGGAAGAAATAATAAAAGTAAGAGGTTTAATATAAATTATTTCCCTAATGATCAGCTTCAGTTTAGTTTTGGTGTGGATGATTCAAAAGAAGAAGAATGGTTAAAGTGGATTGATACTAATAGACTAGGATCATTTACTAAAAACAGAAGAAATATTAATTTTGGTATGACCTACTTTCAGGGTACAAGACATGAATTTAGGCTTAAAAATCAATCGGTGATGATTAAAGCCGAAGATCCAATTCCTTTAATAAGCTCACTTTCAGGGGAATTGAGTGAATCTAATTATTTGATTGACCCTTTTTATGTTTCTGAAAACTCCCTTCAGATGAGATATCGTTATGAAATATCTCCTCTTTCCTATTTCTATTTAGTTTATACAAGGGGATATAGTTTTTATGACGACTCTGACACGTTCACTTATGAAGATCTTTATCAAGATTCTTGGGAAAATCCTTCCAATGAAGTTTTTACTTTAAAAGTTAGATTTAAATTTTAAGCTTCTGAACAAAAAGTCTTATATCTTTTTCTAAAGTCTCAGGCTTTTCAAGGGCTGCAAAATGACCTCCATCATAATGCTCCCAATGGATAAGGTTATATATTTCTTCTGCCCAAGCCTTAGGCGGGAGCATGATCTCATTTTTAAAAAGTGCGCAACCGGTGGGTACTTCAACTTTTGATTTTGAAAACCCTTCCCTCCCATTCTCGTTATAAAGTCTCATTGAGGAAGTTATTGATTCTGAAAACCAATATAAAGAAACTATAGAAAGGACATCTTCCAGACTTACGATTAATTTATCTTTCTCATCATCAGTCCAAGAATGAAACTTCTCAATAATCCATCCTGCTAAACCAACAGGAGAATCGTTAAGTGAGTATCCAAGAGTCTGTGGCTTAGTTCTTTGGATTTCAAAATATCCACTTCCTAACTCTAAGTATTTAGCATATCTTCCTAGCAAAACTTTTTCCTGATCTGTGACTCCCTCCATGGGATCATCTTTTTCAGGTGGAAAAGCGATAACTAAATTTAAATGCAGGCCCAGCACTTCATTGGGGAAAAGTTCAGCAGACCATTTGCTCACTGTTGAACCCCAATCACCGCCCTGAACTAGATACTTTTTATATCCGAGAGCTGTCATTAGCTCATGATTAATTTCAGCTATCTTTTTTGAGTCATAGCCTTTTTGACTGGGCTTATCTGAAAAACCATACCCTGGCATGGATGGACAGATGACATCAAAGCTTAGACCATTTTTATCCTTATTAAGTAAAGGGATAATTTTAAAAAATTCCTGAATACTGCCAGGCCACCCATGGGTTATTATGATTGGTATAGAATTTTCAGAATCTGATTTTGAATGAATAAAGTGTATCTCTAGATCATCCTTTGTCTTAAATTTATAACTTCCAAAATCATTTATTTGTTTCTCATGTATCTTCCAATCAAAGTCATTTCTCCAATACTGGACAGCATCTTTTAAAAAACTTTTTTTAGTTCCAAGAGTCCAAATCTCATCGTTAACCTCATCGGGCCATCTGGTAAGATCTATTCTTTTATAAAGATCATCTATTTTGGACTCATCTACTGAAACCTTGAATTCTCTGATAGTCATTTACTCAAGAAAATGTTTGTAAGCTATGTTTGAAGTCTCTTCTGTGAAAGTGTATCCAGTTCTTTTTAAATATCTTTTTAGTAGTTGTTTATTCTTTGAGCTATCTTGGATTCCTACCAATACTTTCCCAAAAGCAGAACCCAAATTCCTATAATGAAAAAGCGTTATATTCCATTTATTACCTAATTTTTCTAAGAAATCTAGCAAAGCCCCTGGCCTTTCAGGAAATTCCATCCTGAAAACTCTTTCAGTTCTTGCAGTTGTGCTTCTTCCACCAACCATATGTCGTAAATGGTCATTTGAAATCTCATTTTTTGTAAGATCTTTAAAAGGATAGTGATTTTTAGACAATCTGTTTTTTAATGATATAAAGTTTTTAGCTGACTTTGTTTTTATTCCAACCAGTACATGTGCATCATTAGGATCAGAAAGCCTGTAATTAAACTCTGTAATCTGAGAATTAGAAAATATCTTTGATAGTTTTAAAAAACTCCCGGCTTTTTCAGGAATTTGGATACTGAGAATCTTTTCTTTGTCCTCTCCAAGTTCTGACCTTTCAACAATGTAACTTAATCTATCAAAATTTAGGTTAGCGCCGCTACTTATTGCTAGCAGATTTTTTTTCTTTTTTGATGCGTATTTCTTCAGTCCTGCTAACGCTACTGCTCCGGCTGGTTCAGACATTACTCTTGTATCTTCAAATAGATCTTTTACTGCAGCACATACCTCATCAATAGTTACTGTTATTACTCCATCTATGCATTCTTTAATTACATCAAAGTTGTTTTTACCTACTTGTTCTACAGCAACACCATCAGCAAAAATTCCTACGCTCTTGAGTCTTACTCTCTTATTTGCTTTGAGAGCCTCATAAAGACATGCAGAATCATCAACCTCGACTCCATAGATTTTTATTTTTTTGTTATTTTGGGCTATCCATGCAGAAACTCCTGCCAGAAGACCTCCTCCACCAACTGGGACAAATATTGCATCTAGGTCATCATTTGTTTCTAAAATTTCTTTTCCAACTGTTCCTTGGCCAGCTATTGTGTATGGATCATCAAAGGGATGAATAAATTCTTTCTTCTCCTTTTTACAAATTCCATATGCATGCTTAACGGCCTGATCATAATTATCACCAAATAGCTTTACTCTTGCTCCAAAATTTTTAACAGCCCTAATCTTTATTTCTGGGGTCGTTTTAGGCATAACTATAAGACATTTAATTTTTAATTTTTTACATGCACTTGCTACTCCTTGAGCATGATTACCAGCAGATGCTGCAATAACTCCCAATTTAAGCTTATCCTTTTTGATATTCACAATTTTGTTGTAGGCGCCTCTATTTTTAAAAGAAAAAATAGGTTGTAAATCTTCTCTCTTTAGGAAAACATTATGGCCAAGTTTGTTTGAAAGGTTGGTTGCATTGGTAATTGGGGAAACATTTGCTACATCATAAACACTAGAATTTTCAATCAAAGATAAATATTTTTTTGATTTAGTAAAATTCTTTGTTCTTTTGTTAGATATTTTCACAGCTCTTTCCTCATTGGAGTATTATAGCTTTATGAGCGATGCAAAGATAAGGGCTGCAGAAAAAGCACTAAATTATCTGAAGCCCAAAATTAATTCAAAATCTATCTTGGGAATTGGAACTGGATCAACAGTTAATTGTTTTATTGAACTTTTACGACCATGCCCTACCCTTGTAAAAGGTGCAGTTTCCAGCTCTGAAGCTTCAACAAAGCTCTTAAGAGATATAGGAATAGATGTCTTTAATTTAAATGATGTTGATGAGATTGAGTTCTATATTGATGGAGCAGATGAAATTGCTGATGATTTATCTCTCATGAAAGGTGGAGGTGGTGCACATACTCAAGAGAAAATTATTGCAACAGCCTCTAAGAACTTCTTATGTATTGCGGATCAATCAAAAATAGTTTCAAAATTAGGCTCCTTCCCAATCCCTGTCGAAGTCTTATCGCAAGCTAGAAGTTTTGTTGCAAGAAAATTAATGGCTTTGGGCGGTATTGCAAAATTGAGACATGATTTTATTACTGATCAAGGTAATGAAATTCTTGATTTAACTGGAATGACAATCGATGACCCAATATCTTTAGAAACAAAGATTAATTCAATCCCCGGAGTTGTAGATAACGGAATATTTGGATTACGAAAAGCAGATCAAATATTTATAGGTTAATTAGAGGAGATTTTCTATTTTGCCGGCTAATGACGCTGGTAAAACTTTCGAATCGTACATTCCAACTAGTTTGCCCTCTTTTGAAATAAGAAATTTATTAAAATTCCAGGATGGTTCCTTACCAGATTCTCGAGAAAGTTTTTTAAAAAGTGGGTGTGCTTGATCTCCTCTAACACGAGTAGTTGCATAAAGAGGAAATGTTACATTGTAAGTTGCATCACAGAATTCAGCAGTTTTAGATTCATCTGTAAATTCTTGCCACATAAAATCGCGAGATGGAATACCTATTACTGTAAAACCTTTATCACCATATTCAGAATATAGTTTTTGTAATCCTTCGTATTGAGGTGTATATCCACACTTGCTGGCCACATTAACTATTAAAAGAACGTCGCCCTCATATTTACAAAGACTTTCAGATTCAGTCGAATCAAGTATTCTGAGCTTTTCGTCAATCAAAGAATTACAAGCAAAACTTGTAACTGAAAAAAGAACAACAAATACGGACAACAGTTTTTTCATGGTGTGGGATTATAACTTAGCTAACAGGTGCAATTGCAAGTACTGAAACAAAAAATAAACTTGCTAAAAAAATTACTTCTAAATTCTCTCTCATTATTTTCCTTATTAGACTTGGAGGGCCTAAGCCCTCCACATTTTTCAGAGGATTTGTCAGCCCAAAAATAGGGGGAGGAGTGCTGACAAGTTAATATTATGCACGTTTATAATATATTATCAATACTTTTTATAAAATAAATGGTCTTTTTTTTGGGTATAATGTAAAAAAATTTTGGAGTTTGTCTTGAAAGGAAAAATTAATTACAGCGTTACCGATGGAATTGCAATTCTTGAGGTTGATAATCCACCAGTCAATCCTCTTAGTGATGGCGTAAGACATGGTCTTATAGAAAGTATGGAAAAAGCAGAATCTGATGAAAGTGTTGTTGGTATTGTGCTTACAGGTAAAGGTAGATCATTCATTGCAGGAGCAGATATTTCCGAGTTTGGCCAACAAATAGAAGGGCCTTCTATTCATGACGCTTTTGAAAAAATTGAAAAATCAACAAAGCCTGTTGTTGCCGCAATTAACGGATCTGCTCTTGGTGGTGGATTAGAAACAGCATTATGTTGCCATTACAGAGTCTCATCAAAGCAAGGTTTTATAGGCTTACCTGAAGTAAATCTAGGATTGTTGCCAGGTGCAGGAGGAACTCAGCGTCTCCCCCGTCTAGTTGGTCCAGCTGAAGCCCTCAAAATAATGCTTTCAGGAAGGCATATACCCGCTTTAAAAGCTGTAGATATGGGTGTTATAGACTCATTATCTGAAGGAGACATAGTAGAAGATGCTGTTGCATTTGCTAAAGATGTAGCAGAGAAGAATGAAACACATCCACTAGTAAGAAATCTTAATGAGAAGGTGCTCGCCGCAAGAGGTGATGAGAACATAATTTCAGAAGCGAGAGCACTTGCGGCAAAAGCCAGAAAAGGGCAATTTGCACCCGGGAAGATCATTCAATGTGTGGAAGCAGCAATAAATTTAGATGATTTTGATGAAGGAATGAAAAAAGAAGCTGAATATTTCATTGAATGTCTTCTGAATCCTCAAAGAGAGGCAATGATTCATATCTTTTTTGGTGAAAGAGCTGCTTCAAAAATTAATGATGTTCCAAAAGAGACACCAAAAATGGATATTAAAAAAGCCGGAATAATTGGTTCAGGAACAATGGGTGGAGGAATAGCAATGTGCTTTGCAAACATTGGCATACCGGTTCATATTGTTGATCAAGATGAAGAAAACCTTAAAAAAGGTCTAGCAGCTATAGAAAGAAATTATAAGTTTATGGTTGATAGAGGAAGAATGACGACTGAACAAATGGAAAAAACTTTTGGTCTTATTTCATCAGGTCTTTCTTACGAAGAAATTTCTGATGTTGATATTGTTATTGAAGCAGTATATGAAAACTTAGATCTCAAACTAGAGATATTTAAGAAACTAGATCAAGCTGTCAAGGATGATGCAATCCTTGCATCAAATACTTCTGGGCTAGATGTTGATGCTCTAGCAGATTGTACTAAAAGGCCTGAGAAAGTAGTGGGTACTCACTTTTTTAGTCCAGCAAATGTTATGAGGTTGTTGGAAGTTGTGCGTGGTGAAAAAACATCTAACGAAACACTTGCTACAATTATGTCGCTTGGAAAGGCCCTTAAAAAGGCTCCAGTTGTATCTCTAAATGCTCCAGGCTTTATTGGAAATAGAATGCTCTTTGGTTATACAACTCAAGCAAATAAACTCCTATTAGAAGGAGCTCTGCCCCATCAAATTGATTCTGCACTTGAGAATTTCGGCATGAGCATGGGTCCATTTAGAATGCTTGACCTTGTTGGTTTAGACTTAGGATGGAGAGCTAGAAAGCTTAGTGGGACCGAATCACCAATTACGGCAAAAATAAATGACGCATTATGTGACTTGGACAGATATGGCCAAAAAAATGGCAAGGGCTTTTATAATTATGTTGAGGGTTCGAGAGCTCCACACCCTGCTCCAGAAAATGAAGCTATATATGAACAAGTTTCTAAAGATAATGGCTTTGAAAGAAGAGAAATATCTGATCAAGAGATCATTGATAGGTGCATATTGGCTCTAGTTAATGAGGGAGCAAAGATTCTCGAAGAAGGAGTTGCTCAACGATCAGGAGATATGGATGTTGTATATATTAACGGTTATGGCTTTCCGATTTGGAGAGGAGGACCAATGCAGTATGCAAATATGGAAGGTCTTGATGTGATTTCGGCCAAAATTGATGAATTTGCAAAGAACGATCCTGAATTTTGGCAAAAAGCTGATTTAATAGGGAGTCTAAACGAAATCAAGGGTAGATTTGGAGATGCGCCGGCACCTGAAGACAGAAAACCTGTTTCAGGTTTCAATAAATCATCAGTTGCTGGTAATTTATAATACTATATTAACTTTTGTCCCTTTTTTGACTAGGCTAAATAGTTCAATTACGTCCTGGTTGAACATTCTTATGCAACCATGAGAGGCTTTTTCACCTATTAAACCCTCTTCCGGAGTGCCATGAATGTAGATATATCGATAAAAAGAGTCTACATTGCCACCCTTATTGAAACCCTCCTCGGTTCCCTCTAACCAAAGTATTCTTGAGGTTACATGATCGTCTTCTGAATCATAGTCATCATGGTAAATTTGTGCGAATTTACCAGTGTTTATTCTTTCTTTAAAAATAATATTTTTAGGTGCATCTGTTCCAATCTTTTCTTTTATTATGTGATTACCTAGAGGTGTTTTATATGAATTCTCGATTTGGCCTTCTCCATATGAAGATGAAGATATAGGATAGGAAATAACGAGACCTCCCCTATTATCAAGAAGAAAAAGTCTTTGTTGGCTAATATCAACAAGAATCTCAGCAGTTGAAAGGCCAGAAAAGGCGATTAAAAATAAAAAATACTTACGCATTCTTCATTCTAACAAAAAATATTTTGATTGAAACTATTAAAAGATATAAATAAAGGAGTAAGTTGCCATACTTATTATAAAACGTGCGTACATCTGTGGGTACAAGCTTAACATGGAGTATGCCTGAAGTTCCTTTACCCATATAATCAACAATTGTCCCTTTACTATCTATAAGCGCTGATATGCCGTCATTTGTGGCTCTAACAATTGGAATATTATTTTCTATAGATCTTATTCTTGATATCTCAAGATGCTGATAAGGGCCAAAAGAATTACCGAACCAGGTATCATTACTGACGTTAATAAGATAATTAGAACTTTTGACGTCTTTTCTTACCATTTCACCAAAGACTATATCAAAGCAAACAAGAGGTGAAAAGCTTCCATATCCTACATTCATCTGTTTCGGACTATTACCCCTTGTCATATTTGACATGGGCATATCAAAGAATGAAATTAATCCCCTTAAAAAGCTTTCAAATGGAATATATTCACCAAATGGTACAAGTTTTCTTTTGTTATATTTTATTTCTTGCTCCGAATTTATTATTGAATTGTATAAATTTCCATCCTGATAACTAAAAAACCCGCTAATCAATGGCTTTTCTATGTTTTTAATTAAATTTTGGCTTCTTGCAGATTCTGAAGTATAGGGTAATGGAGCTTCGGGCCAAACCAAAATATCAGCTTTTTCTGCAGCTTGAGAAGATAAACTTACAAATTCCTGTTCAATGTCATTTAGATAGTCATTATCAAATTTCTTAAAAGGATCTGTGGATGGCTGAATGATTGCTAAATTAACAATATCTCCATCACTTTTATTGCTTTCAAAAATATTTGGTGACATAAGGCCAATGAATAAGAATAAGTTAAGCGCTAATAAATAAGTTTTGTTTGAATATAAAACTACATTTGAAGCTACAAAAATATATAGCAAAAGAGATAAACCTGAAACGCCGATCAAACCATATAAGATTTCAAAAGGGGTATCTAAAAAAATGTATCCTGGCAATAGCCACGGGAATCCCCCAAAAAAGTAATACCTACCGAATTCAACTGAAATTAGTATGAAAGGCACGAACAAAAGGAGGTTATTTGATTTGTTAATAATAACTCTTTTTAACAATAGAATTGGTAGAAAAAAGAATATGATGCAGCCAATTGATAATATTAAGAATAGTAAAATTGATCCTAATAAACTTACATTTCCGTAATAGTAAATACTTACTATTATCCATGATGTTCCAATTGTCCAATACCCAAACGACCATAGAAATAGGTTATTTAAATTCCTATTATCATTTGATCTAAATAGTTTATAGATTAGATAGGTGTAACTTACAACTAGCGCGTATTTAAATGAAAAAGGTGCAAAAGATAATACTCCAATTGAGCCGAACAATACTGGCTCAAAGTATTTTCTCAGACTAAGTAATAATTGAGATGCCAATTTTTTTAATTCGACGTTTATCTGCAGCTGTGACGACTAGCTCAATTGATTCAACAATAATTTTATCGCCAACTTTTGGAAGTATTCCTAATTTTTTGGTCATATATCCGCCCAAAGTCTCAACTGAGCTTTCATTTAAATTAATCTCAAATTTTTCTTCGAATTCATCTATTTCGATCTTTGCATCGGCAATGAACTCCTTTTCTGATACCTGAATGAGATCAAGGTCATCGATATCGTGCTCATCTTCTATTTCACCAACTAATTCCTCTAAAATATCTTCGATAGTTACCAAGCCGCATATTTCTCCATATTCATCAATTACAACAGCTAAATGTGACTTATCTTTTTTAAATTCTTCAAGAAGTGAATCCGCGCGTTTTGTCTCAGGTACAACTTTTGCATCTCTCATTATTGAATCTAAATTTACCTCTTCATTTATAGACAGAAGTGGCAATAGGTCTTTTGCTAAAAGGATTCCTTCCACCTTCTTCTTTTTTTCATTTATGACTGGATATCTTGAATGGCCAGATTCAATTACAGTCTCAAGAAGTTTCTCAGATGAATCATCAATGTAGATATTTACCATTTCAACTTTTGGAATCATTATTTCCTTAACGGAGGTTGCTCTTAATTTAATTGCATTTTCAGCAATAGAGAATGCAACCTCATCAATAATATCTGATGATAGAGAGCTTTCTAGAACCTCTGTAACATCTTCTATATTTTTTGGTTTGATAAAAAGAATATTTCTTACAAAAGCTCGGAACCTTTGATAAAAAGAGGAGGGCGCATCTTCCTTATTTTTTATTATTTTATTCATATTAAATAAGGGTCGCCTATTTTTAGTTTTTTTAAGATTCTTATCTCTTCTTTTTCCATATCTTTTCTTTGTGTCGTTTTAGTATGGTCATGACCAAAAATATGAAGAATCCCATGAATGAGCATATGACTAATGTGATCGTTAATACTTTTTCCTTGCGATGCTGCCTCTTTTTCAAGATAAGGATAACATATTGCAATATCCCCAAATTCTTGAGTCTGTTCTTTGGACTCATCATCGTTTACAAATGCAAGCACATTAGTATTTTTATCTTTATTTCTAAATGTCTTATTCAGCTCTTGCATTTCTGTATTGCAAACAATCTTTACATTTATTTTCTTATTTGTTTTTTCTCTCTCACAAAAGACTATGTCAGCAACTTCTTTCATAGCTTGAAGCTGACTATTAGATAAAAATTTATTTGGGTCGGAAATGTTTAGGCTCAATTTTCTTCTAACCTTTTATCGTATGCATCTACTATTTTCTTTACTAAAGGATGTCGAACCACATCTTTTGAGTTAAATCTCGTAAAACCTATTCCATCTGTTCCATCTAGGAGGTCAACAGCATCTTTAAGCCCAGAATATATATTCTTTGGAAGATCTATTTGTGTTAGATCGCCATTAATGACTGCATAAGAGCCAAAACCCATTCTGGTAAGAAACATTTTCATTTGTTCTGTGGTTGTATTCTGACTTTCATCCATAATAATAAAAGAGTTATTAAGAGTCCTCCCTCGCATGTATGCAAGAGGTGCTATCTCTATAATCTCTCTATTCATTAACCTCTCTGATTTTTCAAAACCTATCATTTGATACATTGCATCATAAAGAGGTCTTAGATATGGATCTACTTTTTGAGAAAGGTCACCAGGTAAAAATCCTAACTTCTCGCCTGCTTCAACTGCTGGCCTAATTAACACAATCTTTTCAACTTTCTTATCAAGAAGAAACTCAATAGCTAATGCCATGGCAAGAAAAGTCTTTCCTGTTCCTGCAGGCCCAATTCCAAAATTAATTTCATTATGTTTAATGCTTTGAATGTATTTTGATTGATTAATTGATCTGGGTTTAATAGTTTTCTTTGGAGTCTTAATTATTATGTCTTCATAGTCTTGACTGGAGGAATCTTCCTTGACTTCTTGTATGCAAAGATGAAGAGTCTCTTTAGTGATTTCAGCTCCCTTACCAGCAGCTTCATAAAGCTTCTTAAGCGCATCTGATGCTAATTTAACATCTTCATCGTGCCCAGTTATCTTCAATTTATTTCCGTTTTGGAAAACTTTAACTTTAAAAGACTTCTCAATAAACTTTATGTTTCCATTTAACTCACCAACAAATCTCACCAAGACATTTGCATCTGGTGGAGAAAGAATAAGATTTTTCGGGCTCTCTTTATCAGGCATTAATTATGAAGAGTCCCTCTAAGGCAGTGTGGTAAAGCATCTATAATTTGAATATTAATTAATTGTCCAATTAAATCAACATTATTTGCAGAAAAATTTACAACCCGGTTACATATCGTCCTTGCTTGGAGCTGTCCAGGATCTCTTTTTGATTGACCCATTACAAGACAATTTTGGATTGATCCAACCTTTTTTCTGCTATAGCCAAATGAAAGCTGGCTAAGTCTTGTCTGTAAAATTGAGAGGCGTTCTTTTTTTTCTTCTCTAGAAACATCATCTGACATATCTGCAGCAGTGGTATTTGGTCTAGGACTGTAGATAAAACTAAAAGATTCATCAAATTGGACTTCATTAATAACATCCATAGTATCTTTGAAGTCTTCCTTTGTTTCACCTGGGAAGCCAACAATAAAATCAGATGAGAAACTCATTTCAGGTCTTACAGATTTAATGCGACTAATTAGATCCATGTATTTATCAACATTGTATCTTCTTCTCATTAATTTTAAGATTCTATCTGATCCGCTCTGGATTGGTAAATGAACATGACTAACTAACTCAGGAACCTTGCCATAAACCTCAACTAAGTCTTCTTTAAATTCATGTGGATGGCTTGTGGTAAATCTTATCCTTTCAATATTCTCAATTTTAGCTGCTTCTTCTATTAACTTTGCAAGTGAGGATTTCGCTCCGTTGTGCATACCTTTAAAATTATTAACATTTTGTCCAAGGAAATGTATCTCTCTGGCTCCTTGATCTGCTAGTTTAGAAACCTCATTTAAAATGTCTTTAAAATCTCTTGAGACTTCGTGACCTCTTGTCTTTGGTACAACACAAAATGAGCAGTACTTATTGCACCCCTCCATTATTGATACAAAAACTGATGGGCCCTCGGCTTTTGGAGATGCAAGATGATCAAACTTTTCTAATTTTGGAAATGAGATATCAATCTGATTTTCATTACTCCTCTCTTTTTCATTATAAAGACCGGGAAGTTTGTGAAGTGTTTGTGGTCCAAAAACTATATCAACTGATGGTGCGCGTTTAATAATTTTCTCCCCTTCCTGAGAGGCTACACAGCCCCCTATAGCAATTTTTAAATCAGGATTTTTTTCTTTTATTTTTCTCCATCTCCCAATCTGATGAAAAACTCTTTCTTGAGCTTTTTCTCTTATTGAGCATGTGTTCAAAATTAATAGATCGGCCTGCTCTTCAGATTCAGCTAACTCAAAGTCTTCTTTCTCTTGGAGAAGATCAATCATTTTTGCAGAATCATATTCATTCATCTGACAACCATGAGTTTTAACGAAAAGCTTCTTTTTCATATACTAATTATCTATCATTTCTGACCTCAAGTGTTTTAAAATAACTTTTAAGACATGCATAATTTATATGAAGGACAAAAAAATTTATAAGATTATATTTATTCAGCTTGGAGAAATCTATGAAATCTTTGCAAAACAGATTTTTCAAAGCGATATGTATGGCTTCCTGGAGGTTGAAGAGTTCATATTTACCAATGATGATCAGCTTGTCGTTGATCCTAGTTCAGAAAAACTTAAAACAGAATTTAATAAGGTTAAAAGAAGCTATATTCCAATTGGAGCTATTCAAAGGATTGATGAGGTGATTGAGTCAGGAGAAGCTAAAATTAAGAAAACGTCCAGCCAGGTCAGTCCTTTTCCTCTCAACATTCAGCCCGCAAAAAAAACTGACTAAAATTCTTACTCTTCAAAAAGAAGTTTCTTGTAGTGCTTTAATTCGTTGATTGAGTCCTTAATATCATCTAAGGCTCTATGGTTACTATTTTTCTGATATGACTGCGCCTGATTCATCCATCTAACAATTAATTCTTTTACCGAAGAAACATCTATGTGCCTATAGTGAAAGTAGTTCTCTAGCTCGGGCATATATTTGCTAAGAAATCTTCTGTCATGAGAAACAGTATTTCCGCACATTGGAGATTTTCTTGCTGGCACATATTTTGAGATAAAATCTAAAGTCTCTAGCTCAGCTTCCTTGTCACTAATTATGCTTGTTTTAACTGCGTCTATGAGACCAGATGAAGTATGTTGGTTTACGTTCCATTCATCCATATTTTCAAGCAACTCATTGCTTTGATGAATAGCTATATTAGGGCCTTCGGCAATAATGTTTAAATCTGAGTCAGTGATTATCGTAGCTATTTCAATTATCTTTTCTTTCTCAGGGTCTAGGCCTGTCATTTCAAGGTCAACCCATATTAAGTTGTTATCGGATTTATTAGCTTTCATTTTTTGTAAAACTCTCTTAATAGTGTATTTTGTGCTCTATATGGAAAAAGTTCAAATTGGCAGAGTGGTTGAGTTTTACTCAAACTCATGCCTTGTAGAGATAAGAGAATTTAAAATCCCCTGCAAGACACCCAAAGATCAAGATATTGTCGTTGGTGATTTCGTTGAAATAGTTCCTCTCCAAGATAGCTTAGAAGTAAAAGGAAAGATCTTAAATAAAGTTCAAAGAAAAACATCACTGAAAAGATTCCATAGAGGTAAAAAGAAAGTTTTTGCAGCTAATGTTACAAATATTGCTATCTTGTTATCACCTGTACCACTTACTCCAAAAATATTTATTGATAAGTGGTTGGTTCTCTCTGCTGCTGCAGGAATAGATCCATTAATAGTTGTAAACAAAATAGATTTAACCGGCGATGAGGAATTTAAAGAAGCTTGCAATATTTATGAGAGTCTTGGGATTAAGATGTTTAAAGTTTCAGGCAAATCAGGAGAAGGGTTGTCTGATATTGGAAGATTTCTTGAAAATAAAACTACTATTTTTGTTGGGAAATCTGGCTCAGGCAAATCAACAATCTCTTCAAAGTTGCTTGGTATTAATTTAAAAACTAAAGAACTTAATAAGTCTAAGGGTGTTCATACCACTTCGGTATCTTCCTTATATGTTAAAGATAAAATAGAAATCATAGATTCTCCTGGTGTCAGAGACATAGAAATTGAGAAATTTAGTCCAGATGAAGTCTTAAAAGGGTTTTTTGAAATTAGAGAAGCTGCATTGTCTTGTAAGTTCAAAAATTGTAATCATATAAATGGTGTTGGCTGCAACGTTATTGATCAAGTATCAAAAGGCAATATTGCAGAAAGCAGATACAATAATTATATAAGTTTTACAAATAATGAATAAAGACACCCACTTCGGTTTTGAAAAGGTTTCTATGGAGGAAAAACAAGAAAAAGTAAACTCGGTTTTTACTTCTGTTGCAGAAAATTATGATCTTATGAATGATGTCATGTCATTTGGACTTCATAGATTTTGGAAAAAAATAATGATTGAACTTGCAGGGGTTAAGCCTGATAGTAAAGTTCTTGATCTTGCGGGAGGAACTGCTGATATTGCAAAAGAAATTCATCTTAACTTTCCAGATGCAGAAATCACAGTAGCTGATATAAATGCAGAGATGCTAGTTTATGGAAAGAAGAGATCAGTTGATGAAAACTTTTTCAAAAATACTTCCTTTTGTCAGCTAAACGGCGAACTACTCCCTTTTGGTGATGAGTATTTTGACACTACAACAATTGCCTTTGGATTAAGGAACTTTACTGATAAAGAAAAGGGTTTATCAGAAATGTATAGATGTCTTGCCAATAATGGAAAGTTGATAATCCTAGAGTTCTCTAAGCCTCAGAATGCTGCCTTCAGTAAAATATATGATTGGTATTCTTTCAATGTAATGCCGGTTATGGGAAGCATATTTGCTAATGATTCTGATAGTTATAGATATCTAGCTGAATCAATTAGAATGCATCCTGATCAGGAAAAATTAAAAGAGAAAATACTTAAAGCTGGCTTTACAGATTGTAAATTTTATAACTTGCTTAATGGAATAGTTGCCATTCATGTTGCAGAAAAGAATTAAATGACTATCATCAATCTTTTTTTGGGAGGGCTGAAGATAATTTCAAGAGTCCTATGGTTCAACTTAATTTTTTTAGATAAAGACTCAGAAAAATTTGGTCGCAAACTCAGACTAAGCCTTGAATCAATGGGTCCTATGTTCATAAAGTTTGGTCAACTTTTATCTACCAGAACGGATCTTTTATCTATTAATTTAGCCAAAGAGCTTCAAAAATTAACTGATCAATGTAAGCCTTTTAGTAGCGACAAGTCGAGAAAGATCATCGAATCTGAGCTTGGTGGCCCAATTGAAGATTTCTTTCAAGATTTTGACGAATCTCCTTTTGCGGCTGCTTCTCTTGCTCAAGTTCATAAGGCAACGCTTAAAGATAATTCAAAGAAGGTAGTTATAAAAATATTGAGGCCAGGTATAAAACGAGAAGTCGAAAGAAATGTGAGTCTCTTAAAGTCTTTTGCCTCTATCTTTTCAATAACTTTTAAAGATTCAGAAAGGCTTAAGCCGCTTGAAGTTGTGAGAGATTATGAGAAGACTATTATTAAAGAGCTGGACTTAAAATTAGAGGCTTCAAACACAAACCTTACTCGAAAAAACTTTAGTGGTTCAAAAATACTATATATTCCTGAAGTTTATTGGGATTTGTCTACCTCTAAGATGCTTGTTTTAGAGGAAATTGAAGGAATTCCTTGTACTGATATAGATAAAATTGATGCAGCAGGGGTAGATAAGAAGAAATTGGCTGAAAATGGTGTCCAAATCTTCTTAGACCAGGTCTTCAGAGACAATTTCTTTCATGCAGATATGCATCCAGGAAATATATTTGTAGATAAGAGAAATACTGAAAATGCTGGTTATGTAGCAGTAGATTGCGCTATTTGTGGCTCATTAACGAATGAAGAAAGGTATACGCTTGCTAGAATGCTTCAAGCCGTTATCAAGGAACAGTATCATTCTCTTGCAAAGCTCTTCATAAATGCAGGTTGGGTAGACAAAAATTCAAATATTAGTGATTTGGAAAATACATTGAGAGCTTGTTGTGAGCCAATTCTTGAAAAGCCACTGTCTGAAATAGAATTTGGCAAACTTTTACTATATTTATTTGAAAGTACTAGAGAGTATGGTTTATCTATTCAGCCATCTTTAGTTTTGTTACAAAAAACCTTAATTCATATCGAAGGAATGGGTAGGCAAATTTATCCTGCTTTAGATTTCTGGGGTTTAGCTGAACCGTATTTAGAAAACTGGATAAGTGAACAATTTAATCCTACAAAACTCAAAAACTACATCTTTGAAAATAAAGAAGAGATCTTGGAAAGCATCAAAGATACGCCGGGAATGTTTTTTGAAATTATTGATGAAATCAGAAATATTAATATTTCATCTAATAGAAACAATGACCTCATGGTTGAGTTAGATAAAAGAATTAAAAAATTGAAAAACATTTCATACTTCTTGATTGGCTTATTAGGAGTAACAATGTTTTTCTTGTACTTAAATTGATTTATATTTATTTTCAAAAAGGTTAAGATAAAAGTATGTTTTCAGGTCCATGGGAAATACTTTTAATTCTTGCAATTGCCTTGCTGCTTTTTGGTAGCAAAAAAATCCGAACTTTGGGTTCCGATCTTGGTGCTGGGTTAAAAGGTTTTAAGAAATCCATGAAAGATGATAGTGAAGACGATCAACAAAATAATAATTAATTAATCGCAACTTGTTTCAAATAGGCTTCCCTGAATTATTAACACTACTTGTTCTGACGCTCTTGCTTGTAGGGCCAAAAAGATTACCTGAGGTTACAAAGTTCTTTATTCAAATTTGGTCAAAACTTAGATCCCAATATGAAAAGATTTCTAATGAAATAAATAATGAAATTGGGACAGAAGAAATCAAAAAAGATATTTTTAATGATATGAAATTACAAGAACTTGAACTAGAGGAAAGTGAGGATAATGATGGAGGAAAATAATCTAATCGGTCATTTATCTGAACTTCGTAATCGCTTAATCAAGGCTCTAATTTTCTGCTTGGTTTTATTAGTTTTCATGTTCCCGTTCGCTGATGATATTTATGTCTTATTCTCAAAACCTCTCATAGAATCTTTGCCCGAATCTTCTGATTTAATTGCCATTGGTGTAGGGTCACCATTTATTGTTCCAATTAAATTAATATTATCAATAAGTATCCTTATATCAATACCTTACATCATTTATCAGATATGGTCATTTGCAAAGCCTGGCCTTCTAGATGGTGAAAAAAAGGTGATGCTTCCTTTTGCAATAAGCTCTTTTATACTCTTTTATTTAGGAGCTATCTTTGCGTTTTATATTGTTGTTCCAGTCCTGATAAATTTCTTTATAAACACAGCTCCTGAATCTGTAAAGATAATGACGGACATAAGCCAGTTTTTTAATTTTGCTATCAAAATAATTATTGGTTTTGGTATCGCTTTTCAGGTTCCGATCTTTACAATTATTTCAGTAAGGCTTGGTATATTTACAAAAAAAACTTTAAGAAAATCTAGGCCGTATTTCATAATCTTATTTTTTATCATTGGTATGTTTCTAACGCCGCCCGATATCTTATCTCAAGTTTTTTTAGCGTTGCCTATGTGGATGTTATTTGAGCTCGGTATTCTTATTTCTAAGGATAAAGATTAAAGACCTAATCTGCCTTTCCAATCTTTTGAGGATTCACTTTTTTCTTCGAGTATTCTCTCAACCATTTCTTCACAATTATCAGTAATGATTAATTCATCAAGATTTGCCTGAGTTATAAAACCCTCGTTAACAGCTTTTTCAAACCACGCAATTAGATGGTCATAATATCCATCTGTATTTAATAGCCCGACTGGTTTGTTAATTATGCCTAGCTGGTTGCTTGCTAAAATTTCTGCTAGCTCATCTAGTGAACCAACTCCTCCTGGAAGGACGAGAAAAGCATCAGATCTTTTCATAAATTCATCCTTTCTTTCTAGTAGTGAATGAGTAACTACTAAGTCATCAATTCTTGGATTTGTAAGCTCAAGGTTATGAAGAGATTCCATGGTTATGCCGGTGACTTTTGAATTATTATCCTTTGCCTCATCAGAGATAATTTTCATAATGCCAACATTGCCTCCACCAAAAACAACATCTACTCCTTTTTTTGAAAGTAACGCCGTTATCTTTTTTGCCTCCAATGCATAGTTAGGATTTGTACCCTCATGTGCTCCACAAAAAATTGAAATATTTTTAACCATTTTTACGTCCTAAAATTAAAAGTTATTGGGCCTTTATTTGTTAAGGTTATATTCATTATCTCACCAAACTTACCAGTTTGAACATTTAAAGATGAGTCCTTAAAGATCTGAACAAATTGATCATATATTTCTTTTGCTTTGCTTGGTTTGGCTGCTTTGTGAAAGCTTGGTTTGTTGCCTTTATTTGTAATTGCAGCAAGGGTAAATTGACTTATTATCATCACATCTTCTTCTAACTCCCTCAAACTAGCAGACATTATGCCGCTATCTCCCTCTAAAATGCAAAAATTCAATATTTTATCTGACATTTTTATTGCTTGCTTAGAGTCATCATCTCTTTCAACACACAAAAGTATTAATACTCCTTCTCCAATTTCAGAATAGATGCTGTTGTTTATCTCAACTTTTGCTTCTGAAACTCTTTGGACGGTAGCAATCACTCGTTATCTATCTTCAAGTTTGATATCCCATTGTCCAAGTGCTGCTAGTTTATTCATTTCAGCCCTGTGAGATAGCTCATCTTGAGCTATGAAGATATTTTCGCTTTGTCCTGACCAGGATTTCAGAGCACTTTGCTGAAGGGCTCGCCCATATGAAAAGCTAAGTTTCCATGGAAACTCACCTATTTTATTCATTTCATTTAAATGAGCTGTCGCCTCAAGCTCTGTTTGCCCTCCTGATAAAAAAGCAACTCCGGGAAGGTCTGAAGGAATATTCTCTTTGAGGCACCTTACTGTCATTTCAGCCACTTCTCTGATTGCTACTTTTTCAGATAGCGAGCCTGGAGTAACCATGCTTGGTTTTAATATG
Organism: uncultured SAR86 cluster bacterium; assembly: GCA_902594005.1. Classification (GTDB taxonomy): domain Bacteria; phylum Pseudomonadota; class Gammaproteobacteria; order Magnimaribacterales; family D2472; genus CACNXK01. The sequence goes on along the minus strand of CACJKN010000001.1, from coordinate 146,147 downwards.
GTCCCTTTTATGTTTACACCATTATTTTCTAGAGCATCAAATAAAGCTTGAAAAGATCTTGCGCAAGCATCAAAAGAAAGATCAATTGAGTGGTCGCCATCCATTAAAACTTCAGGTTCAACTATTGGCACCATATTATTAGATTGAGCAATTGCAGCATAATCTGCTAATGCTTTTGCATTTGCATTAATACAATCATCAGATGGCATGCTATCTCCGATTTTTATTACTGCACGCCACTTTGTAAATTTTGCTCCTAAAGAATCATATTCGGAACATCTTTCATCGAGCCCATCCAATCCTTGAGTCACTACTTCATCTGATCCATCAACCAGAGGTACTAAGCCCTTATCAACCTTAATGCCGGGAAGGGCGCCCGAATTAATGATTAATTCTTTAAGGGAAGTGCCATCTTTGGCATCCTGCCTCAGAGTTTCATCAAATAAAATTACTCCACCAATATTACCTTTCATACCTTTTGATCTAAAAAGCATCTCTCTATAATCTCTTCTATTATTCTCAGAATTTTCTACTTCAATAGAATTAAATCTTTTGCCGCATGTTGGATTACTTTCATCTGCGGCAAGAATTCCTTTACCGTCTGAAACTATATAATTCGCAATTTCTTCTAATGACATTTTTAGCCTCCTAAAGCCTCAATTGATGGGAGTAATTTACCTTCCATATATTCTAAAAAAGCTCCTCCACCTGTTGAACAGTATGATACCTCATCTTTATTAATAAATTTATTTATAGCAGCTATAGTTTCTCCACCTCCAGCAAGTGAAAAAGCCTTAGACCCTGCAATAGTTTTAGCTAATTGATGTGTGCCTTTCTGAAAAGGCTCTTTTTCAAAAACTCCTATTGGTCCATTCCATAAAATAGTTTTTGAGTTCTTAAGGATTTCCGACATATTGCTAGTTAAATTAATGTCAAAAATCTTATCCGAGCCACTAACAGAATCTATATTTTTAGTAGTTGAGGAATTGCTATCAATTGAATCAGCAACAATGACTTTATTAGGTAATATTATTTTGTCGGAATTAAAAAGCTCTTTAGCAATTTCAATCATGTCATTTTCAACCAAAGATTCTCCGACATCGAAGCCCTGAGATTTCAGAAAGGTGTTAGCAATCCCGCCGCCAACAACAATGAAATCTGCTTTTGAGTTTAAATGAGCTATAAGTTCAAGCTTTGTTGAAATCTTTGAACCTGCGATTACAGCAGTGAATGGGTTTTCAATAGAGGTTAAAGCTTTATTAAGTGAATTAATCTCTTTCTCTAAGAGAAGTCCAGCACATGAAAACTTTGCTTGTTGAATAGCTGAGTGTGTGGAAGCCTGTTTACGGTGAGCAGTCCCAAAGGCATCAAATATATAAACATCTCCTTTATTTGCTAGCTGATTACCTAACTTTTCATTATTGTCTTTTTCACCGATAAGAAATCTTAAATTTTCTAATAGTTGTATTTGAGTTGTATTAAAAATATCGCCACTGTCTAGGGAATCAATAAGATCAATCTCATGATTTAAGATTTCAGATAATTTTTTAGCGACCGGAGACATTGATAAATCTTCATCAAACTTTCCTTCCTCAGGTCTGCCAAGATGTGATGTTAAAAGGACTTTACAATTTTTATTTACGAGATATTTTATTGTAGGTACTGAAGAAATGATTCTGGTTGAATCTATAATTTGCTTGTCTTGAATGGGAACATTTAAATCTAATCTCACAACCACATTCTTATTACTAAGATCTTGGTCTTTTAGTAATCTCATTTATTTAAAAGTTTTTTTGCCTTTGAAACAATATTCCCTGCTGTAAAGCCGAACTCCTCAAAGAGCATTTTTGCAGGTGCAGACTCCCCAAATGTTGTCATCCCAATTACAAGGTCATCTCTTCCTAAAATTTTATACCATGAGTTTGGATGGGCAGCCTCAACCACAATGGATGGCAAATCTTTTTGGATCACTTTATTTTGATATTCTAAATCCGCCTCAAGAAACCTATCTAAACATGGCATCGAAACCACATTTACCTTTATACCCGACTGATCAAGATCTTTAGCTGCTTGAATGGCTAATTGTAGTTCGCTTCCAGAGGATATAATGTTTAGCTCTGCATCTTCATCATTTTGAACTAAATATCCACCCTTAGAGATATTACTAATCTTGTCTTCACTCATTTTGATCTGCGGAAGACCTTGTCTGCTGAGGATAAGACAGCTTGGAGATTTTGATAAAATTGACTCTTTCCATGCTACTGCTGTTTCTTTAAGATCAGCTGGCCTCCAATTGTATAAGTTTGGCGTTGCTCTGAGAGTAACCAAATGTTCGATAGGTTGATGTGTTGGACCATCCTCACCTAAGCCGATTGAATCATGAGTAAAGACATATATATTTGGCAGACTCATCATTGCAGATAAGCGAACTGCATTTCTTGCATAATCCATAAAAACTAGGAAGGTTCCTCCATATGGCCTAATACCACCATGGAGACTCATTCCATTCATGATAGTAACCATGCCGAACTCTCTTACGCCATAGTAAATATGTGATCCGCTAGGATTGTCGGGAGTAAGTTCAGTGTTATGTTTAGAAAAAGTATTATTAGATCCTGTTAAATCGGCAGAACCACCAATTAGCTCAGGTAAGTCAGCACAAAAATGATCAAGACAAATTTGAGATGCTTTTCTGGTTGCGATCGGATCTTCTTGTAATGAACAATCTCTTAAAAAGTCATCGAATCTTTCATTAAATTTATGAGTCATCTCTGAATTAAATCTTCTCTCCAATTCATTGGATTCCTCAGGATATTTTTGTTTATAAGTTTCCATTAGATCTTCCCAGGCTTTTTCTTTTTTGGCGCCCTCATCTTTTGCATTCCAGGCATCGTAAATATCTTCAGGTATTTCAAAAGGGGCATACTCCCAATTAAGCTCTTTCCTGGTTATTTCAATTTCGTCGTCACCTAATGGACTTCCGTGAACTCCAGCAGTTCCTGATTTATTTGGCGAGCCAAATCCAATAGTTGTCTTACAGCAAATCATTGATGGTCTTTCAGTTTCTTGCATAGCTTCATCAGTAGCTTTATTAATTTCATCTATATCATGGCCATCAATTTCAACTACATGCCACCCATAGCTTTCAAACCTTTGTTTTGTATTATCGGTAAACCATAGATCAATTTCTCCATCTATAGATATTCCATTTTGATCATAAAAACATATGAGTTTTCCAAGTTTGTGTGTTCCTGCAAAAGAGCAAACCTCATGAGAAATACCTTCCATTAAACAGCCATCGCCAAGAAAAGCATAAGTAAAATGGTCTATTATTTTTATATCTTCTTTGTTAAATGTTGCTGCGAGACTCTTTTCGGCAAGAGCCATTCCTACAGCATTCCCAATTCCTTGTCCAAGTGGGCCAGTGGTTGTTTCAACTCCAATATCGATATCATACTCGGGATGACCCGGTGTTTTTGATTTAAGTTTTCTGAAGTCTTTTAAATCATTGATGTTAAGGTCATATCCTGTTAAATGTAAAAGGCTATAAAGCAACATCGAACCATGACCGTTTGAAAGAACAAACCTGTCTCTATTAATCCATTTAGGATTAGAAGGGTTATGCTTTAAATTATTTTTCCAAAGAGATACGGCTATATCAGCCATGCCCATTGGCATGCCAGGATGTCCAGATTTTGCTGCTTGCACAGCATCAATTGAAAGGAATCTTATCGCGTTTGCTAAGTCTTTATTGTCCAACTTTTATTCTTAAAGTTAAAGTATCGTTATAATAATATGAATTTGTCTAGATTTATATACATACATCCAACACAAAAGGGTAGAATTCAATAATTAAACTTATGGAATACGAATTTACTAGCGAAAGCGTAAGCATTGGTCATCCTGATAAAGTCGCTGACTTAATTTCAGATTCAGTTGCTACCTTTCTTTTATCAAAAAATATTTCTCATAGAGCTGCAATAGAGACTCTTGTGACTACAAATATGGTTACGATAGCTGGTGAATATAAAAGCAATAATTTCGATAAAGGTGAAATAGAAAAAATAATAAGGAATGTTGTAGCAAAAATCGGATATGAGCAAGATGGTTTCCATCATGAGCGTTTAAATATCTATAATGAGCTGCATGGTCAGTCTCCAGATATAGCCTTAGGTACTGACAATTTTGGTGCTGGCGATCAAGGCCTTATGTTTGGATATGCTTGCTTAGAAACCGAAAATTATATGCCAATGGCTATTTATTTATGTCACAAAATATTAGAACGGGTTCAAGATGAAAGAAAAAATCATGTATGGATCCTTCCAGACAACAAAAGCCAAGTAACTCTTACCTACAATGATATTAATAAGCCTAAAAATATTGAAAAAATAGTTTGTAGCACTCAACATGCAGAGGATGTTGATATTGAGTATGTTAGAAAAAAAATAGAAGAAATAATTAGAGATGAAATAAAAGAAGATCTTAACTCTACCGAGTTTCTTATTAATCCAACTGGGAGGTTTGTTATTGGGGGGCCAGATGGAGATACTGGTTTAACTGGTAGAAAAATAATTGTTGATACATATGGAGGTTATGCTCCTCATGGTGGTGGAGCTTTTTCAGGAAAAGATTGCACCAAGGTAGATAGATCTGGCGCTTATATGGCTAGATATCTAGCAAAAAATATTGTTTCAAGTGGTAGAGCTTCTAATGCAACAGTGCAATTAAGTTATGCTATTGGTGTTGTTGAGCCAACAAGTGTTTATGTTTATGCGGATGGAAAAGTTAGACCCGATCTTGCAAATTGGATAAAAGAAAATGTGGATCTCTCCCCTAAGGGGATAATAGATAAATTTAGCTTATTCGAGCTAGATTTAACTGAAACTACACTATATGGACATTTTGGCAGGGACAGTCTTCCATATGAAAGATTGGATTTATTTTAGGATTAAGTTATGAAAAAAGATTATAAAGTAGCAGATATTACCTTAGCAGAGTTTGGAAGAAGAGAGGTATCTCTTGCTGAAAACGAAATGCCTGCATTAATGGCGCTCAGAGAAAAATATAAAGAGGAGCAACCATTATCAGGTGCAAAGATAATGGGTTGTATTCATATGACAATCCAAACAGCAGTATTAATGGAGACCTTAATAGACCTAGGTGCAGAAATTAGATGGTCGGGTTGCAATATTTTCTCCACTCAAGATCATGCTGCTGCAGCAATGGCAGAGAGAGGTATACCTGTTTTTGCTTGGAAAGGTCAAACTGACGAAGAATTTGATTGGTGTATAGAACAAACTATTCTTAAAGATGGTGAGCCATGGGATGCAAATATGATTTTAGATGATGGTGGTGATTTAACTCACATGGTTCACACAAAGTATCCTGAGATGCTAGAAACAATTCATGGCATCTCTGAAGAGACAACTACAGGCGTCTACAGGCTAAAAAAAATGTTAGAGAAAGGAGAGTTAAAGGTTCCTGCAATAAATGTAAACGACTCAGTAACAAAATCGAAAAACGACAATAAATATGGTTGCAGGCATAGCCTTAATGATGGAATAAAGAGAGCTACAGATATGCTTTTATCCGGAAAGAAAGCACTAGTAATTGGGTATGGTGATGTAGGTAAAGGCTCGGCAGCTAGCTTAGCTCAAGAAGGAATGGTTGTTAGAGTAACTGAAACTGATCCCATATGCGCTATGCAGGCGTGCATGGATGGATTCTCACTTGTTTCATGCTACAAGGATGGAAATGTTACTGGAAAAGAAGATGATATTAATAAAGATCTTCTTCAAGATACTGATATTTTGGTTACAACAACTGGAAATGTTAATGTTTGCGATTCAGCAATTCTAAATTCTCTTAAAAATGGAGCAGTAGTTTGTAATATTGGTCACTTTGATACTGAAATAGATACTGTTTATATGAAAGATGTTTGGTATTGGGAGGAGATAAAACCTCAGGTTCACCGAGTCTTTAGAGATTGTTCACCTGATCAGGAGCCTGATCTTACAAGTAAAAACTATATACTCTTACTAGCAGAAGGAAGACTTGTAAACCTAGGAAATGCTACTGGCCATCCAAGCAGGATTATGGACGGCTCATTCGCCAATCAAGTGCTTGCTCAAATGCATTTATATGAGAAAAGTTTTGCAAAAATTAATGATGAGGAAAAGAAAAAAGCTTTAATAAAGGTTGAAGTTTTACCTAAAAAGCTTGATGAAGAGGTTGCTGCTCTTATGGTTCAAGGGTTTGGAGGTGTTGTTACAAAGCTAACTGATGAACAAGCTAATTACATTGATGTTCCTAAGGAAGGTCCTTTTAAAGAGGATTCCTATAAATATTAGAAAATGACTAAAGAAATATCAGCAAAAGAAGTTGAGCTCTATCTTTTAAAAAACACTGATTTTTTTCTTACCAGGGAATCAATAGTCAGCGAGCTTAGTTTTAAACACTCGCCTGGAAAAGCCGAATCTTTGCTTGAAAGACAGGTAAGAAAGCTAAGAAATGAACAAAAAGATCTTCTTGATAGTCTCTCAGTTTTCTTATCGAATGCTTCCGAAAATGAAGACTTGTTCTCAAAATCAAAAGCCTTAGTTTTAAAAGTAGTTACTGCAGAGGATGAAGGCGCATTAATTGAATTAATGCCAAAAAGTTTAAAAAAAATATTTGACGTTGATGCAGCCTATTTAAAATTTTTTACTAATAGTGAAATGAATAGTCTTGAGGAAAGCACAGGAATGAATTTTTCTGTAGGTGAAACAAAATATGGTAGTTTTGCTAATGAGAAAATTCAAATCCTTTTTGGAGATGATTCAATTAAGTCAGTTGTAATAAGCGTTTTTAAAAACAAGAATAAAATTGGGTTGCTGCTTATTGGCTCGAAAGACAAAACTAGATATCTAGGAGATGAGGATACAACTTTTATTGAGTTTATAAGAGATATAGCAGAAGCCAAACTAAAGACTTTTCCAACTTAATGTCTAAAAAATTCTTCATTGATAATCTTATTGATGACTATTTAGTTTTTTTAAAAGATATTAAAAATCTTTCAGATAATTCCATAAAAGCGTATAAAAGGGATATTTTGAAATTTAGGAACTTTCTTATATCTAACAAAATTAATAAATTAAATGGTATATCTGAAGAAATATGCAGTTCATGGATAGGCTCTCTCTATTCTATGAATATCGGTGCAAGAAGCATTCAGCGACACCTGTCTTCTATTAAAGGTTTTTTTAAATATCTTCAAAAGAATCACAGAATTAATCAGTCCCCATTTGAACTTATCTCGGGGCCAAAGATGGAAAAGAAACTTCCTGAGACTTTGACACCTGAACAAATTAATAGATTGTTAGATTTTAAACCTACCTCATTTATAGAAATAAGGGACTTAGCGATAATAGAATTAATGTATTCCTCAGGATTAAGGGTTTCTGAAACAGTTAATGTAAATATCCATGATTTTGAGGAAGGTAAGGATTTTTTAAGAGTCGTTGGTAAAGGATCGAAAACTCGGTTGGTTCCTTTGGGAAGATTTGCCATTAGTGCGATTGATAACTGGTTAGAAGAAAGAAAGAAAATAACTAATAAAGATGGAGCGCTATTCGTTAATAAAACTGGGGGCAGACTAACAACGCGTAGTATCCAACTTCGCTTAAAAAAGCTTGCAATAAAACAAGGACTTCCTCCTATTAATCCACATATGCTTAGGCATAGCTTTGCAACTCACATGCTTGAATCATCTGGAGACCTAAGGTCAATACAAGAACTATTAGGCCATAGTTCTTTATCAACCACTCAAATATATACAAACTTAGATTATCAACATCTTGTTAAGATTTATGATAAGTCACACCCAAGAGCAAAAAAATAAACATGAGTGAAAAAATTAAAGCCATAACTTTTGACCTTGATGACACATTCTGGGATGTAAAACCAGTATTAATAAATGCTGAGATGAAAACCAGAAAATTTATAGAGGACAAGATTGGAAAATTAGAGTGGGGATCTTGGGAAGAATTCAAACTAATAAGAGAAAAGCTTATTATTGAAGATGCTTCATACGAATTCGATGTTGGGAAACTCAGAAAAAAATTATTATTAATGAAAATACAGGAGCGTGTATCTGATGAAGAAACTGCAAATGAGCTATCAGAAAGTGCTTTTCAATTATTTTTTCAGGAGAGAAATAAGGTAGAGTTTTTTCCCTCTGTTTTGGATGAAATTGAGAAACTTTCTCAAATTTATAAGTTGGGATGTCTAACAAATGGTAATGCTAATATTCAAATAATTGGTATTAGTAAGTTTTTTAAATTTAATATTTCTTCAAAAGATGTAAGTGCAAACAAGCCAAGTGAAAATCACTTCCATAAAGCAATTGAGCTATTAGGGATTAGTAAAGAAGAATTGTTGCATATTGGTGATCACAAAATTAATGATATGCACGGAGCAATTAGTTATGGCGTTCAAGCTCTTTGGTTTAATCCAAATAAAGAAATTTGGGATCTTGAGGATGTAGAAAAACCTCCAGAGTTCAGCACGTGGCAAGGGCTAACGGAAAAAATTGATAGTCTTTACAGTTGATTTAAATAGCCTTGAAGTCTGTCATTATTCATTAAGAAATTCGCACTATAGCTCGAAGCTGCACTTCTAATCTCTTCCATATTGACTGCCTCGCCAACCTGAATAACTCCAACCATTGCCATAATAAGATGAGGGTCACATTGGTAGACGTATACGCCCTCGGTATCCAAAGTAACACTTATATCCTGACTCAATTGACTAGCCCAACTAGCTGCACCAGCTGGCACCATACCATCAACAGATACAGAGTTGTGTGCTGCATCTGTAGCTTTAAAGTGAATAGTATCTCCAACAGAGACTTTTATTACAGCAGGTTCAAAAATCATTTGTCCGCCTTCTCCTGAATTAAGCATTTTTACAATATGCTCTGATCCCTCAGACAGCTCTACTTTTACAACATCTTCTGCAGCAGTTTCTTCCATCATTGAAGGAATCTCAATATCTAAAGTTTGACCTTCTTCGCATTTCTGGGTTGGGCAGGTTATTCTTTCAATTACTTGATCTTCGTATTTCTTGCCGGCAAAAGCTAATGTTGTAAGAAAGAATAAAGAAAGGAATAAAGTATTTTTCATTATTTAGGACTCCGATTTTTGCATTTCAACTAAATAGTCAACTGTTTGTAGTGCTGTATCTCTAGCAGCTACTTTGTATTTACCATCGACAATTATCATTGGCACTGAATCAACTCTAAGTTGTTTGGTTAGCTCAACAGCTCTATTTACTCTTTGTTTAACACCAAAAGAATTTAAGTACTTTGATAAGTCTGAAGAAGGAACACCAACTTTTCCGAAAAACCTTGTCACAGCCTGTTCGCTGGATAATATATTTCTCTCATTATGCATTGTTGAAAATACTGCTGCGTGTAGATCTTGTTCAGAGCCAATAGACTCAATTGTATAAAACATAGCAGCATGGAGACGGTGCACTGGACCCCATGTAACTGGCATCTTTTTAAAGCTCACATATTCTGGAGTTGTTTTATTCCAGGCTTTAATTTTTGATTCCATCGCATAACAATGACCACATCCGTACCAAAAGATTTCAAGAACTTCCACTTTGCCATCTTGTTTGGTGGGTAAAGGGTTTTCAAGCAAGCTATAGTCTCTTCCAAGCACAGGCTCAAATGAGTATGCAAGTCCGCTAGTTACTAGTAATAATGAAAGCAATATTTTTTTCATGATTTTGTATCTTTAATAAATATTTTATGAATATACGAAATATTTTAGAAACGGTATTATAAACCTAAGAGAGGCTCAAACAAACAGAAAAATGCAAAACATTTTCACTAAAACTACCTTCATGCAGGGTGTATTAAATATAAAGAAAGCTCCGCCAGATGAAGGTTTTGAGTTTGTTTTGGCAGGGCGATCGAATGCAGGAAAATCAAGTGCTCTGAACTGTTTGGCAAAAAACAAAAAGTTAGCAAGAACGAGCAAAACACCAGGGAGAACTACAGAAATTAATTTCTTTAAAGTCACTGACGAAATCAAACTTGTTGATTTACCAGGATATGGATTTTCTAAAATGTCCGTTGATAAAAAAAAGAACCTGGATACTTTGCTGGATAGTTATTTTTCATCAAGGCAATCGTTGTGTGCTGCCATTATCTTTATGGATATAAGACATCCTCTAAAAAATAGCGATATTCAAATGATGGAGTTCTGTCATAAATATGAAGTCCCATTTATTCCTGTTTTAACTAAAAGCGATAAACTAAAAAGCTCTGCAATTTCCAGATCTATTAAGGATGTTGAGAAAAAGCTTAATTCTAAGTCTGTCATTGTAACGTCATCAAAAGATGATGAGGGTTTTGACAAGCTTTCAAAGAAAATACTAGAATTTGTAGAATAATGCTGGAATATCAGAAACAAGAATGTGATTTAACTCTCCAAGAGGGCCTAGAGCGCTATTACAAATCATTTCCTGAATCTACAGAAATACTTGAAGATAGCAAGGAAACCGGCACTCTTCTTAGAGATCATGACTGTACACATGTGATCTTTGGTTTAGACATATCTATTGAACAAGAAGCCATTCTTGATAGTTGGGTTCTTTGGGGAAGTAAGTGGAAGCTTAGCTACCTCCTCTCATACCAAAATCTTCCGCAGCTAAAGCAACTTTATAAAGACTTGTATAAAGAGTTTGGTGTTTTTGGTTTTATAAAAATATATTGGAAGATTGGAGGTATTAAACGTAAGGTTATATATAGAGCTTTAAGAATGAAGAAAAAATGGCCCTTCAAGATGCCTGAAGATTATCTTTCAATGAAAATTAGTGATCTTAGAGAAATGCATGGAATTAAAATCTTACTTCCTGAGGAAATGCAATATATTCCAGTTGAAAGAGCGGCTTAACTAATGCGCCTCATTCCAGTTTGAGCCAAAAGCTGCTTCGGCAATCAAAGGTATTTTTAGTTCTACGGTTTGCTCCATAGTTTCTTTCATTTTCTCCATCACTAAGTCAGCGTTTTCTTTTGGGCATTCAAACACTAGTTCGTCATGAACCTGCATTATCATTTTTACATCAGGCATTTCATTTAAAATAAGTTTATCAATATCAAGCATTGCCTTTTTAATTATGTCTGCTGCAGATCCCTGAAGTGGAGCATTAATAGCTGCTCTTTCTGCAGCCTGTCTTCTTAATCCATTTGCGGCATTTATTTCATTAAGATAAAGACGTCTTCCCATAATGGTCTCAACAAACATATCTTTCTTCGCTTTGGCTTTAATATTATCCATGTAATCTCTTACCCCGGTATATCTTGCAAAATAAGTATCTAAATATGCTTGCGCTTCAGCTCTGGTAATTCCCAGCTGTCTTGTGAGTCCAAAAGCGGACATGCCGTACATTAAACCAAAGTTTATAGCTTTGGCGCTCCTTCTTTGGTTTTTATTTACCTCTTCAATTCCTACGCCAAAAACCTCTGCAGCGGTTGAAGAATGAACATCAATATTATTATTAAAAGCATTTGTGAGGTTTTTATCTTCTGATAAATGAGCCATTATCCTTAGTTCTATTTGAGAATAATCAGCAGAAATTAGTGTGTTACCTTTTTCTGGAACGAAAGCTTCTCTTATTCTCCTGCCTTCAGCGGTTTTAATAGGAATATTTTGTAAGTTTGGTTCTGTAGAAGAAAGTCTTCCTGTTGACGTTACGGCTTGTTGATATGAGGTGTGAATCCTTTGTGTTTTAGGATTCTCAATATTTATTAAGCTATCTGTGTAAGTAGATTTTAGTTTTGCCAATGTTCTATATTGAAGAATTATCTTTGGTAGTTCATATTCCTCTGATAGCCTTTGAAGTGTCTCTTCATTGGTAGATGGTTGTCCTTTAGGTGTTTTTCTCAATACTGGTAATCCCTGCTTTTCATATAAAATTTCTAAGAGTTGTTTTGGGGAATCAAGATTAAATTCCTCTCCAGCTATTTTGAAAGCTTGGGCAGATAAGTCAGTAATTTTGTCGCCAAGCTCTTTGGAGTGATTTCCAAGTTTTTTCTTGTCTATTTTTGCTCCATTTTGCTCTACTCTTGAAAGCACATGCACAAGAGGATATTCAATTTCTTTTAATAGTTTCTCTTGAATTGGTTTCTCTCTTAATAACGCAGATAAAGTATTAAAAAGTCTTAGCGTTACATCAGCATCCTCGGCTGCATAATCTGTTGCAACATCAATTTGTACCTCTGCAAAACTAATTTGCTTAGAGGCAGTCCCTGTTACATCAGTATATTTTGTAGTTGTGTAGTTAAGATAGTAATCAGCGAGTCTATCCATCCCATGGCGGGTGGCGGTGCTATTAAGCACATATGACATGAGCATTGTGTCTGCCAAAAACTCAGAGAGTTTTATGCCATGTCGAGACAAAATTGGAATATCAAACTTTAAATTCTGGCCGACAGCTTTTTTTTGATTTTTTTCAATAGTGGGTCCTAGTTTTTTTTGAATAAAGTCAAGGGAAAGCTGCTCAGGACAATTTTCATATGAGTGCCCTATAGGGATGTAACACCCTTCATTTTCTTTTACAGAAATTGAAATGCCTATAAGATTTGCTGAAACAGTGCTAACTGAATCGGTCTCGGTATCGATTGCAAATGCTTTACATTCGTCTATCTTTTTTACCCATTTCCCTAAGCTTTTTTCAGACAAAACTGTTTCATATTTTGAATCTTTCTTTTGCTCCTTATTTTTTTCGTTATTATTTTTTACTGTTGCGAATTCTAACTCCGAAAAAATCTTATTAAGCTCATCATCATCAGGATTTAGTTTTAAAAGATCGCTAAACTTAACTTGAATATCTACATCTTGCTTTAAGGATACAAGGTTAATATTTCTATCTAAATCATCTAAAGAATTTCTTAGATTCTCTCCAACAACTCCTTTGATTGATGGGGCGTTTTCTTTAATTGACTTTAAATCTCCAAACTCATTTAACCATTTAGCAGCTGTCTTCTGTCCCACTTTTGGAACACCTGGAATATTGTCAGATGAATCTCCGACAAGCGCTAGCATATCTCTAATTTGATTAGGCTTAACTCCAAACTTTTCGATTACATCTTTTTCATTAAATTTTTTATTGGTCATTGTATTTATCATTGAAACAGCAGGATCCTCAACTAACTGCATTAAATCTTTGTCTAATGAAGAAATAACACAACTATATCCCTCTTCTTTTGCTATTTTTACAATGGTCGCTATTACATCATCAGCTTCTACCCCCTCTATCTCTACTATAGGAAACCCTATTGCCTTGCATATTGATTTAATCGGATCTAATTGAAGCCTGAGCTCATCTGGCATGGGGGGCCGATTGGCTTTGTAATCAGAATAAATATCGCTTCTAAATGTTTTTCCTTTGGCGTCAAACACTGTGATGATAGAAGAACCATCGTTCTCATTTCTAAGATTCATCATCATGTTCGATACACCTTTTATAGCACCAGTGGGCCTGCCTGATGATGTTGTTAGAGGTGGCATTGCATGGAAAGCTCGATAAATATACGAAGATCCATCAACAATATATAAATTTTTTTTCATTTAGTTATTTATTATGACATTAGGATTTTTTTATTAATACAAAAGATTTATCATATGTCACAAGTGTTACATTTTATTGAAAAATTATGGGAAATCTATGTAAAAAGATTTCATCTAAATAATGCTATCTTGTCTTTTGGCATAATAATTCTTGCCTGGATTATGGATTTTGTTTTGGCCTTATATGCATGTCCTTTGTGTATATTAACAAGATATGTTTTTGGCACATTTGGTTTCTTTTCACTTATTGCAGCATTTAATGATAGTTTTAAGAATCTCCAAAACATTTTTATTTTTGGATCATTATTTTTTGGCGTTGGTGTAACTAGTAGACAAATATATATTCAAAATCTTTCTTCAGAGGGTTTAACTAATTTGTCTGGGTGTGGAATGCCTCTTGAAACAACTATTGAATTTTATGGTTTTTTTGGAGGTATTTATAAAACTCTTCAAGGGGGTCCTAGCTGTGCAGAAGAGGGTTGGAGGTTTATCTTTAATTTTGCTGAATGGGGCTTAATCTTCTTCTTAATATTTATATTTGTTAATCTTCTTAAGGTATTTAAAGTCCTAAAAAAGGTATAATTTAAAGACAAATTTAAAAAATTATGGTTTTTGAACTTTCAAATAAAGATCTTATTTCTAAAGCTCTAGAGAGAGAAGAAGGAGTGCTTGCTTCCAACGGAGCGCTAACAGTTGTAACGGGGAAAAGAACTGGTAGAAGCCCTCTAGACAGATATATTGTAGAAGAGGAAACAACCAAAAATGATATTGAATGGGGAGAAATAAATAGGCCATTTGATGAAGAGAAGTTCCACTCTCTCTGGTCAAAAGTTGAGTCTTATTTAGATGACAAAGAAAGATTTTTAACTAAAGTTCATGTTGGGTCTCATCCTGATCACTATCTTCCAATTGAGGTAATAACTGAAACAGCTTGGCAGAGCCTTTTCTCAAGATTAATATTTATTGATCCTGATGAATTTAACCCAAAAGGTAAAACTAAATGGAAAATACTTAGCGCAGCAAATTTTGAATGTGTGCCTGAAACAGATGGGACTAATTCAGATGGTTGTGTAATCATAAATTTTAAAGAGCAAAAGGTCCTTATTGCGGGCATGAAGTATGCAGGCGAGATGAAAAAATCAATGTTCTCGGTACAAAACTTTCTTCTTCCTGCCAAAGATATCCTTCCCATGCATTGTTCTTCGAATATCAATGATAAAAATTCAGTAGCACTATTTTTTGGTCTTTCAGGTACTGGAAAAACGACTCTCTCTGCAGATCCAGCATGTACATTGATCGGTGATGATGAGCATGGGTGGTCTCCGGGTTCTGTTTTTAATTTCGAAGGTGGGTGTTATGCAAAATGTATAGATCTCTCTGAGGAAAATGAACCTGTAATTTGGAAAGCCATTAAAGAAGGAAGTATTTTAGAAAACGTTGTATTAAATGAGGGGATTCCTGATTACTCAGATGTTTCGTTAACTCAGAATTCAAGATGTTGCTATCCTAGAACACATATAGAAAAAGCAGTTCCTGAAAATTATGCTGGTGAACCAAAGACAGTAATCTTCCTAACTTGTGATTTGACTGGCGTCCTGCCTCCAGTATCAATACTGTCCAAAGAAGCTGCTGCCTATCATTTCTTAAGTGGATATACTGCAAAGGTTGGATCTACAGAAATTGGGTCATCTTCAGATATTGAATCAACTTTTTCAACCTGTTTTGGAGCACCATTTTTCCCACGACCTGCGGGTATTTATGCAGACCTTCTAATGAAAAGAGTCGAAAATTTCGGCTCAAAGGTTTTCCTTGTAAATACAGGTTGGACTGGGGGACCTTATGGGATTGGAAAAAGATTTGATATTCCAACTACTAGAAGAATTGTTAATGCAGTTCAAAACGGCGAGCTTGATGATGTTGAAACTCAAATGCTTAATGGTTTAAATCTTGAAGTTCCTCTGTCGATTCAAGGAGTTGATAGCAACTTGCTAAATCCACGCGAAACCTGGGAAGATAAAGGCGCTTATGATGCTGCCGCTGCTGACTTAATAAAATTATTTCAAAATAACTTTGAAAGATTTGATGTCAGTGAAGAAATAATTTCTGCCGGCCCTTCTGATCAATAAAAATACGAGAATGACTTTTAGCAGTAAAGTTGCTGAATTAAAAGATAAGGGATTTTTTGAAAATATAGAAATTTCTAGAGGTATCGAAAAGGAGTCATTGAGAGTAAAAAACAATGCTCAACTGTCTCAAAGGAATCATCCAAAAGAACTTGGCTCTCCCTTAACTAATAAATTTATTACGACCGACTTTTCTGAAGCACTAATAGAGCTTGTAACTCCAACCTTCAATAGCGTTGATGAAGTTTATGAATTCCTTTTAGATCTTCATATCTTCACAGCTAATGCCATGGAGTCAGATGAGGTTTTGTGGTCGAATTCCATGCCCTGTTTTATTGGGGGTGAATCAGAAATAAGAATTGCTGAGTATGGCTCTAGCAACATTGGTAAGCTAAAAAATATTTATAGAAAAGGTTTGCGGGTTAGATATGGTTCAATCATGCAGTGTGTAGCTGGTATTCATTATAATTTTTCAATTGATGACGACTCCCTTAGATTGTTTAATAAAGATCTCAATAAAGAAACTAAATCAGATATTTATCTAGGTCTTATTAGGAATTTCAAAAGAAATTTTTGGTTCTTGCTTTATTTCTTTGGTGCTTCTCCTATCTTTGATAAATCTTTTGTTTTAGGAAGAAATCATTCAATCAAAAATACAAATAAATCAGATCTATATGATGAATATGCCACTTCTCTTAGAATGAGTGAAGTTGGTTATCAAAGCTATCATCAAAAGGCTCTTGATATTAAATATAACTCTCTTGATAGTTTTATAGAGTCACTGAAAAAAGGAATATTCGAAGAGTATGAAGTTTTTAAAAGCCTAGGTTTGTATGATGAAAACAATGAAAGGCAACAAATATCATCAGGAATTCTCCAGATAGAAAATGAACTATATGATTCTATTAGACCAAAGCGAAAAGGTGCTTCAGAGACTAGGCCAATAGAGCTTCTTTCAGCTAAAGGCATTGAATATGTTGAAGTTAGAGGAATTGATCTATCCCCAAATACTCTTACAGGAATATCTAAATCAGAAATGCGGTTGCTTGATGTGTTTCTTATTCATTGTCTAATTTCTGAGTCGGAATCAGTAAGCCAGTCTGAATATGATGAAATGAACAAAAACTATGTGACTGCAATTCATTCTGGCTCAGATCTAGATCAAAAACTTTCATTTAATGGTTCAGAGTTAAGTATAAGAAATAAGATCTCAAATATTTCTGATGAGCTTTTATTGATTGCTAAGGAATTAAATTCAGTTGATCCTGAGTTTGAAAAGTCAGTATCTGATTGTTTAAATATGGAAAATAAAAGCAGACAGTTACTAAATAATATATTAGGAAGTGATAATAGTTTTACAGAAAATATTTTGCAGGAGAGTATAGATAAAATGAATTCATTGAAAGGTGCGAAGCTTAAAAATGAAACTATCTTAGAAAACGAAAGGTTTAACTCTATTGAGTTACATAAAGAAATAGAAGCTAAAAAGGGTGTTGAATTGAATAAGTATGTGGAACAATATAACGACAAAGTAAGGGGATAAATATGAAAGCATTACAATGCGTTGAGCTTGGAGGGGTAGATAAACTAGAAATTAATGAAGTCTCAAGTCCAGATGTGGGGCCTGGACAGGTTTTAATAGATGTTAAGGCAGCAAGTGTAAATTTTCCTGATGTCTTAATGATACAAGGTTTATATCAGTTTCAACCTCCACTTCCTTTTACGCCTGGCGGTGAAGCAGCTGGAATTGTTGAAAAGGTTGGTGAAGGTGTAGAAAGTCTCAAAGAGGGTGATAAGGTGTTTGCAATGACTGGTATGGGTGCTTTTGCAGAAAAGATTGTTGCACCAGAAGGTTCTGTAATGCCCATTCCTGAGTCAATGGACTATGAAACGGCAGCTGCCCTTTCAATGACATATGGCACAACTTTATATGCACTAAAACAAAGAGCAAATCTTAAAGCAGGAGAGACATTGTTGGTTCTTGGAGCCGCAGGTGGAGTTGGTCTTGCCGCCGTTGATTTGGGCAAAGCTATGGGAGCTAAAGTTATTGCTGCTGCATCATCTCAAGAAAAAATTGATATGTGCATTCAACATGGTGCTGATGAAGGATTCATATATCCAACTGGCGACCTATCAAAAGATCAGCAAAAAGAACTTTCAGGAAAGATTAAAGAGGTCACAGGAGGTATTGGAGCTAATGTTATTTATGATCCGGTAGGCTCACATTATTCTGAACCGGCATTAAGAGCTATCGCATGGGAAGGAAGATATTTGGTAATCGGTTTTGCTGCCGGTGATATACCAAAAATTCCGCTTAATTTAGCTTTGCTGAAAGGATGCCAAATAGTTGGTGTTTTTTGGGGTGCTTGGACTGGGATTGATCCTGCAGGCAATAAAGCTAACTTTATGGAGTTATTTAAACTTCATGGTGAAGGAAAAATCGCTCCTGAGGTTTCTGATAAATTCACGCTTGATAACGCTGCAGATGCTATAGCCCATCTGCAAAATAGAAAAGCAAAAGGAAAAGTAATAATAACTATATAAATTATGTCTTTAACAAAAGCTGACGATTATCCAATACATCAAATTTCAAAGCCTGTTTCTGAAGTAGGGTCTGAAAGAAACTTTTATGACAGATATTTTTTTAATGGTTATTCAAAAACAGATGATATCTACTTTGGCGCTGTGCTCTGCGTTTACCCAAATCTAAATATAATGGATGGAGCATTTACTCTTGCTTACAAAGGAAAACAATACAACTCGAGAGCTTCAAGGGTTTTGAATTTAGAAAGGCTTGAAACCGAAGTGGGGCCTCTAAAAGTTGAGGTTATTGAGCCACTAAGAAAACTAAAAGTCTCTTTAAACGATGTTGAAAACAATTTTGAGGTTGATTTAACTATCACTGGCAGATTTGAGCCAATGAGAGAGCCTCAAATGCAATTATTCAATGGCCCTAGAATGATTATGGATACTTGTCGACTAACTCAGCAGGGTAAATGGTCTGGAAAGATAAAAATAAATGATGAGCAAATTGATGTGACTGAGGATGCCTTTGTTGGAACAAGGGATCGGTCTTGGGGAGTTAGGCCGGTTGGAGCTTACGATAGTCAGCCTGTAGTTCCTTTTAATATGCCTCAATTTTATTGGTTATGGGCCCCCTTCCACTTTGAGGATCTTTCTGCACATATTTACTTTATCGATAAAGCTGATGGAGCTCCAGACACCGTCCTAGCAATTATGCAGGGTCCAGAATTTGAAGGTGAGATAGAGTTACGTAACGTACAAAAGAAAGTGTCTTATGTGCCTAAATCTAGAAGAGTTGAGTCCATGATAATTACTGCAACTGATAAAGATGGTAACAATGTTGAGATTAGTATTGACTGCGGCATGAAAGCATTTATGTGCGGTCTAGGGTACATGCATCCTGATTGGGGTCATGGTCATGATAAGGGGGATAATGCAACTCACTTTGATGAATATGATCTAAATGAAGATCCTGGTGATCCGCCATATTTACATGTTCAGGCTCTTTCGAATGCAACATTAAAAGTTGGAGATAAAGCTTATGAAGGAAGAGGTGTTTTAGAGCAACTTATTCTAGGAGCGCATGAACCGAGTGGGTTTGTTGATCTTTTTGATAAACCTTAATGTCGGTATCTACAGACAAAAACTTTGATGAAAAGCTTCTTAAGCTACAGTCCTGGCTTAAGGAACTTTATGGTGATTGTGAAGTTATACCTCATGAAAGCTCAATTGCTTCAGGCTTTTCTAATGAAACTTTTGTCTTCGATGTAAAGGGTAAAAATGTTTCGGAAAGTCTTGTTTTAAGGCTTAGACCAACTGGATATCAGGTGTTTCCTGACTATGATTTAAAAATGCAGGCTTCGATTATGAAGCTTCTAAGATTAAAGGGCCTCCCTACTCCAGAAATAATATTTGAAAACTATAATGATGATATTTTAGGTTCCGAGTTTTATGTGATGAAGTGTATTGATGGAGAGGCACCAAGCGATAATCCTCCTCATCATATGGATCCAGAGGGAATGATGGGGAAAGGGACTCCTGAGCAAAGATATTCAGTGTGGTCTGGTTGGGTAAATAATTTATCTGCATTTCATAGTTTGGATTTATCAACTGAAGAGGTCTTGAGTTGTGGCTTCAAGAATACAGATGATTCACTCGGCACAGAGTTGGATTATTACAAGGAGTTTTTAAATTGGGGTATGGATGGAGAAAAGCATCCTGTTTGCTCAAATGCTCATGATTGGCTGGTTGCCAATAAGCCAGAATTACAAAAAATTTCCATGTGCTGGGGCGACTCAAGAATAGGCAATGTCTTATATAAAGACTATAAAGCATCTGCACTTCTTGATTGGGAAATGGCATGCATGGGAGATCCATTAATGGATCTAGCTTGGGGTTTCGCTGTAGACGAGTGTAATAGTTTGGGGCTTGGTGTCCCCCGACTTGATGGCTCCATGAGTCAGAGTGAGGGTATAGAGATTTGGGAAAATAAAACTGGTTTGTCTGCAGAAAATATAAATTACTTTAGGGTCTTAGCCTTATTTAAGTTTTCGGTAATAATGGTAAGGGTTGCAAAGCGATTAATATTTAATGAAATTATGCCGCTTGATTCAGACTTCCATTTAAATAATTTTACTACCGAGTATCTACACAGTGAGGTCGCTAGAGTTTCTAAACTTTAAATATTTATCTTAGCAACTGTATTACAAATATCTTCATGAATACAAACTTCAGCATATTGATCAAAGCTAGTCGGATCTTTGTTAATAATTATTAATTTTTTTCCATTTTGAATAGCAAAACCTGGGAGCGAAGCAACGGGTTGTACCTGAAGAGATGAACCCAATACGATTAAAATATCACTTTCGATTATTTTATCTTTAGATCTTTCAAGATCATTCATATTCATAGGTTGCCCAAAAGAAATTGTTGCAACTTTTACTAAGCCAAAACATGATGGGCAGTTAGGAATTTCTTCATTATTGGAGATAGCCCTATGAAATGGTTTTAAGCTTAACTCCCTGTCACAATCTAAGCACTTAGCTTTTGTTGCATTGCCATGGACTTCTATTATTCTCTCGCTATCAATCCCTGATCTGTGATGAAGTCCATCTATGTTTTGCGTAATGATAAAGCCATCTTTTTTGTCTAAAACTTCTTTTACGAATAAATGTCCTGTATTAGGTTTTATTCTTTCTATAGTTTCGTTAAGAGCTATGTTTCGTTCCCAAGAAAGTTGTCTTGCCTCATGGCTGCTTAAGAAATCTCGAAACATGATTGGCTTATTAGTCTTCCAAAAACCGTTATCGCTTCTAAAATCTGGCAAACCTGAGTTAGTGCTAATTCCAGCACCTGATAAAAAGACTATATTTTTAGATTCTTTTATTAAATTCTGAATTTTAAGAACTTTATCCATTTGTCACTACTGAGTGACTACAGATTGATATGTAAGGGATAGTTTTGAAACATCAAAAGGTGGTCTAAAGAATCCAAAGTATTCACCATTCTGGTTAATTAAAATTATATTATTGACGTGGTTACTGAGCTCCTCTATAGAGTGCATATCGTGTTTCATTGGTTTGACTTTTGCAACATTCAGTTGTGTTGTTAGGCTTAATAAAGTTGGTCTCTCGGCCCTTACACCAACAAAGCTAGAATCGAATCTAGAAGCATAAAAGTTTATATCTTCTGCAGAATCTCTTTCAGGGTCAATAGTAACTAAGATCCATTGCTTGTCATCGAGCTCAAAATCTTTTTCTCTGAGAGCATTAATGAGTTTCCTTAATTCACTCATTGTTACTGGACACTCTGAAGGACAGCTGCTAAAACCAAAATACATTATTGTCCATTTACCCTGTAAGTCTGATTTTGTGAAGTAAGAGCCATCTTCTCTTTCCATACTAAAGTCTGAAAGCGCAATGGGTTGTTGTAATTTATAAAAGCCATTTATTAATAGCTCTTCATCGCTAAGTATTCTTGGGGCCGTTAACTTATTCACAAATCCAAAAAGTATTGTTGCTATGAAAACAAAAATAAGGAGTAAGGAAAGTCTTATATTATTCTTCATATCAAATAAAGTGATCTACCAAGAGAGCAAAAAATATAAGAAAAATGTAATAAATAGAGTATTTAAACGAAGTCATTGGATATTCATCGTCATCGGTTAAATACATTTTTACTGATGAATATAAATAGAATAATCCAAGCCCAAGTGCTGAAAATAAATATATATTTCCTGACATTAATACTATAAAAGGAAGCAGGCTAACTAGCACTAGCAGAATTGTGTATAAAATTATTTGAAGTTTTGTAAATCTTACTCCATGGGTAACTGGCAGCATGGGGATAGACTCTCTTGCGTAATCGTCCTTTCTATAAATAGCAAGAGCCCAAAAATGTGGAGGCGTCCAAACAAAAATTATTAAGACTAAAAGAAGCGCATTTGGATCAATTGAATTAGTTACTGATGTCCATCCTAAAAGTGGTGGCGCTGCACCAGCCAGGCCTCCAATAACTATATTTTGAGGTGTCGCTCTTTTTAAGAAAACTGTATAAATAAAAGCATATCCAATTAAGGAGGCTACTGTAAGAACTGCTGTAAGAGTATTCACTTGGCTAACGAGAATAGCTGTTCCAGCGGCCATCAACGCAAGTGCAAAAATGCTAGCATTGAAAGTAGTGATTTCACCTTGTGGAAGTGGACGGTTAGAGGTTCGGGCCATATTTGCATCTATATTTCTATCTATAATTTGATTAATGGTTGCAGCGGAAGACGCACATAACCCTATGCCGATCATAGAAATAATAACCAAATAGATTGATGGTAGAGTTTTTGATGCTAGAAGCATTCCAACAATTGCTGTTATGAGCATCATTAAAACTACCTTAGGTTTTGTAAGCTCAAGGTAGTTTTTTAAAACATTCATTTTTTGAAAGCTAAGTAGTTAACAAGCAAAGTAACCAATAGTAACATTGCTGCGATAAGATTATGAGCAATTGCAATATACAAAGGTAAAACATAGACCACATTCATAATTCCTAAAGAAATTTGTAATAGCAGGACTAGTCCTAATGTTGATGATAAAGGGGCAGCATTTGTAAACCATAAACAACCAATCAAAATTAACATAAAGAATGTCAAAACAAGAGCTGTAACTCTATGTGAATAATGTATAGCAACTCGTGCTGGGTTTTCTAAAAGTCCATAAAGGTAGTTTGGCCCCACCTCTTGTTTGAGATTGAATCCTGATTCGAAGTCCATCTCTGGATAGTAGCTACCCTGACAGGTTGGGAAATCTGGGCATGCAAGTGAAGCATAGTTAGTACTTGTCCATGCACCAAGAAATATCTGAACAAGCAAAACAATCAAACACGCTAATGCAAGATACTTATACTTCCTAATATCTATATAGTGTAAAAATCTGAAGTCGGCTGCTTTTAAAAATATAAAAAAGAATAAACTCAGTGTTATAAATCCACCAAAGAGATGGCCTGTAACTATTATAGGAAGGAGTTTTAAGCTTACAGTCAAATAACCAAAAAGGCCTTGGCAACAAATAAAAAATAGTAAAAAGATTGAAAGATTTCTTAATGAGCTATCAACTTTATATCTGATCGCAAAAAATACAAGGAAGATTGCAATCAGTCCAAGCATCGCAGCAAAATACCTATGAACAACCTCTGGTATTGCTTTATCGATCTCATATGGAAATGTTGGATACCTGCTTTCAGCAAGTGCTATTTCTGAATCAGTTATTGGAAAAGTTACAAATCCATAACATCCGGGCCAATCTGGACAACCCAAACCTGCATCTACAAGTCTTGTCCAAGCTCCTAAAGCAATTACAACTATCGCAAATAGTCCGCCAAAAAGAGATATGTTTCTTATATTTATCATATTAGTACCTTTAGGTCTTTCAGAATCTTTTTGGGAGTTAGATCATTTGGAAAATACATGACTAGTCTTCCATATGGATCAATTATAAAAATATAACTTGAGGAAATTACAGATTCCTCAGATAGGTTTAATAATAGATCTTTAAACTCTGATTCTGCATCAATAAAAATTTCTAGTCTTGGGAAATCATTTTCAATATTCTCAAGAAAGCTATCTTCCGGTTTATACCCAAAAAAGACAATTCTTTTTACTCTATTAATATCTCTGTTAAGAGCCACATTGAGTTGTTTCATTAATCTGCTGTTCTCAAGGGTTTTCCCTTCGTTATTATGATAAATTCCCATAACCCACTTACCATCTTCAAAGTCCAGCTTGAGGTTTCTTGTTGAGGACATTTCCATTCCTGTTATATCAGTAAACTCGCTAAAAAATATGCCATTATTTTTGGTAGCTTCAGGCCCAAAACCAAATCTAAAAGCAAGTGTTGATGAAACAATTACTATTAGGGGCGTCAGCAATAGAAAGAGTAAGAAAGCTTTTTTATTCATTTGATGATTTCCTCAAAAAATATAAATACATAATTGATAATGCTATGAACATTGCGAACCATTGACCGGCATAACCATAGTGTTTTACCGGTGGCATATTTGCAACAACGGGTTTTAAGTATACAAAGTTAGTATCTGGCCTATAGTCAGATAGGAGGATAAATTTAACAATTTCTTCTTCAAATAAAGACTCTAATGCAGTTATTGATTTGCTCTGAGATATTTTTGGCCAAGTATTTGTAAAAATATCTTCTGATAATATTAATCCCATCTCTGGTGCCTCTAGAACCCCTGAAACCGAAACATTCTCATTATCAGAAATGCTTATAAAGCTGACTTGATCTCTGCTTTGGGGCTGTTTTATCCAGCCAAAATCAACCAATATTACCTTGTTATCTTCTATAAAGACTGGGGCTAAAACTTTAAAACCTAATATCCCTTTATGAATTACATTATCTAGATATATTATTCTTTCATCATCGAGCTTGCCGCTAATATAAACTCTCTCCCATTTTTGGGAGTCAGAGGAGAATTCAATGGCTTGACCTGCCTGCTGTAACTCAAACGCTTCAATAATTTCTGTTTTTTCATTTCCTCTATTGATCTGCCAAAAGCCCAGAATAACAAAAACAATTGAGAAAAATATATAAAAAATTGTCGCTGCTTGCCTTGATTTAGTTAATTTCATCTTTACCTATACAATACAAAGGTTATGTCAGTAAAAAGCATCATTATAGTATTAATAATCGGAATTCTCTTGAGCCTAGCTTCGAGTCTATTTTTCTTATTTAAGGATAGAGGTGAAGGAAAAAGAACTGTATATGGTTTGGGCATTAGGGTCACTTTGGCAATTTTATTAATAATTTTAGTAGCATATGGTTTATCAACTGGTGAACTTGGCAATTCTTATATAGCTTCGGAAAGTTTATAAAATATAAACAAATAGGAACAACATAACCCAAACAACATCTACAAAGTGCCAATACCAAGATGCGGCTTCGAAACCAAAATGTTTGTGCTCATTAAAGTGTCCATAAAATACAGATCTTATAAGCATAACTGCGAGCATAAGGCCGCCTAACATTACATGGAATCCGTGGAATCCGGTCAACATAAAGAAAGTTGATCCATAAATTCCTGAATTTAGAGTAAGTCCAAAATGCTCATAAGCCTCATAGTATTCTGCTGCTTGAAGACCAACAAAAATTAGAGCGAGTAAAACTGTAATACCGAGCCAAATATTGAATGTTTTTTTGTTTCCTTTCTTCAGCCCCAGATGAGCAAAGTGAACTGTGACACTAGAACTAAGCAATACGATAGTGTTGTACAGAGGTAGCCAATGGCTAATATTTTCCCATCCAGGAAAGCTCATACTTTTTGCAGCTATGACAAAAGCTTTACCTCCATCAGGAGTATTTATTAGTGGCCACGTAGCTTCAAAATCTTGCCATAGCATATTAGCAAGGCCTTTTTCTCCTTCGCCTCCTAACCATGGAACTGCGAAAGATCTTACATAGAACAAAGCTCCAAAGAAAGCTGCAAAGAACATTACTTCAGAAAATATAAACCACGCCATCCCGTAAACAAAAGACTGAGAAAGTTGTGCGCTTTCTAAACCAGCATTGTTTTCTTTAACAACCTGCCTGAACCAAAAAAATAGTGTTGCTAAGAAACAAGCTAGGCCTGTATATAAAATTAAGCTTGCATTGCTTTCAGGATTATCAAGAGAATTAATTGTAGATGAAGCGCCAATTATTACAATGAACAAAGAAAAAGCAGCAAAAATAGGGAATTTGCTTGACTCAGGAACATAATATTTTTGATATTCCATTCTATCTTCCATCGTGATTTGCCATCTCCATATCATTATAGTTAGTAATATCAAAGATAGTATATGAGAGAGCTACATTATTTATACTTTCAGGCATATTACTATCGAAAATAAATCTGACTGGCAGAAGAGCTTCTTCGCCAGGAGCAAGAAATTGCTCTTCAAAACAAAAACATTCTAATTTTTTTAAGTATTCATTTGCATTGCTTGGAGCAACGCTAGGAACTGCCCTTGCCGTCATTGGTTTATCTGTATTATTTTTTACAAAGAACGTTGCATTACTGTATTTTCCAGTTTTCACTTTCATAATCTTTTCAGACGGTTTAAATACCCAAGGCATTTGCTCAGCATTATGTGAAACAAACTGGATTGTTAAATCTCTTCCAGTATTTGATTCATAGCTGGCTCCCTCCTCTGATTGCGAAATTTTTCCATTTAAACCTGTCACTTCACAAAAAACATCGTAAAGAGGAACTAGCGCAAATGAAAAAAAGAACATCCCAAAAACTGCAAGTGACAGATATTTAAGAGTTCTTTTTGCAGAGTTATTCATTAGTTGACTTTAGGTGGTGTTGAAAACGTGTGATAGGGTGCTGGTGATTCAACTAACCACTCCAAACCTCTTGCCCCCTCCCAAACTTGACGAGTAGCTTTCTTTCCACCCATTACTGTTTTAAGAACAATAAATAAAAATAAAATTTGAGAAGCGCCAAACAAAAATGCTCCAGCAGTTGAAACCATATTCCAATCTGCAAACTGAAGAGCGTAGTCCGGATATCTTCTTGGCATTCCAGCTAGACCAATCCAGTGTTGAGGGAAAAAGGTGACATTTACGCCTACAAATGAAAGCCAAAAATGCAATCTACCCAATCTTTCGTCATACATATTACCTGTCCATTTAGGTATCCAATAATAAACTGCGGCCATTATTGAAAATATTGATCCAGGCACTAACACATAATGGAAATGAGCTACCACAAAATAAGTATCATGATATTGAAAGTCAGCAGGTACTATTGCAAGCATAAGCCCTGAGAACCCACCAATTGTAAAAAGGACTACAAAGGAAATTGCAAATAGCATTGGTGTCTCATAAGTGATGGAGCCTTTGAACATTGTTGCAACCCAGTTAAACACCTTCACTCCAGTTGGAACTGCTATAAGCATCGTTGCCCACATAAAGAAAAGCTCAGCTGCTAGTGGCATACCAACTGTAAACATGTGATGAGCCCAAACAACAAAAGAAAGAATTGCAATGGACAGCATTGCCCAAACCATAGATGAATAACCAAATAGCTGCTTTCTGGAGAAAGTCTCAATAATGTGAGAGACAATTCCAAATGCTGGCAAAATCATAATATAAACTTCAGGGTGACCGAAGAACCAAAAAATGTGCTGGAATAATACCGGATCACCGCCACCAGCTGCATTAAAAAAACTTGTTCCAAAATGGATATCCATTAACATCATGGTTACTGCACCAGCCAGAACTGGCATAACAGCAATAAGAAGGTAAGCAGTAATTAACCAAGACCATACAAAGAGCGGCATCTTCATTAAATCCATTCCTGGAGCTCTCATATTCATTATGGTTACGATTACGTTAATAGATCCCATAATTGATGACGCTCCCATAATGTGAACCGAGAAAATAAAAAAGGTTACACTCGGAGGTGCATACGTTGTAGAGAGAGGAGCATAGAATGTCCATCCAAAATTTGGCGCTCCCCCTTCCATAAATAATGAGGAGAGTAAGATACCAAAAGCAAATGGGAGTAGCCAAAAACTTAGATTATTTAAACGTGGTAGGGCCATATCTGGAGCCCCAACCATCATAGGCACAAGCCAGTTAGCCAATCCAACAAAGGCTGGCATTACGGCACCAAAAACCATAATAAGTCCATGCAGTGTAAGCATCTGATTATAGAATTCAGGTTCTACTATCTGCATCCCGGGCTGGAAAAGCTCGGCTCTAATAACCATTGCCATTGCTCCGCCAATTAAGAACATTGCAAAACTAAACCATAGATATAATGTACCTATGTCTTTATGGTTAGTTGTAAGAAGCCATCTCATCAAGCCTTTTGCAGGACCGTGATGATGATCATCATGGTGGCTTTCAATAACTGAGCTCATAATTTACCTCGCTAATTAAATTTTTGGTTTTTTATATTCAACTATGTCCGATGGAACAACATATTCTCCATCACCATTTTCGGCATTTCCCCATGCCTGTCTTGTGTATGTTATAACAGCAGCCATATCAACTTCAGATAGTTGATTTGCAAATGATTGCATAGCAGCTCCTTGAACTCCTTCCATAAGAATTTCTACATTCCTGTCTTTATCAAACATTACAATGTCACTTCCAGCAAGAGCAGGAAATATCGGAGGGAGTCCCTCACCGTTCATTTGATGACAGGCAACACAGTTCTTTTGGTAAACTCCTTCGCCCCTGTCTGTAAGTTCATCAAGCGACCATTCTTTTTCTGTGAGTTCAGCAAGCTTTATTGCTTCTTCTTTCTTTGCTAATACCCAGTCGTTATATTCATCCTTTTCTACAACCTTAACAACCACAGGCATAAATCCATGGTTCTTTCCACAAAGCTCTGTGCAATTACCTCTGTAGATACCTGTTTCCTCTGCTCTTGTCCATGCTGTATTGATAAATCCAGGGATTGCATCTTGTTTAATTGCAAAGTCTGGTACCCACCATGAGTGTATTACATCGTTAGCCGTTATTAAAAATCTTACTCTTGTGTCAACCGGGATTATTAGTGGCTCGTCGACCTCCAATAGATAATTTTCGCCTTTAGGAACAAGGTTATAAATTTCGTCTTGATCTGTACTAAGGTTTGAGAAAAAATTAATATCGTCTTCTAGATACTTGTATTCCCACTTCCACTGATATCCAACAACTTGAATGTTGATCTCGCCCTCTTCATCATCATAGATCTCTGTTAAAGTTTTTGAAGCTGGAACTGCCATTGCTATCAAGATAAGGAAAGGGACTACGGTCCATGCAAGCTCAAGCTTTGTGCTTTCGTGAAAAGTGGATGGATTTGGATTTCTTTTCTTTGTATATCTAAAGAGGGAGTAGAACATGACTGAAAAGACAACTGCCCCAATAGCAACACATATGTAAAAAATAAGCATATGCAATTCAAAAACATCTCTACTGACCTGTGTTACACCTTCTGTCATGTTTAAAGCATCCCAATCTGAGAGAACTTTGGATGGATATAGCGACAAGATTAGTAGTGCTGAAAATGCACTTTTACATAAAATATTTAATTTTTTAAACACTTCCCTTTTCCGTTAATAAATTCTGTTTATATTATATTATAAAATTCTATTATATTAATAGTGTTTTTTTAGTTAACCCAAGGGCATTATACTTAAGTAGTAGAATATATCTATTCGCTTTTATATTCTTCGAAATCACAACTTACGCAAAAAATTCTCTTGTCATCTGCGCTAAGGGCAATTGTGTCTTTCTTCTTACAGTTTGGGCATATTGCGCCAGCAACAAACCTTCTAAAGTCATTCATTCCTAAAGCGCTCAATTTCATGAAGAACATTCACAACATCAGGTTCATAATTGAACCAAAGTTTGAATGATTTTGCAGCTTGATGTACAAGCATTCCGGTTCCATCAAAGTTTTTTTCTGTAAAAGACTTCGCCCATTTACAAAAAGGGGTCTCATTAATTGAATAGTTTAAATCATAAGCAATTATTGAATCGTTTAGGTCTATTATTTGAGGCTCTTTAAACTCTCCAGTAACACCAGCAGAGCTTGTATTGATAATAATGTCTGCATTGATGTTGTTTTCTTCTGTAACTACATGAATATCGGCAAACTCCCCATGCTTTTTAGCTAATCTTTCTGCTTTTTCAATGGTTCTATTAATCATAAATAATTCTTTAGGTTTTTGTTTTATGATTCCCCATAAAATGCTTTCTGTTGCGTCTCCTGCTCCAATAATTAAAACCTTCTTGCCAGATAATTCAATGTTTTTATCTTTAAGATCGCTAATAAAGCCACTACTATCAGTGGTTTCCCCGTGCAAAGATCTATTTTTTTTTATAAGTGTGTTTGAGGCCTCTATAAAGCTTACTTCTTCAGATGTGCTGTCACACCTATTAAAAGCCTCTTTTTTTAATGGCAAAGTTACATTTAGGCCAATTGCATTTTTATCTGCAAAAAATTCTTTAAGAAACATATCTATTTCATCTGATTCTACTTTGTATGGCCTGTAATCAATATTTAAATTAGCTTGTCTTGCAAATCGTGAATGTATGAATGGGGAAAGAGAATGATCGATTGGTGATCCTATTACACCTAACTTATTAATTTTTGGCATTTATTAGACCATCCAAGATTCTTTAAGTGTTTTTAAAAGCCTTGTTTCATATTTCTTAAGCTCTTTTGGCATTTCATAAGTCCAAGATGTAGATGGCGGCATAGAAGATAAAATAGACTTCACTCTGCCTCCAGACTCTAAGCCGAACTTTGTTCCTCTGTCATGAAGCAGATTAAACTCTGCATATCTGCCTCTCCTTATTTGCTGAAACAGTTTTTGATCTTTCGTATATTTCTCGCTCATTCTTTTTTTAAGGATTTTGCTATAGGCTTGTGTGTATTCTTTTCCAAGGCACTCTAATAAATTAAGGCTATCTAAATGCTCTTTATACTTTAGATTGTCAAAGAATACTCCGCCTACCCCCCTTCTTTCTTTTCTATGGGGCAAAAAGAAGTATTTATCGCATTCTTTAGCAAATTTTTTATAAAAAGTTTTATTAAATGAATCAAACATAGATTTTAAAGACCTATGCCAAAGAGTAATATCAGATTTATATGGTAGAAAAGGGGTTAGATCACACCCTCCGCCAATCCACCAATTTTGAAGGCCTTTCTTATCAAAAATCATAAAAGTTCTTACATTGAAATGGGAGGTTGGAGCCTTTGGATTTTTAGGATGACATATTACAGAAACTCCCATAGCTTTAAATTTGTGTATTTTATTTATATTTGCAGACATGCCCGAGCTGGTGGGAAGATTTTTGCCTGATACGGACGAAAATGTCACGACAGCTTTTTCAAAAACAGAGCCGTTTTCAATTACACAAGTTTTTCCTTTTCCAATCTTAGATTTCCAATTATCGACTATCGGTTTTCTGTTTTTCTTAGATTCCAAGGATAACAAACCGACTAGGATCATATCTTGAATTCCTAGAAATTTTCTCTCAATTATATTACTCATTTCCGTATATATTTCTTTAGTTTCAAGTCGAATATCTTTGTAGGTTTTTTTAAATTGCCTAAGCTGTCATCAAATATTGCAACATCCTCATAATTAAAAAAGTTAACTATATCATCTTTGTTTTTTATCTCGCTTTCACCGCTTATATTTGCAGATGTAGAAACTATCTCTGACCCAAAAAAATCTAGTAACTCAATTAATGGTTTGTGAGCGCTCACTCTTACTGCATGTCTTTCTAAATATGATAATTCTTTATATTTATCTGAACTTCTTTCTAATAAAAAAGTTGTTGGTCCTGGCCACTTATTTTCAAGAATTTTTATGTCTTCTTTTAAAACTAAGCAGAACTCTTTCACAGAATCTATTGATGGAGATAAAAGAATAAATTTCTTTGATTTGTCTCTTTTCTTAAGATCAAAGATTCTATCAACAGCCATGCTGCTCTTTGCATTACAACCAATGCCCCAAACACCTTCTGTTGGATGTAATAAGATCTTATTTTCAGCAAGCCAATTTGCTGAATCTTCAGCATTTAAATAATTCACAGATTAAGCGTTTAGTTTTGCATCTTTAGCAAGAACTTCGTCTTTCATATTGACTTTATAGTCGGTAAGTTTTTGCTTAAGAGTCTCGTCAGCAGTTGCAAGAATCTGGACAGCTAGAATAGCTGCATTTTTTGCACCAGACGATCCAATGGCTACAGTAGCAACTGGTATACCCGGAGGCATTTGAACTGTAGAGAGAAGTGAGTCCATGCCGTTTAAAGATCCTGACGGAATTGGTATGCCTATAACTGGCAATGATGTATGAGCAGCAACTACGCCTGCAAGATGAGCAGCCATACCTGCAGCCGCTATAAAAACTTTAATACCACTTGATTCAGCATTATTTACAAGGTTAAGAACTTCTGCAGGAGTTCTGTGAGCTGAAAGCACATTTTTAGTATATTTGACGTCAAAACCATCTAAAACATCAAAAGCTTTAGATACAACATCTAAATCTGAGTCTGAACCCATTAAAATTGCCACTGACATGCAAGTATTATAAATAAAAAAGCTTTATTTGGAAGGAAAAAAGGATAGAATATGCACATGTCAGATTTAAAAATCCTTATATTTCCAGATCCAAAGCTTAGAAAAGTGGCAAAAAAGATAGATAAATTCGACAAAAGTTTAGAAATACTTTCCCAAAACATGTTAAAGACTATGTATGAAGCTGAAGGTATAGGTCTTGCTGCCACCCAAGTTGATATTCACATTAGATTGGTCGTTATGGATTTAAGTGAAGAAAGGAATGAACCCCGTGTATTTGTAAACCCTGAATACACAGTATTAGACAAAAGTCCATTTATTTATGAAGAAGGTTGCCTGTCTATTCCTGGTTTTAACGAAGAAATTTCTAGGCCATCAAAGATTTTACTTAAATGGCAGGATCTTCAAGGCAACCTCCATGAAGATAAACCAGACGGTATTTTCACTGTATGTGCCCAGCATGAAATAGACCATCTAGATGGTAAGCTTTTTGTAGATTACCTAAGCCCTATAAAAAGGGAAAGAATTAGAAAGAAACTCGAAAATAGAAGAAATTAAAGGAATTTAGAAGAATTTAATCGAAAAATGGATATTATCTTTGCCGGAAGCCCCTCATCTTCTGCGGAAATACTGTCCACACTCGCAGATAGTCCGTTTAATATATCGCTAGTTTTAACGCAGGCTGATAAAAGATCTTCCAGAAATAAGGCAAAAGAGCCATCAGAAGTTGCTAAATTTGCTGAAAGCGCGAACCTGCCTTGCATTAAAATTGATACTTTTTGTGATCAAACTATTGATAAAATAACCAAATATCCCTGCGATGTCTTGGTGTTGTCATCTTTTGGCAAAATAATGCCTAAAGAGTTGTTGAGTCACCCAAACATTGCGCCCTTAAATATTCATTTCTCAATTCTTCCTCTCTACAGGGGCGCTTCACCAATTCAATCAGCTTTATTGAATGGTGATATTAAAACTGGTATTTCTTATATGGAGATGGTTGAGTCTCTTGATGAAGGACCTGTCTATGATGTTTCTGAAGTAGAAATTTCTGATAGTGATAACAGAATTAGTCTTGAGAAAAAACTAGTAGCAAAAGCCAAATTAAATATTGTTGATGTTATTCAAAAAATTTCTAATGGATTGCAGCCTGTTCCTCAGGTTGATAATAATGTTTCTTACTGTAGAAAAATCACTAAAGAAGATGGAAGAATAAATTTTGAGGAGACAGCAAAAGAAATTTTTAATAAATATAGAGCTTTCTCCGGCTGGCCTGGGACTTATTTCCAATACAAAGATACCACTATTAAGATACATGGAATGCGCATCATTGATCTAGATAATAACGATACTCCAGGAACCATATTTGATGTAACTAAGGATGGTATACATGTTAAAGTTGATAATTCAGTGATAGTAATCACTCACATACAGTTACCTGGTAAAAAAATAATTAACTCTTCTGATATTTATAATTCATATAAAGATTTTTTTGTCGAAATATAATTTGTTATAAAACTTTAAATTCTTCAAAAAGAGGTATACCGTAGCACCTATGAAAGTTGTAATTTTAGGTGCAGGTCAAGTAGGCGGCAGTTTGTCAGCGAACTTGTCTTCAAATGGCTACGATGTAACTGTTATTGATAGCAACGACGAGAAGTTATCTGATTTAGATTCTAGACTAGACCTCAGAACTGTTTCAGGGCATGCAAGCCATCCTATTACTCTCAAAAGAGCTGGGTGTGATTCCGATACAATCTTGTTAGCCCTTACAAATAATGATGAGGTAAATATTGTTTCATGCCAGATAGCAAAGGAGACATTCTCCGTTAAAAAAACTATATGTAGGCTAAGCGATTCCTCGTATTTAGACTCATTTGAATCATTTAAGGATTCTATAGATATTCCAATTAGTCCAGAAAAGGATATTACTGAGCACTTGTCGCAATTAATAAGGCATCCTGGAACAAATCAAATAGAAACTTTTGCAGATGGTAAGGTAAAGCTCATTGCCGTTAAAGCATCTAAAAAAGGAAAGCTTGTTGGAAAAGAGCTTAAGAATATTGATGACGACATGCCAGATGTTGAAACGCATGTGCCTGTGATTTATAGAAAAAATAAGCCTATAAAACCATCAGGATCTACAATAATTAAAGAAAATGATGAACTTTATTTTATAACCTCAGCTGAAAATATCGATTCTGTTGTTAATGAAGTTCAAGAGGATCATTCGCAACACTCAAGAATATTTATTGTTGGTGGCGGAAAAATAGGTTTCAATCTAGCAAAAGATCTTGAGTCAGATTTTAATGTTAAGTTGGTGGAGAGGGATAAAGCACGATGTAAGTTTCTTTCTGAGGAACTTGAAAGATCAATAGTTTTACATGGAAGTGGTTCTGATGAAGAGCTTTTATCAAGTGAGAATATTGATCAGACTGATGTTTTTTGCGCGTTAACAAATGATGATGAGGCAAACATCATGTCATCTTTTCTTGCTAAAAAACTTGGTGCCAAGAAAACCATGATCTTGGTCAATAATATTTCTTATATGGACATAATTCCTAAAAGGTTTATCGATAATGTTGTGGCACCCTATAGGCTTACAATTTCTTTGGTTATGCAAGATCTTCGTGAAGCAGATTTTGCTCAAGATGTATTATTAAAAATGCATTCAGGTGCAGAGGCTGTCGAGGGTGTTGTTCACTCAAACCCTTTTACTTCGGATTTTATTGGGAAGCCGGTGGTTGATTTGCCCATACCTGAAGAAGCAAGCATTGGTGCAATTGTAAGAGATGAGAAAATCTTAATGCCCTCAAATGATCTTATGTTGAGTATTGATGATCACTTAATTGTATTCTTTACAGATAAGCAAGCTATACCTGAAATAGAAAACTATTTTAGAGAGGTTTAATTGAATCAAGCTAAAGTTTTAAACTTCTTTGGTCTTTTGTTAATTATGTTTGGCATATCTTTTGCCATTCCTTTATTTGTTGCTATTTTTTATGGTGAGAGTCTTATAAGGGTTTTTGGACTGGGCATGTCTATTCTTGTTCTAATGGGTTTTCTAAGTTGGTTTTTTACTAAAGATAATAAACAAGAACTTTCTCTAAGTGATGGTTTTGTTATAACTGTTCTTTTTTGGATTGTTTTGTCTGTTTCTGGATCAATTCCTTTTATCTTATTTGGTTTCGGTGTTGTTGATTCGTTTTTTGAGTCGATGTCAGGGATAACTACGACAGGTGCAACTGTTATCGCTGGTCTAGATGATCTCCCAAAATCATTATTAATTTATAGGCAGCTTTTGCAGTGGCTTGGTGGGATGGGTTTAATTGTATTGGCAATTGCTGTTATGCCGCTATTAGGTATAGGTGGTGGTCAGTTATTTAAAACACAAACGCCTGGCCCTATGAGTGAACAAAGGTTAACACCACGGATTACCTCTACAGCAAGAGCTCTTTGGTCTATTTATTTTGTTCTTACAGTTTTGTGTATCTTTGCTTACCGTTTGGCTGGAATGAGTTATTTTGATGCTGTTAGTCATGCTTTCAGTACAGTTTCTATTGGGGGGTTCTCAACACATGATTTGAGTATAGGATTCTTTGATAGCCTTTCTATTGAAATTGTTTGTATAACTTTTATGTTGCTCTCTGCTATGAGTTTTGCAGTTCATTACAGTGCCATATATAGAAAACAAGTTCTTAAATACTTTTATGATCCTGAATTAAGATTTTTTGTCTCTCTATTAATAGTTATCCTCGGTCTGGTATGCCTATCATTATTTGCCAATGATATTGATAACCCAATTAGAAGCGGTCTTTTCCAAACAGTATCAATCCTAACAACAACTGGCTTTCTAACTGATGAATATTCGAGTTGGCCAGCCTATATAAGTTTTATGTTGTTAGTTGGTGCGTTTATTGGTGCCTGCTCTGGCTCTGTTGGAGGTGGTATTAAGTCTTGGCGGATTTTGATTATGTTGAAGCATGCTTACAAGCAAATCTTTAAGATAATACATCCTGATTCCATTAATACTATTAAGTTAGGTAAGAAGGTTGTGGACAGCAATGTATCTGAGGCTGTGTGGGGATTCTTTTCTATATACATTATATCTTTTATGATTTTATTTTTACTTGTTCTTGCAACGGGCCTAGATTTTATAAGTGCTTTTTCTGCCGTAGGTGCATGCCTGAATAACCTTGGTCCAGGACTGGGTGAAATCTCATCTAATTATGCAAATATTCCTTCAACCACAAAACTATTGCTTTCTTTTGCGATGATATTAGGCAGACTTGAGATTTTTACATTTCTTGTTGTGTTGATGCCAGCTTTTTGGAGAAGATAGCTATTTATAAATAGACTTGTCTTCAACCTCCTGTTTTTTGAATCTTTTGTACTCCCAATTATAGTCTTCGGGATTAATGTTGATAATGTTTTCAATCTCTTTATTCATTGTTTTTGCATTATATTGTGATTTTTCTTTGTAGGCGCTCTTAGATCCATATCTAATATAAAGCTGGTTAGTGAGACTGTCAGAATGGATAGCCACAGAAACAATTGGTGCTTTTGTTTTAGAATGCAGAGATGGAATTAGATTTGTTGTATAAACTTTTCTTCCAAAAAAGTTTTCATAAACACCCATATTTTTAGCTGGAACCTGATCTGCAGCCATCGCTACAGCTTCACCCCTTTTTAGTGCCGAAAATAACTCTTTAACCCCGGTGAAATTTGTTTCAAATACACTTGAACCACTTTTTTGTCTATTTTTTCTGACATATTCGTTAAGTGCTTTTATTTTTATCGGTTTGAAAATGGCTGTAACATCTTCCTGGTTTGTTACTTGATTTAACAACAAATCAACGCTTCTGTTGTGGGTAGAAAGAAGAATTAGTCCAAAGTCTCTGTTGGTTTGTGAATAAAGAAAACGGTTTTCGACTTTGAAGATACTTTTATTCAGTATCTTTTGACTTCTTGACAAGCAAAATAGTGTCTCATAATAGGATCTTATGCTTTGCTTAATCGATCTTTTAAGTAAAGACTCTCTGTATTCTTTGTTTTTTGAAGAATAGGCAATATTTATATTAATTTTTGAAATTTTTACAATTTTCGTATTTAAAGCTAAAGCTACTAAAGTGATGAAGTCACAAAAAACATATCCGAGCCTTAGACTAAATGGAGAAAGTAAATAAAAAAATAATCTCATTGTCAGATATTGCTTACGATATTGTTAATAATATATTAATATCTTCATGAGAGGATATACGTCTAGAAAAAAATGCCAGCTCAATCAATGGAACAATTAGTATCTTTGTGTAAAAGGAGAGGGTTTATTTTTCAAACAAATGAAATTTATGGTGGTCTTCAGGGTGTCTATGATTATGGGCCTTTAGGTGTTGAGTTAAAGGAAAACTTAAAGAGGTCTTGGTGGGCGGCAATGGTCTACTCGAGAGATGATGTTGAAGGTCTTGATGCCTCTATACTTACTAATAAAAAAGTTCTTAAATATTCGGGTCACGAGGATACCTTTACAGATCCACTAGTTGATTGTAAGGACTGTAATAATCGCATGAGAGCAGATCATTTAAAAGATAGTAAGTGCTTACATTGTGGATCAACAAACCTAACTGAACCTAGACCGTTTAATCTGATGTTTAAAACAAACATTGGCCCTGTTGCTGACGATGAATCTTATGCATATTTAAGACCTGAAACAGCCCAACAAATATTTACTAACTTCAAGAATGTAGTTGACTCAACATCAAAATCTATACCTTTTGGTATTGCCCAAATTGGTAAGGCGTTTAGAAATGAAATTACTCCGAGAAACTTTATTTTTAGAGTGAGAGAGTTTGAACAGATGGAATTAGAGTTCTTTGTTAAAAAAGGTGAAGATGAGGAATGGCACAAATACTGGATTGAAGAAAGAATAAATTGGTGGGTCCAGCAGGGAGTTAATAAAAAGAAAATTGAAATTTTAAATGTTCCACAAGATGAACTATCACACTACTCTAAAGCAACTATAGATCTAATGTATGAATTCCCTCATGGTGTGGAGGAGTTAGAAGGAATTGCAAATAGAACTGATTTTGACCTTGGTTCACATTCAAAAAACCAACAAGATCTTAATATAGAAGCTGATGTCCTTAAAAATAAAGATTCAAATGCAAGGCTAGCTATTCAAAATATTGATTCAAAGGAATGGGAAGTGCCATATGTAATTGAACCATCAGCAGGTGTAGATAGGGGTGTGCTGGCCATATTGAATGAGTCGTATAAGGAGGAAACCCTTGAAAATGGGAAAAATAGAGTTGTATTAGCTTTAAAACCTCACCTCTCACCAATCAAAGCTGCTGTTATACCAATAAAAAAGAATGATTCGACAATTGTCGACTTTTCAAAACAAATTAAGGATAACTTGCAAAAACTGGGCCTAGGTAGAGTTGTTTTGGAAAATACAGGAAATATTGGTAAAAGTTATCGTAAACACGACGAAATTGGCACTCCGATCTGCATAACGATTGATTTTGACACCCTTGAAGATAAAACAGTTACTGTCAGAGATAGAGATTCAATGGAGCAAAAGAGGGTAAAAGTTGAAAATTTAGATGATCTTTTAAAAAATCTGTTAGTAAAGTAGTTTTGGTTTTAATATTATTTCTTAGAAGCTTATTATTTAGTCTTTACTTCTACATCTCGGTAATAGTGTTTTCAGTGTTTTTTGTTGTTATCTCCCCGTTTATTGGACTAAAAAAAAGATATGGTTTAACGAGTCGGTATATATCGACGCTGTTGTTGGTTTTAAAGTTTCTCTGTCGAATCGATTGGG
This sequence comes from uncultured SAR86 cluster bacterium, assembly GCA_902594005.1. Taxonomy (GTDB): domain Bacteria; phylum Pseudomonadota; class Gammaproteobacteria; order Magnimaribacterales; family D2472; genus CACNXK01. The sequence goes on along the minus strand of CACJKN010000001.1, from coordinate 106,989 downwards.
AGGTTAGAGGTGATATTTTGGGTAAAAAACCGGTTGTTATAGCCTCGAACCACCAAGGTCTTTGGGAATCATTTTATTTACAAACCCTTGCGAACCCTTTAACCACAATTATAAAGAAAGAACTACTTTATGTACCTTTTTTTGGTTGGTCGCTTAATCTTCTTAATCCAATTAAGATTAACAGATCAAAGAAGATTCAATCAGCAAAAAAAGTGATAATAAGTGGAAGCCAAAAGCTTCGTAATGGTTTTTCTATTCTTTTATTTCCCGAAGGAACTAGAAAAATTCCAGGAAAGCAGGTTGGTAAATTTGCAAGAAGCGCTGCTGATTTAGCAATAAAGAATAATGTTGATTTAATACCAATTTATCACGATTCAGGTCTTTATTGGAAAAATAAAAAGTTTATAAAATTGCCTGGGACTGTTAAGGTGATTATAGGCACTCCTATTCAAGGAAAAGATTCATCTGAAATGACAAAAAACTTGGTAGATTGGATGAATAAAAAAGCTTCTATGGGTACAGAATAGTTCTATGGGTACAAAAACCTAAATATCTAAATTAGCAACAGAAAGAGCGTTTTCATCAATAAACTCTCTTCTTGGCTCAACTTGGTCGCCCATTAGAACCTCAAAAGAGTTATTAGCTTCATTGGCATCATCAATTCGAACCCTCATCATTCTTCTGTTTTGAGGGTCCATTGTTGTAGTCCAGAGTTGATCTGGATTCATTTCACCTAAGCCTTTATATCTTTGGATTTCAATTCCTCTATTGCCTGTTTTAGATAATTCTTTTAAAGCAATATCCTTTTCCTTTTCTGAAGCTGCATATTTAATATTTTTTCCTTTTGAAACTTTGTATAAAGGTGGTAATGCAATATAAACATGTCCTCTATTTAAGATTTCAAACATTTGCCTAAAGAAGAATGTTAAAAGCAAAGTCCTTATGTGGGAGCCATCAACATCAGCATCAGTCATTATAATTATTCTGTGATACCTTAATTTATCAGCGTCGAACTCATCCGTTCCAATTCCACAACCTAAAGCTGTTACAAGCGTTCCTATTTCTTGGGAAGATAAGACTTTATCTAATCTAGCTTTTTCAACATTCAAAATTTTTCCTTTTAGAGGAAGAATTGCTTGATTTTGTCTATTTCTTCCCTGTTTAGCTGATCCACCTGCGGAATCACCCTCAACGATATATATTTCTGATAGCGCAGGGTCTTTTTCTTGGCAATCTGCTAATTTTCCTGGCAAACCTGCAACCTCTAAAACCCCTTTCCTTCTAGTCATTTCTCTAGCCTTTCTTGCTGCCTCTCTTGCTAAAGCTGCTTCAGATATTTTTGTTAAGATTGACATTGCTTCCTTTGGATTTTCTAAAAGGTATTCATTAAAATTCTTATTAAAAACATTGCTAACAACACTCTCAACCTCTGAGGAAACAAGTTTTTCTTTTGTTTGTGATGAGAATTTAGGATCGGGTATTTTTACTGAAACTATTGCTGTTAACCCTTCTCTAACATCTTCACCGAGTAGCTCAACAGGTGATTTCTTATTTAATTCTTCCTTTCTTATAAATGTCTTCATTACCCTTGTTAAACTTGATCGGAATCCTGAAAGATGTGTTCCGCCATCTTTTTGAGGGATGTTATTTGTATAACAAAGAACATTTTCTGAATATGCATCATTCCACTGAAGAGCTATTTCAACACTAAGGCCATCTTGCTCTCCTTCGCAGTGAAATATTTCGGATATGTTTTGTTTTCTTCCTTTTAAAAACTTAACGTAGCTGGATAGCCCTCCACTATTTGAGAATTTTTTAGACTTGCCTGTTTTTTTATCTTCAACAAGAATATTCACGCCTGCATTAAGAAAAGATAGCTCCTGAACTCTTTTATTTATTTTATCTATATCGAAGTTAACGAATGAGAATATTTCCTTAGATGGTTTAAATGTGATCTCTGTCCCTGTTTCTTTTGAGGTTTTGACTTTTTTGAGTTTAGTTTGAGCTTTACCATTTGCATATTTTTGTTCATACTGCCCGCCATCTCTGCAAATTTTAAGTGTTAATTCCTCAGAAAGAGCATTTACAACGGAAACACCCACACCATGAAGGCCACCTGAAACTTTGTAGCTATTATCATCAAACTTTCCACCAGAGTGAAGGGTTGTCATAATAAGTTCTGCTGCAGGTACTTTTTCTTTTTTGTGTGTATCTACAGGAATTCCTCTACCATTATCTTTAACAGTTATTGACCCGTTTTTATTAATTGAAACTACTATTTCTGAGCAATGTCCTGCCATTGCTTCATCAATACAATTATCAACAACCTCGAAAACCATATGATGAAGCCCTGAGCCGTCATCAGTATCACCTATATACATTCCTGGTCTTTTTTTAACAGCTTCAAGCCCTTTAAGAACTTGTATGTTTGATGAGTCGTAAGATCCTTTTTTATTTTGTTTTTTCGGCATTAGTAAATTGTTCCACGTGGAACTTTTTAAGCTCCTTTAATTGATCCTTTATTTTACTATTAAATGGGTTGTTAATGTCTGAAAAAAACAATTGATTTCCTGTTTTTGGAAGAAAATTTATTAATTCATTGTAAAAATCTTCATCTAGTTCGGAATGTATGTCATCAATGATTAAAAAAGGCTTAACTCCGTAAACATCTGACAGGGTTTTGTGCATAGAGAGGCACCACAAAATTGACATAAATTTCTGCTCTCCTCTAGATAATATATATTTAATATCAGAGTCTTTTATTAAAAATTTAATGTCTGCTTTGTGAGGCCCTGATGTTGTAGATGTTTTTCTTTGATCAGAATCTCTATTAAGCTCTAGCACCTCTTTTAATGAATACTCACTAGTCCACCCTTTGTGGAAAAGAATTTCTAAGGAGTTTATTATTTCAAGGACCCTCTTGTCTTTTAGGTTTTTAGCAAACCCAAAGAATGTTTGTTTAGTTTCTTCAAAAAAGTTATTTCTTTTTTCTGATATCAGGGTTCCAGAGTTTATAAAAATCTCAGACCACATATCAATGTTTGTAAGCCTTTTAAATTTTAATGCTGCATTCCTTTGTTTTAAAGATCTGTGGAAAGAGAAAAAATCTTTGCTATAGTTTTTATCGGACGCCATTAAGCATCTGTCGAGTATTTTTCTTCTATATTTTGGTGTGTCTGCAAACATCGAGAACGTTTTATTATCTAGAAGTGTAGAAGGAATTGCTCTGAATAGCTCAATTGAGGTTGCTTTACTTTCATTAATCTCAAGGGTTATAGATTTTTTTGCTTCCTTTAAAATACAGATCTTATTATTGTCAAAGGTATTTATTTGTATTTTAAAAGCTTCTTTATCGTTTTGGATGCAGAGGTTTTTGTTTGAGCTTTTAAACGATCTTCCGGTAGAGCAAAAATATAAAGCCTCAAGCACAGATGTTTTTCCAGAGCCATTCGCTCCATGTATAAAGTTATTTAATTCTGAAAATTCGAGATCAACACTATCAAAACAACGAAAATTTGAAATTGATATTTTTTTTATTGACACTTTTTAAATTAAAAGCGGCATCACTACATATTTTAAATCTGGGTCGTCAGATGGGCTTATAAGACAGCTTTTGTCAGAGCCATATAGATTTATATTGCAATCATTTGAGTCAATGTTAGATAAAACCTCTTGGATATAGTTCACATTGAAGGCGATCTCCATATCTTCTCCACTGTAGTTTGATTTAAAGCTTTCTTCGCCCTCTTCCTGCTCTGGATTATTTGCTGAAACTAAAACTTCATTTGATTTAATGTTTAATTTAATGCCTTTAAATTTATCACTTGAAAGGACGCTTACTCTACTTAATATTTCAGAAAGTTGTTTGGTATTTACTGATAAAACTGAGCTCTCACCAGATGGAAGGACTTGTTCATAGTTTGGGAATTTGCCTTCGATTAACTTACTTACAAAAGATGTTGAATCTGTTTTTAGCATAACGGTGTTTGACCCCAAAGAAAGGGTTACTTCTTCAGATGAGTCAGACAACAGCTTCCCCATTTCGTTAATTGATTTTCTCGGTATTATTCCTGATATTTCGCCTGAGATACTTTTCGTTGTTGAGTTTGTTGATATAGCAAGCCTGTGAGCGTCAGTTGTAACCACTGTAATGTTTTTGTCTTCAATGTTTAGATACATTCCATTAAGGTAATGTCTCCAATCCTGATTACCCATAGCAAAAGACGTTTTGCTTATAAGGTTTCTTAACACGGAACCCAAAATAGTAAATTCTGTATTTTCACTTACCACATCAAAAACGGGAAAATCCTCACCAGGAAGAGTTGAAATAGAGTACTTTCCTGAGCCAGATTCTACAGATAGCTTGTCGCCATTCAAGAAAATAGAAATCTCTGATCCGTCAGGTAAAAGCCTGCAGAGTTCATTAAGTTTTTTTGCAGGTGCTGTTGTTGAACCGGTACTTTCAACACTGGTTGGTGTACATGTTGTTTGTACTTCTGATTCAAGATCGGTGGCAGTAATAGAAATATTGTTATCTTCGACTGTTAAAAGGACATTAGAGAGAATTGGTAGTGCCTGCCTTTTTTCAACAACTCCAAGAGTTGGGGACAAAGCTTTAACAATCTCTGTTTTGCTAACTGTAAATTTCATTAGTTTGTAAGGGACCTTATTAAGTTTTTGTAATCCTCTTCAAGGGAGCTGTTTTCCACCCTAAGTTCCTTAATTTTGTTGCATGCATGTATTACGGTTGTGTGATCTCTTCCATTAAAAGCTTCACCAATTTCTGGCAGACTGTGATTTGTTAGCCTTTTTGTAAGCGACATTGCTAGCTGTCTTGGCCTGGTAATAGAGCGGCTTCTTCTTTTTGAAAGCAGATCTGAAAGCTTGATATTGTAATATTCTGCAACAGTTTTTTGAATATTATCAATGCTAACCATTTTTGCAGATATAACAAATAAGTCTTTAAGAGCATCCTTAACTAAGGGTATATCTATTTCTTGGTTTGTAAACTTAGCGTTAGCGATCACTCGTTTTAAGGCTCCTTCAAGCTCTCTTATGTTTGATCTAATTCTTTGAGCTATATATATCGCGCACTCATTAGGTAAGTGACAACCCATCGATGAAGCTTTGGCAAGTAATACTGCTGCTCTGGTTTCAAGTTCTGGTGGATCTATAACAACTGGCAGCCCCCAACCAAGTCTTGATTTTAATCTCTCTTCCAGGCCGTCTATTTCTTTTGGGTATTTATCACAAGTTAACACCATTTGATTATTTCTATCTAGTAGTGCATTGAAGGTGTGGAAAAACTCTTCTTGTGATTGCTCTTTTCCTGCAAAAAACTGAATATCGTCAATTAAAAGAGCATCTGCTGTTCTATAGAAGTTTTTGAACTCATTTATTGCGTTAAGTTGAAGGGCCTTTACCATATCAGCAACGAATTTCTCTGAATGAACATATATCACCCTCTTAGATGGATCTTGATTAAGAATCTCATTGCCTACAGCGTGCATAAGGTGTGTTTTTCCCAAACCAACACCGCCATATATAAATAGGGGGTTGTAGTCACCTGTCGGGTTTTGTGCAACTTGTTTTGAAGCCGCCAAAGCCAGATGATTTGATTTTCCCTCTACAAAGGTATCAAAGACAAAAGACTCAACAAGGCCCGGGTTGTTTTTTCTTTTAGTAGAGGGTTTTTCAACATATTTATCGACAAATGTTGAATTATTCTTGTCTTTAAATATTATTTTTGTATCTTTGGAGGCTAGAATTTCATAAATATGGTTTTTTAGGTTATTTGAAACATAATTTAGTACAAAGTCATTGGGGGCGGAAATTTCTAATGAGTTTTCTTTAAACTCTCCTTGAAGAGGCCTTATCCAAGTATTAAACTCATCTTGGCTAAGCTTTTTTTCAAGTTTTTTTGATATTTGGTTCCAGGTCTTCAATTTCTATCCTCTTGGCTGTAGTCTAGCAAAAATTAACAAGATATCTACAGAATAACTAATAGTATTTCCTGTGGATAACTTGTCAATAACTTTATCTTCTTTTTTTGACATAATTTAGTTTATTTTATGTATAATGCATCTCTAATTTTTACTACCAACCATGAAAAGAACTTTTCAACCAAGCAACCTTAAGAGAAAAAGAACTCATGGCTTTCGAGCTCGTATGGCAACCAAGGCTGGACGCGCAGTTATCTCTAGAAGAAGAAGAAAGGGTAGAAAAGTTTTGTCTGCGTAACTTGTCTTTAAAACAACTAAAAAAGATCTATTCAAGTAATTTTGTAGCTGCGTCTTTAACTGAAAAGTCTGGTGTTTTTATCTCTACACCTAAAAATATTTTTCCTAAGGCTGTTGATAGGAACAAAATTAAGAGAAGGATCAAATCTATTATTTTTGATACGGGTTTTGACTCCGCTTCTTTTGGGGTTAAGTTAATTGTAAGGGAGGATTTTTTAGCTCTTAATTATAAAGAAGCTTATAATGAAATTAGCGCAGTAATAAAAAAGGCAGTTTTATAAATGAAAAATTTTAACTTAAGGTTTTTATATTTGTTCTTTGTTGCTTTGTTTGGGTACCTGTTGTTTTACTCATACACAAGCGAGCAAAACATTTCAAATGCAGTAGATCAAGAAGAAGTAAGCACTAACTATTTAGCTGGTTTTAATGAGTCCCAAATTCATATACTAGAAAACTCACTTCTAGAGATAGTTGTTGATACAGTGAATGGAAACATATTGAGCTCTAGACTAAAAGACTATCCGGTTGTGCCTGGATCTGATGGTGGTGTTAGGGTTCTTGGCTCGGGTCTTGATAGTGATGGTGAGCAAATGAGATTTTACATGTCCTCAGGTTTTGCAGATCTTGAGAGCGCCGGCCTTCCAAACAAACCAAACTTCTCTGTTGTGGAGTCAGGCAAAGAAAAGGTTGTTCTAAAGTCTGGCGGTTTATCAAAAACAATAACCCTGTCTGAGGGTTATGAAATTTACATTAAAGACTCTCTTGATTCTTCGGTTGTTTTAAAACCTTATGCCCAAATGTTGAGAACCACGGGCAGGGGTTTTGACCTAGATGATATGTTTATCTCTCGCAGCTCTTATGTTGGTGTTGCTTTTAACACCAAAGATGATCCATATGTGTCTTACCGTTTCAGAAACATCGACAACGTAAGTTTTGATGAGCGCGGCGGTTGGGTTGCTTCGGTTCAGAAATATTTTTTAGCTGCTCTAATTGGTTCCCAGGAAAACCTTTACAGATATTTTGCTCGCGAGCCGTCTGATGGCTCTGATATATATAGTTTTGGTTATATTGTTGAGTCATCAAACAACAACTCTTTTGAGCATAGGCTTTATATAGGCCCTAAAATCAGGAAAGACCTCCTTGCTGTTGCTGAAGATTTGGAGCTCACAATAGATATGGGGTGGTTTTGGTTTTTAGCCCAGCCTTTAGCCGCTCTTCTTACTGTTATTAATGGTTTTGTTAATAATTGGGGGCTCTCAATAATTGCATTAACTATTCTTATTAAGGTTGTTTTTTGGCCACTAACCGGAAAAGGGTTTAGATCGATGGCTAATATGAGGCGTGTTCAGCCAGAAATGCAGAGGATACAGGAGCGTTATAAAAACGATCGCCAGAAATTAAGCATGGAAATGATGACTTTATATAGGAAAGAGGGTGTTAATCCTATGGGCGGCTGTTTGCCTATGTTGGCATCTTTTCCATTTTTTATAGCTTTATTTTTTGTTTTAAGGGAGAGTCTTGAGTTAAGACATGCGCCTTTTGGTTTGTGGCTACAGGATCTTTCTGCGCCTGACCCGTTTTTTGTTCTTCCTGTGCTAATGGCGGCTCTTATGTACTTAACAACTCGCCTTAACCCAACTCCGCCGAATGCCGATCCAACACAGGTCGCTGTTATGAAGTTTATGCCAATTGGTATATCGGTGTTGTTTGTGTTTTTCCCTTCTGGGCTTGTTTTATACTCGGTTGCCAACTCTGGCGTTCAGCTTATTCAACAGACAATGCTTTACAGGGAGCTTGGCGCTTTAGAAGATAAATAGATGTCTGTAATTTACGCGCTTGCCACGCCACCGGCGCAATCCGCAATTTGTGTTTTCAGGGTTTCGGGAAAAGGTTGTCTTGACGCTCTCCCTGAGCTCTTTAACTCACAACTTGTTGAGCCGCGCTATTTTTATAAAACTGAAATGCTGAGCAAGGGAGATTTTGTTGATTCAGTAGCGGTTGTTTTTTTTAAAGGGCCTAAAAGCTTTACTGGTGAGGATAGTTTTGAGGTTTACGCTCACGGAGGTCTTGCGGTAATGAGTAAGGTTGTAGAAGCCTTTGATGGTGTTGGTTTTGAGGAAGCTGAGCCGGGTGAGTTTTCGAAGAGGGCTTTCTTAAACAATAAAATGTCCTTGAGTCAGGCCGAAGCTGTTAGTGATCTAATTTCAGCTTCTTCCAAAGAAGAGGCGTCGAAGGTTTCCTTGGTTCTTCGTGGTGACTTTGAAAGCAAGGTTTTTGATTTTTCTGGGCGGTTAGATGCTCTTCGAGTTTTGGTTGAGGGTGAAATTGATTTTACCGATGAAGACGAGGTCTTTGTTCAAAACCTAGAAGAGCTTGGGAGTGATGTGTCCCGCCTTTCAGTTGAGTTTTCAAGCTTTGCGGGCGCCTGCTCTTCAACGAAGGACGGTCTTAACAAGCCGCGAGTTTTGATTGCTGGTCCACCCAATTCTGGGAAATCCTCTTTGTTTAACGCTTTGTTGAGCAGGGACAGGTCAATCGTATCTTCGATAGCTGGCACCACAAGAGATCTTATAGATTCAGAGCTTGTTCTCCAAAATATAGTGTTAACCCTGGGCGATAGTGCTGGTGTCAGAAACACCGATGACCTTATAGAGGGTGCTGGTATTAACATTAGTTTTGGTGAAATAAAAAAATCTGATTTGGTAATTCTTGTTTTTGATGAAGAAACTAGAGGTTCTGTTTCTTTTTTTAAAGAGCTGCTTGATGAACAAGAGCACCTTTTGATTTATAACAAGATAGATGTGTCAGATAAAAGGCCGTCGGGGTTTGATTTATTTGTGTCAGCAAAAGAAATGGATGGCTTGGGCGCCCTGCGTAAAACTTTAGATGAGAGGTTGTCGGTTGGTAAAAGTGAAAAAGATCTTACTTATTTGGTCAGGGAAAGACATGTGAATATTTTTTCTGAAGTTTCCTCTAGATTAGACCTTATATCATCTTCGATTAAAGCAAACGAATCACTTGATGTTGTTGCTGAAAACTTAAAAGCTTGCAGAGATTTGTTAGCTGAGGTCGTTGGTATAAAAACGAGTGATGAGCTTTTGGGTGAAATTTTTTCTAGTTTTTGTATTGGAAAGTAGTTAATTGTTTGTTGATAAATTGTTAGTTGTTTTTGGTGTTGTTTTTTATGCACAAGATTTCAACCACTTTGTTTCTTCTAAATTAAGGGTTTCTACACATGCTTATTAGAAGCCACAAAGCCCTTATTTAAATAGCTTTTGATGGCTTATCAACAGTTTTTTGTATGCCTAATAATAACAACAATAAATATATATAATTAATATTATTATGAATAATAAATATGACGTAATTGTTATTGGCGGAGGACATGCAGGATGTGAAGCCGCCCACGCTGCGCAAAGAAAAAAACTTAAAACTTGCCTGATTAGCATATCAGAAAGATCCATAGGTCAGATGTCTTGTAATCCCGCAATTGGAGGCTTAGGAAAAACACATCTTGTTAAAGAAATTGATGCAGCTGGCGGCATTATGGCAGAAGCAACCGACGCTTCTGGAATCCAGTACAGGACTTTAAACACAAGAAAAGGGCAAACTGTTCGATCACTAAGAGTTCAGTGCGACAGAGACAAATATAAAGAGGCTGTTCAAAAAATAATAAAAGGGACTGATATTGAAGTCATAGAAGCAGAGGTTGAGGATATTGAAATAAACAACGGCAAAGCAGAAGCTGTCCTACTAAATAGCGGAAAAAGAATAAATGGTAAGGCGATAATTTTAACCACTGGAACTTTCTTAAAAGGGGTAATGTATAAAGGCGACAAAAAAACCGAAGGAGGTAGAGTCGGTGATAAAGCTTCAGTAAAGCTGGCCAACAAACTTTATTCTTTAAAACTACCCATGGGGAGACTAAAAACAGGAACCCCAGCAAGAATAAAGCTAACATCGCTTGATTTGGAAAGCATGGATGAGCAGCCGGGCGAGGAACCAACACCATGGATGTCAAAAAAAGGCAAAAACAACAAACACATAAAGCAGATAAGTTGCTATATAACAAGAACCAACCCCGAGACGCATAAAGAAATCTCAGACAATATCAAAAAATCTGCTATGTATTCTGGAAACATAGTCGGTATAGGACCAAGATATTGTCCGTCAATAGAGGATAAAATCCATAAATTTCCACTAAAAGAAAGCCATCAAATCTTCATTGAGCCAGAAGGGGTTGATGTAGATCTTATTTACCCGAACGGAATATCAACAAGCCTCCCCGAAGAAAACCAAAAAAGATTTATACAAACAATAAAAGGCATGGAGGCTGCTGAAATAACGGAATACGGCTATGCCGTAGAGTATGATTTTGTAGATCCGAGAGCTCTTAACAAAACGCTCGAGCTTATAGATGTTGAGAATCTGTACTTAGCAGGCCAAATAAACGGAACCACAGGATACGAGGAAGCAGCTGCGCAAGGCCTAATGGCTGGGGTGAATGCAAGCCTAAAAATATGCAACGAGGAAAGCCTTATACTGGAAAGACATGATGGCTATATAGGCGTACTAATAGACGACCTTACAAACCTTGGCGTGACAGAACCATACAGGATGTTTACTAGTAGAGCGGAACATAGACTAATGTTTTCACAGGATAACGCTGAACAGAGACTTATAGAGAAATTTTACAAAAAAGGGTTTGTCGAAAGCGCGCAATATAATAGATATTCAGAGCAGGAAGAAGCATATAAAAACTTCAAAAAGCTTAACGAATTAAAAACAATACAAACGGAAAACAAAAAACAACAACTAAAAGACTTTTTAAAAAAACCAAACCCAGACTTAAAAAAAGTTGCCAAACTAATAAAAACTAAAGACCAAGAAAACCTCGAGCGACTTGCGAACGAGTGTAAGTACGAAGGCTATATAAAGAAACAACTACGAGAAATTAAAAGGAACGAAAAAAATCTAAAAAAACTTATACCCGAGACAATAAATTTCGTAGAGATAGAGGGGCTATCAGCCGAAGTAAAAGAAAAACTCTCTGCAAGCAGGCCAAAAACAATCGGCGACGCCTCCAGAATAGAGGGAATAACACCGGCTGCAATAAGCTTAATTACTGTGGCAATTGCCAAAAATAGAAATAGTGATGTCACATAACGACAAAATAGAGCTCTTTAAAGAAGAAACAATTAAGTTCAACAGCAAGCACAATCTAATATCAAGAAAAAACACAGAGAAAATAATAGACGAGGCAATCGAAGAAGCGACTGCTCTTACAAAACACCTAAAACAACATAAAAACATTTTAGATATAGGAACAGGGAGCGGACTCCCCGGCATACCTCTTGCAATTTTTAACGAAAATAAAAACATATATTTATCTGAAAAAAACAACAAAAAAAACTATCATCTAAAAAAAACAATTAAGCTGCTCGAAATAGAAAACGCAACAACTATAGGAAGCGCCAACAAAAAAACAAAAATAAATAAAAAAGTAGATTGTGTTGTCACCAAAGCGTTTGCCTCTACAAAAAAAACAATAGATATAGCTAATAGTTTTTTAGAAAAGCCTTTTACCTTAATGCTATTAAAAGGAAAGCTTAAAACCATCAACAAAGAGATCGCAGAAGCCAACATATCAAAAGAAAACTATGAAATAATAAAAATAGAAAACGAAAAAGAAAAACACATACTAAAAATACAAAATGAATAAAACCCTTGCCATTGCAAACCAAAAAGGAGGCGTAGGAAAAACAACAACAGCTGTAAACCTAGCTGCAAGCTTAGCAGCAACCGGCAGAAAAACCCTCTTGATCGATATGGACCCACAAGGAAACGCCACATCCGCAGCAGGGGTTACCAAAAACAAGACAGACACCCTTTATGCAACCTATTTCGAGGGGAAAAGCATCAAAGATGTAATCAAAGAAAGCAGAGACGGGTATTCAATTGTCCCCGGGGGACAGGAGCTAATTGCGCTTGATGTTGATATAAGAGATAACCACAAACAAGGCTTTCTCGCGTCACAACTTAACGAAGTCCAAAACACATATGACTATACAATAATTGATACCCCACCAACCTTAAACCAACTAACGACAGAAGCCTTGCTTTCATCAGCAGGAACGCTAATACCATTACAGTGTGAGTATTATTCACTTGAGGGGCTAACTGACCTAATTAATACCATAAACGCACTATCATCCAAAACCAACACCAACAACAGGGTGATTGGTATTATTAGAACAATGGTGGATATGAGAAACAACTTAGCAAAAGAGGTTTCGCGAGAGCTTGAGACACATTTCGAGAAAGTTTTATTTAATACACTAATACCAAGAAATGTTAAACTTGCTGAAGCCCCAAGCTTCGGAATTTCTGCGCTACAACACAAAGCAGATTCTTTTGGTGCAATGGCTTACCTAGCTCTGGCCGGTGAGCTTATAAGAAGAGTTGAAAATGAGTGACAACAAATCCTTAAACCGCGGACTTGACGCCCTCTTAGGCGATCAAAAACTTACTACAACAACAAAAGAAATCGACCTAGAAAAAATAACAGCTGGAAGGTATCAGCCACGACAAGAGTTTGATGATGTGAAAATCCAAGAACTTGCTGACTCAATCAAAAAACATGGGGTTTTATCTCCAATCTTGGTTCGAGAGGTTGGACTTGGTAAGTTTGAAGTCATAGCTGGAGAGAGGAGAGTCAGAGCCTCAAAAATTGCAGGCCTAAAAACAATTCCTTCTCTTGTTAACCAAAAAGAAGACCAAGAAGCCCTTGAAGCTGCGCTTATTGAAAACCTGCAGAGAGAAGACCTAAACCCAGTTGAAGAAGCCAGAGGTTATGACCGATTGAAAAGAGAGTTTGAATTAACACAAGACGAAATCGCTAAAGCAACCGGCAAAGCAAGAAGCACAATAGCAAACTCTATGAGAATACTTTCTTTGTCATCAAAAATATTAGATATGATTTCTCAAGGATTTTTAGAGAAAGGACATGCAAAAATTCTGTCAGGCTTAGAGACCACAAAATCAGAGCAACTAGCAGAAGTAATTTCGCAAAAAAAACTCACCGTGAGACAAGCTGAGGCATTACTAAAACCAGCTAAAAAAACAACAAAAACAAAAGAAAAAGATAGAGACACACTAAACATAGAAGATGAAATTAGTGGAAATTTTGGGCACAAAACAGAAATAGAAACAAAAACAACCAGCGCCGGCAAAGTATCAATTTTTTACCATTCACCAGATGAGTTGGAGACTATAATTCAAAAACTTCTTAAACTTTAGAATTATCCTTGTTTCATAACAATTATCTTTCTATAATTCGCGCTAAGATTTCAAGAAATGGCAAAAGAACTCACTAGCAAAAGCTACATAGATCACCATCTAACAAACCTAACATGCGGTAAGACAGAGTCCGTTGGCTGGACGTGTGATCACAATTATTATGACGAAATGGGGTTCATGGCTTTTCATGTTGACTCCATAACGATTTCTATTTTATTGGGTGTTGCTTTTGTAGCACTCTTCAAATTAATCAAACTCAATCCAGCAGATCAAAAACCCACTAGAATGCAAAACTTTGTAGAGATGTGTGTTGAGTTTGTTAATGAAAACATAAAATCAATTTTTGGTAGTACAGACAACAAACTTATAGGGCCGCTTGCTTTAACGGTATTAATTTGGGTTTTCTTTATGAACCTAATGGACTTAATTCCGGTTGATTTCCTACCTGAGCTAACAAAACAGGTTAGTTATGCTTCCGGAATAGTTGATGATCCGAACGACGCGTATTTTAAGTTTGTTCCAACAACAGATCCAAACATCACACTTGGAATGGCATTAGGGGTTTTTATTCTTACCATTTTTTACAGTATCAAAATAAAAGGCCTTGGGGGCTTTGTTGCTGAATTAACATTACACCCTTTTGGGAAATTTGCCATCCCGTTTAATTTTGCTTTGGAGATAATGCAATTACTGGCCAAACCCCTCTCTCTTGGGCTTAGGTTATTCGGAAATCTTTATGCTGGCGAAATGATTTTTATACTTATTGCATTATTAATGTTTTTCCAATCAGCAGTCTTTGGAGTTTTAGGCTTGGGTCTGCACCTATTGTGGGCGCTTTTTCATATATTGGTTGTAAGTCTCCAAGCCTTTATATTTATGGTTTTAACAATTTTGTATTTATCAATGGCGCATGAAACCGGAGATCATTAAGTTTATAATTTATATTTTAAAAGGAGAATAAAATGGAACAATCTGTTATTTATATAGGAGCCGGGCTTATGCTTGGTCTGGGAGCTATTGGGTCAGCTGTTGGCCTTGGGGTCCTGGGAAGTAAGTTTATGGAAGGTATAGCAAGACAGCCCGAGCTAAGACCTTTTTTATTGACAAACTTTTTTATTGTTTTAGCTCTAGTTGAAGCTATTCCAATCATATCAATGGTGTTTGGTCTTTACTTACTATTTGCTGTTTAATCACAAATGAATATAAACGCTACATTAATTTCACAAGCATTGATTTTTGCAGTGTTTGTTTACATTTGTTACAAATATATCTGGCCCCCAATTCTTTCTACTATGGAGGAGAGGGAAAATAAAATGGCCGCAGGTCTTGAAGCTGCAAAGCAGGCTGACGACTCCCTCGAGGAAGCTAAACTAACCTATGAAAAAGAGTTAAAAGAAGCCAAAGAAGAAGCTGCAAATATTGTCGAAAAAGCCAATAAAAGATCTTCACAAATCTTAAACGATGCCAAAGTAAAAGCTGAGGCTGAGGCTGAAAAGATTATTGAATCAGGCTCCAAAAAGCTTGAAAATGAAGCAAACAAAACACGAGAAGAACTAAAACAACAACTTTCTTCTATCGTGGTCGAGACTGCATCAAAAATAATCGATGAAGAAATCGATGAGAAAAAACACGAAAACATTATTAAAAAAGCAGCCGAGGAAATTTAAATGTACGACCTAAAGCCACAAGCAAGACCTTATGCAAAAGCAGCATTTCTTGCAGCAGTGGAAGAGGGTCAAATAAAAGAGATGTTTGGTGATTTAAAAGTTCTTTCTGAGGCTTGTTCAGATTCAAGTATCAATAAACTTATTGAAAGCCCAGAAGAAAAATCAGTAGTTGTATCAACTCTAAAAGGTTTATTCTCCAACCAACCAGTTAAACTTACTGAAAACTTGTTAGATATTCTTGGAGAGAATGACAGACTAAACTTACTTGCAGCTGTTGCTGAGATTTATGAGGATTTAATGCTCAAACACAATGAAAGCAAAGTTATAGAGGTTGCAACTCCCAACAATGTCTCAGACGCAACAAAGGAAATTATCCTTAATAAATTACAAGAAAAACATGGAGACGGCTCAACCATATCCTTTACAAATGATTCAGATTTAAAAGCAGGGTTTGTTGTAAAGATCGGAGACGAGGTGCTGGACTTATCCATAAAAGGAAGAATCAAAAAATTAATTAATCAATTAAACATATAAGGTGAAAATATGAGCGGACTAAACCCATCTGAAATTTCAAGTGTTCTCAAGGACAAAATTTCAGGGCTTGATCTAAAAGCTGAAACCAAAAACGAAGGAACAATCGTCAATGTTTCTGATGGAATTATCAGAATACACGGAATGGGCGATGTTATGTATGGTGAGCTTGTAGAGTTTGAAAATGGAGTTTTTGGACTCGCACTTAACCTAGAGCAAGACTCTGTTGGTGTTGTTGTCCTTGGTGACTACCTTGGGCTAAGCGAAGGGCAAAAAGTTACCTGTACAGGAAAGATCTTAGAGGTTCCTGTCGGCGAGGAAATGCTTGGGCGAGTTGTTGATGCTTTAGGAAACCCAATCGATGGAAAAGGCGAGCTCAAAACAAAACAAACTGCCCCCATTGAAGTAGTTGCACCAGGGGTTATAGCTAGGCAATCAGTTGATCAGCCAGTACAAATTGGACTTAAATCAATTGATGCAATGGTTCCAATAGGAAGAGGTCAAAGAGAGCTCATTATTGGTGACAGACAAACCGGAAAAACAGCTGTAGCAATCGATGCAATAATTAATCAAAAAGGCACAGGAATTAAATGTATTTATGTGGCTATTGGCCAAAAACAATCGACAATAGCTAACGTCGTAGCAAAACTCGAAGAGTATGGGGCAATGGAGCACACAATTGTTGTTTCAGCGGCCGCAGCTGATCCAGCTGCGATGCAATACCTCTCAGCATATTCAGGTTGTGCAATGGGAGAGTATTTTAGAGACACAGGGCAGGATGCATTAATTGTTTACGATGATTTATCAAAACAAGCAGTTGCTTATAGAGAGATATCACTATTACTCAGAAGGCCTCCAGGAAGAGAAGCTTTCCCTGGAGATGTTTTTTATCTTCACTCTAGGCTTTTAGAGAGAGCAGCTAGAGTAAACGCGGAATATGTAGAAAAAATTACAGAAGGAAAGGTAAAGGGTAAAACAGGATCTTTGACAGCCTTACCGATTATTGAAACGCAAGCCGGAGATGTATCTGCTTTTGTTCCAACAAATGTAATTTCAATTACTGACGGGCAGATATTTCTAGAAACAGATCTTTTTAATTCAGGCATCAGGCCAGCTATTGATCCAGGACTTTCTGTATCAAGAGTTGGTGGAGCTGCACAAACCAAGATAATTAAAAAGCTTAGTGGTGGAATTAGAACAGATCTTGCTCAATACAGAGAGCTTGCAGCATTCTCACAGTTTGCTTCTGATCTAGATGACGCAACAAAAGAACAATTAGAACACGGTAAACGAATTACAGAGCTTCTAAAACAAAAACAATATTCTCCAATGAGTGTTGCTGATCAAGCTATGAGCTTGTATGCAGCTGATAAAGGGTATATGAAAGATGTAGATATAGATAAAGTGGGTGACTTTGAGTCAGCTTTATTAGCTTACTTTGAATCAGAAAAATCTGATTTAAAAAAGCAAATTAATGATACCGGAGATTGGGATGACGATATTGAAAACCAGTTTAAGGAATTAGTCGAAGACTTTAAGAAAACACAAACATATTAAAAGATGGCAAACACAAAAGAAGTAAGAAAACAGATTTCTAGTATTAAAAGTACTAGAAAGATTACTTCTGCTTTAGAAATGGTAGCAGCCAGCAAGATTAAAAAAACTCAAGATCTAATGTTTGGGGGCAGACCATACTCAGAAAAAGTTAAAGAGGTGATTGAGCATATCGCTTCTTCAAGCTCAGAGTATTCCCATCCTTTTTATGAAGAAAGAAAAAATAAGTCTACTTGCTATATTGTTGTTGGTTCTGATAAAGGTTTGTGCGGCGGACTAAACATTAACTTATTTAAAAAAATTGTTGCTGAGGCTGCAGAAAATCAAAAAAATGATGTCGAAACAAGCTTCGCGCTCATTGGTGTAAAGGCGGTTACATTTTTTGGTAACCTTGGTGGAAAAGTTTTGGGACAAGCAACAAAGTTGGGTGATAAGCCAAACCCAGAAGACTTGATAGGGCTTACAAAAATTGTTCTCGATGAGCAGAAAAAAGGCAATATTGATAGAGTTGTTCTTTGCTCTAACAAGTTTGTAAATACCATGACCCAACAACCAACCCTTCAACAACTTATACCTTTATCGCATGGCGAAAATGCAGAATCGCAAACATCAATGCAATGGGATTATATTTATGAACCAGAGGCTAAGGTCCTACTGGATGGGTTGCTAACACGGTATATAGAATCACTTATCTTCCAAGCGGTGTTGGAAAACAATGCTTGCGAACAAGCGGCAAAGATGATCGCAATGAAAAATGCGACAGAAAATGCAGGAGACTTAATTAAAGAATTAGAGTTGCTTTATAACAATGTTAGACAAGCAGCAATTACACAAGAATTATCAGAAATTGTAGGCGGCGCAGCTGCTGTTTAAAGGAGAAAGAAATGAGTAATGGAGTTGTGACACAAATTATCGGAGCGGTTATAGATGTCGAATTCGATAGAGAGAACATACCAAGTGTGTATGAGGCTCTTAATATTGTCGGTCTTGAAACTGTACTTGAGGTTCAACAACAACTAGGTGATGGAATTGTAAGAACTATCGCTATGGGTTCAACAGAAGGACTAAAAAGAGGTTTAGAGGTTGTAAGAACTAATGCACCTATTTCTGTTCCAGTTGGACAAGAAACTCTGGGAAGAATTATGGATGTTTTGGGAAATCCCATTGATGAAAAAGGCGACATTGGTGAGAAAGAAAGACAACCAATTCATAAAAGCCCACCAAGCTACACCGATCAAGCGGGATCAAACGAACTACTAGAAACAGGCATCAAAGTAATTGACCTAATGTGTCCTTTTGCAAAAGGAGGAAAAGTTGGGTTATTTGGAGGAGCTGGAGTAGGTAAGACCGTTAACATGATGGAGCTTATAAGAAACATTGCAATTGAGCATTCAGGGTTCTCAGTTTTTGCTGGAGTTGGCGAAAGAACTCGAGAAGGTAATGATTTTTATCATGAAATGACTGAATCAAATGTTTTAGATAAAGTTTCGCTTGTTTATGGGCAAATGAATGAGCCTCCAGGCAACAGGTTAAGAGTTGCTCTTACTGGCTTAACAATTGCTGAGAAATTTAGAGATGAAGGAAGAGATGTGCTTCTTTTTATTGATAATATTTATAGATATACACTTGCTGGTGTTGAGGTATCAGCTCTGTTAGGAAGAATGCCATCTGCTGTTGGATATCAGCCAACACTAGCAGGGGAAATGGGAGCACTTCAAGAAAGAATTACTTCAACAAAAACAGGATCTATTACTTCAATACAGGCAGTATATGTTCCCGCTGATGATTTAACAGACCCTTCACCTGCAACAACATTTGCACACTTAGATGCTACAGTGGTTCTTTCAAGAAATATTGCTGAACTCGGTATTTATCCAGCAGTTGATCCACTAGATTCAACTAGCAGACAGCTTGACCCGCTTGTAGTTGGAGAAGAACACTATAAGACAACGCAAGCTATCCAAGGAGTTCTTCAAAGATATAAAGAACTAAAGGACATTATCGCAATTCTTGGTATGGATGAATTATCAGAAGATGATAAGCTGGCTGTTGCAAGAGCAAGAAAAGTTGAAAGATTTTTATCTCAACCGTTCTTTGTAGCGGAAGTCTTCACAGGTTCTCCAGGTAAATATGTTTCCCTTGAAGATAGCATCAAAGGTTTCAATGGAATCCTAAACGGAGACTACGATGATCTCCCCGAACAAGCATTTTATATGGTGGGAACTATAGAAGAAGCTGTTGAGAAAGCAAAAACAATGTAATGAGTGAATTTAAAGTAAGTATCGTTTCATCAAACGAGGAAATATTTTCAGGCACGGCTGATATGCTTTATGCAACTGGATCGCTTGGCGAGATAGGAATTGCTCCAGGCCACTCACCTCTTTTAACAGGCTTAATGCCTGGCCCAGTTAGAGTTTGTAATGAAGATAAAGAAGAAACTTTCTTTTGCAGCGGAGGATTCATAGAAGTCCAACCAGATGTTGTAACAGTTTTATCAGATGTAGCTGAAAGAGCTGATAGTATGGATGAAGCAAAAGCTATTGCTGCAAAAGAGCAAGCAGAAAAAGATTTAGCTGACAACAAAGATAACGTTGATTTTGCAAAAGCTGCTTCTCAACTAGCAGAGGCGGCAGCAAGACTCAAAACTATTCAAAAACTTCGTAAAAAGATTTAGCATAGGTTAAAAGACCTATTAAATTGAATATTCACACAATTATATTAGCCGGCGGTAAAGGCACCAGGATGCTTTCACAGAAAGCCAAGGTGTTACAAAAACTTGCTGGCAAAACAATGCTCCAACACTTGCTTATCAAAGCAAACAAAGTTTCTGACAAAATATCTGTTGTAGTTGGGTTTAATAAGGACGATGTTGAAAAAGAGATATCACGCCTATCATTAAAGGCGCAAACTTTCTTACAAAAAAAGCAAATCGGAACAGCTGATGCAGTAAAAACAGTAATTAATGAAATAACTGATACTGAGAAAGTTTTAATTTTATACGGAGATGTTCCTTTAATAAAAACTTCCACGTTAGACAGCCTGTGTGCTAATGAGGGCGATATAACAATTTTAACCACTCTCCTAAAAAATCCTACAGGCTATGGAAGGGTTATTAAAGGCTCTAATAGCTATGTAACTGGAATTGTTGAGGAAAAAGATGCCACAGATTCACAAAAAGGAATAAATGAGATTTTCACAGGCATATTAGTTGCTTCAGGAAAGGCTCTGAAAGAGCTTATTCCCTTAATCGATAATAAAAATGCAGCTAAAGAGTATTACTTAACTGACTTAATTAGCATTGCAAGTGAAAAAGGGTTTAAAATTAATGCACTAGACTCCCCTAATAACGAGACAAAGGGAGCCAACAACCGCTTTGAGCAGGAGGAGCTTGAGAGAGTTTTAAGAAACATGAACGCTGATGATCTATTAAATGCAGGCGCAACATTAGTTGATAAAACAAGAGTTGACATTCGCGGCAATGTAAAAGTTGGTGCTGATTGCACTATAGATGTAAACGTTATTTTCGAGGGTAATATTGAATTAGGAGACAATGTTGAAATTGGTGCAAACACTGTTATATGTGATACAAAAATCAATAACGACACAAAAATTTTACCTTTTTCACATATAGTCTCATCCAATATTGGGAAGGACTGCTTAATTGGCCCATACGCCAGATTGCGAGAAGGCAGCACCATAGAAAATGGAGCAAAAATTGGAAACTTTGTTGAGACAAAAAAAACAACAATTGGTAAGTCCTCAAAAGCTAATCATTTTTCTTACTTAGGTGATGCAGAAATTGGCGATAGTGTGAATATTGGTGCAGGAACCATTACTTGCAATTATGATGGAAAAGACAAACATAAAACCAAAATAGGCGAAGGCTCATTTGTAGGAACAAACTCATCACTGGTTGCGCCAATCAATATTGGTAAAAATGCATATGTGGGAGCAGGATCAACAATCACCAAGGACATACCTGATAATGCTTTAGGAGTTGGCAGAAGCAAACAAATAAACAAAGAAAACTGGTCAAAGGAAAAAAAATAAAAAATGTGCGGAATAATTGGAGCCGCTTCATCTAGAAGCGTTGGAAAAATCCTAATAAAAGGACTCCAGCTCATGGAATATAGAGGCTATGACTCAGCGGGAGTTGTTCTCAACAAAGAAGAGGAGATTTTAAGACTTAGATCGCTAGGAAAGGTTTCTAAATTAGAAGACTTAATGATCTCCAAAAAACCTAGAGCGCTATCAGGTATAGCCCATACTCGTTGGGCTACTCACGGAGCTCCATCTGAAGAAAATGCTCATCCGCACGGGTCACATGATGATATTTTTATTGTTCATAACGGCATAATTGAGAATCATGAAGAGATAAGAGATTTTTTAAGAAAAGAAAGTTATGAAGTTACATCAGAAACCGATTCAGAGCTTATCGCTCACTTAATTCATTTCTATAATAAAGATACAAAAGACACGCTTAAAGCCTTAATGCGAGCAACAAAAGATCTTAAAGGAGCATATTCAATAGCTGCTGTATCACAAAAAGAAAAGGGCAAAGTCTACGCTGCTAGACAAAAAAGCCCACTACTTGTTGGCATAGGCATTGAAGAAAATTTTATAGCCTCTGATCCTTTAGCAATCGTAAATATTACAGAAAAATTCCATATGCTCGAAGACGGCGACTTCTCAGTTATAACAAAAGATGATGCGGTCATTTTTGATAATACAGGAGCAAAGGTTGATCGAGATGAGTTAAAGATTGAAGCAACCGCAACTGCAACAACAAAAGGTGATTATAAGCATTTTATGGAAAAAGAGATTTATGAACAGCCTGAGTGTATTGGAAACACCATAAATGGTAGGCTCGGTGAAAACGATGTATTGGATAATGTTTTTGGGTTAGGCTCATCTGATGCATTTAGAGAGGTTAAGAGAATACACTTTGTAGCATGTGGAACAAGCTTACATGCAGCAAAAACTGCAAGAAAATGGTTTGAGGATATTTGCGAAATTCCTTGTTATATAGATTTTGCCAGTGAATATAGGTACAGAAACCCCATTGTTGAAAACAATACTCTTTTTGTGACTATTTCTCAGTCAGGTGAAACCGCAGATACGCTTGCTGCATTAAATTATGCGAAGGAAGAAAAATATATTGGCATCGTCTCAATATGTAATGTGCCTACTAGCACAATGGCAAGAGAATCAGATTGGAAAGTCTTCACAAATGCAGGCCCTGAGATCGGAGTGGCCTCCACAAAAGCCTTTACAACACAACTTGCGGCGCTATTAATTCTTGCTCTATCTATTGCAAAAAGTCAGGAAAAAAATCCTGAAAAGCGCAAACAAGCGGCTCAAGATTTAAGGGAGACTCCCGCCCTAATAGAAAAAGCCTTCAAGCTAAAAGATGAAATTAACTCAATCACAAATAATATTTCATCAAACGATAATGCCCTCTTTTTAGGAAGAGGAATGTATTTCTCAATTGCTCAAGAGGGCGCACTTAAACTCAAAGAAATTTCTTATATCCATGCGGAAGCTTATCCAGCAGGTGAGTTAAAGCATGGGCCACTAGCCCTAGTTGATGAAACTATTCCAGTTATAGCATTAGCTCCAGAAGATAGCTTAGTTGAGAAACTACTATCAAACCTTGAAGAAGTTAAGGCAAGAGGCGGAACTCTGTATGTTTTTGGAAACTCTAGTTCAACGATTGAAATAAAAAAAGGAAAATTCATCAATATGCCTGAATGTGGCGATTTTAATGCTCCAATTGTTTACACCATACCCCTTCAGATATTGGCTTATGAGGTAGCTTGCCTAAGGGGAACAGACTTAGACCAACCAAGAAATTTAGCTAAATCAGTGACTGTGGAATAAGTGCGAGTAGTGATTTCGCATTACGCAACAAAGACACATATTTAACTTTTATTCTTCATTGCAGAAGTGATTATTTAGTTGCTTACCCTCAAAAAGAACAAAAAACATACAAGACAAAACTTTTAAGGATGAAATTTGTTATTTAATGTGTAAAAATAAAACAAATTAATAACTCTTAAAATTATGAAACAATTAACGCTCGCAGTCCTTTTTCTTATTTCTACCAATATTGCTGCCTCAGAAATATTTCTTAAATGTGATTACGATAATAATGATAAATGGATTAAATTAACTGCTGATAAAAATAAAGATATTGGTTCTATGGAGCGAAGTAATGGATATTCTCAAAGGTGTGATGTGACTTTCACAAGTTCCTATATAAATTGGTCTTGCAAAAATCCCTATGCAGACTTCAGTCAACCGTTCAATGTAGATAGAGAAAATCTTGAGTTTGATAATGGTGAGTTCAAGTTAGGTAAATGTCGAATTGTTGAAACTAAAAACGTTATCTAATACATTTACCAAATCACTACTCGCACTTATTTCGTCACGGTCGAGTAAGTTTGGAAGACAATCAGTTTTAACCTCGCATTCTGCTGGGGTTTCAAAAATCGCTAAAATTTAACCCCACTAAAAACTACCCTAAAAATTTCACCTATTTTTTCGTGTTAGCGTAAGTCATAAGGTGTTGATATGACTTGTTGCGGTCTCTTATGTGTATTCATAGGACATTTAAAGAGAGTTATGGCAGAATATTTTTATGGCAACAATAAAACAGATTGGTAGTCTTTTAGAAAAATCATTTGATAAATGGGATTATAAAAAGGCAATCAAGTTGAGCGACAACGAGTCCAAGACAAGAGATTACCTAATAGAACCATTTTTTAATTTATTGGGCTATAACAAAATGGATCATTATTCACATGAATATAGTTTAAGAAATACCAAAGGAAGTGTAAGAAAAGTAGATATGGTGGTTACCCTTAATAGGAAAAATCCCATAATGTTAATAGAGTGTAAAAAAGCAACTTCAAACCTAACTAAATCTCACTTTAAACAACTATCTAAATATTTTGATCATCATAAAGAGTCAAAGATCGGCATCTTAACCAATGGAGTTGTGTATGAGTTCTACACTGTGAAATGGAATAACAGTAAATCATTATGCGAAGAACCATTTCTTGTATTTGATTTGAGAGACTTCACAAGATCGGATCTAGAAGATATTGCGAATTTCCATTTACAACTTTTTAACGTGAAGGATATTTTAGAAATTTCTGAAGAAACCTATTTTTTAAATGATTTTAATATTGCTCTGACAAAAACCCTCTTTCCAGCAAGTGATGGGCTATTAAAAATGATATATCAAAACATGGGAGGAAAAAGAGCAACAGAATCAAAAAATAAACGACTTAGAAAATTATTAAATTCAGTTTCTCTCCATGAGGCTATTGAAAAAATTAAAGTTTTAGAAGGAAGACAATCTTCATCTGGTATCTTTACAACAGCAGAAGAGCAAAAGTCATTCCAAATCATAAAGACAATCTTAGTTATGAATCCAAGACTCAAAATTCATTGTGATAGGTTTGGTTATAAAGACTACAAAGGCCAGTTTAAAATTCTTGTTGATGATATGCCATCAAAAGAGATTTGCCACCTAACTCTATCTACTACAACAAATTCAATCGTCATTGATGGTGTTTCATACAACCTAGAAAAGGTATCAACATTTGAACTTAGCAAATATAAGAAAAAGCTAGTTGATTCAGCATTAAAGCAAGTTTAATATTTTTATGGAATGGCTGTTGGCAATTTTTGGGATTTACTGTCTTTACCTGGGTGTTAAATGGCTTGGAAAAAAAAATACTAAAGAAAAAGCAATTAGGTCGCTTGAAGATGAATTAAGTAACTTAATGATGAATAACACCTCATTGGTAGCAACTGCATACAGAAATAGCGTTTCAAGTAATAGCTTTGGTAAAAAAAACTATACAAAATTTAAAAAAGAACTAATCGAATATCTTTTAGATAATACTGAATCAAAAGAAGTTATTGAGTATGCAACCGAACTAGGAGACTTTCAGATTCCTGATGAAACAATATATAAGATTGAAGAAGTTATAGAGGGGTATTCTTTATCTGAAGATTTCACTGAAGACATGGATCCATATGACTATGAACACTACTGCGCAAATCAGTTTTTAAAGTGTGGTTGGGATGAAGCAAATGCAACATCTGGTTCATCGGATCAAGGAGTTGATGTAATTGCCAAGAAGGGCAATGATTATCTTGTTGGACAATGCAAAAAATATCAAAAACCTGTAGGTAATAGCGCAGTTCAAGAAGTGGTTGCTGGAATGGGATATTATGGAGCAAATATTGGAGTGGTGATATCAAATGCAGGTTTCACTAATAGTGCAAAAAAACTTGCTGAAGCAAATGATATAAAATTAATACATCATTCTGAAATTAAGAATTTATAATAAAGTATGAAAAAAAATCTTATAAAAAAAGTTTTAATAATTGCGATACCAACATATGCAATTGCAATTATGACTAATGCCATGGTTTACACCATGCCAATGCTAGCAATAACAACCATAATCGCCACTAATATCTTTCAAGACGACAGAGATATTGAAAATAGAATAGATGAAGAGGGTGAATCAAGTGATGATAGTGACGATGGTGATGGTTTCTTTGGGGCTGACGGGTAAGATATGCAATCAAATATAGATTCTTTAAAACACCGCAGAAAAAGTGATGAATGGAAGATCGGTTCACCTTACTCCGTTACTGTTGAATGAATAAAAATGAATACAAATGAGGGTCGGGTTAATTCCACTCTGTTACGGCGCACTAGGGAGTTGACGTATATTTAAGCACATTCACATTGTTGCCTGCTCGCCGCGATCCGGTACTACTCTCTTGCACGAGGCGATGGTCACCTGTTTTCGGACAAACAAGCATTATGACCATGAGATTCGCTTTCACCTCGTAACCGCAAAAAACAACGATGTGGTTATCACGAAACGACCCAAAGATACGTTGTACATGCCAGGAGTCATCGACGATCCTAATCTCTATGTCATTTACGTAACGCGCGATCCGCGTGATGTCATCGTTAGCCGGCACGGTAAGAGCAAGGATATGTACTACTCGAACATTAGGCTTTGGCGTGAATTGCATGCCTGTGCACGCCCATTGTTCGGCCACGATCGTTTTCTCAATATCCGGTACGAGGATTTCGTAAATAACCCTGACGCCACACAAAGCCAAATCACTGCAAAATTTCCATGGCTTGAGAAACAACACAAATTTTCTGAGTACCATGAACACGCGCAAGTGTCTGAAAAGTCAAAGGTTGCAATGCGTGGCGTCCGTCCTATTGAGCCGACCAGTGTCGGTGTCTGGCGAAAACATCTCGGTCGCATCGTTCAACAGCAGTCAATCCACGGCACAATGACACCAGATCTGGTCGGTTGTGGATACGAATCATCGCCGGATTGGGAAGTTGTTCTGGACGGCGTTTTACCGGATAAATCTAACAGTTGGTATCCGGAGAAAAAACGTTTTTGGCAGAGAATTTCGCAACCCATTGATGCTTCGAGAAAAATAGCTATCTATCGGCGCAAGAAAGGACTTAGTCGAATCAGCAGAGCAACCAATGATCGTTAGCCATGCAAAGAAGTTTATTTTCGTAAAGACCCGTAAAACCTCGGGCACAAGCATGGAGGTTAGTCTGAGCCAAGTCTGTGGTCCCGATGACATCATCACTCCGATATCGTTTGAAGACGAACTCGTCAGGCTGGACATGGGCGGCACGTTACCTCAGAACTACGGTGGTCTTGGAGAGCAGCGATATCGCGATATGATAAAGGCACGCAAGATGAAATTTTTACGCGCCAGACGCCGTGGCAAGTTTTTCAATCATATGCCGGCTGTTGCGATTCGCGAGTACGTCGGCAAAAAAACTTACGATGATTACTTCACTTTTTCGATCGAAAGGCATCCGTACGAAAAGGTTGTATCACATATCTATTATCATGCGCGCGGAAAAAAGAACTGGAGTTTTGACAAGGAGCTTGAGCGTGTTCTGAAGAAGAAGTATTACGTCAATTACCCAACCTATTCAGACGGTGAAAAACCTATTGTCGATTTCATTGTCAATTTTGACAATATGCAGGAAGACCTCACAACTCTCGGCGACAGGCTTGAATTTGATATTGTCGCGCACTATCCACAAACCAAACACAAATTCCGAACTAACAGAAGGCCTGCATCCGAGCTGTTGTCGCAGAAAGTAAAGGACCAAATATATAAGAACTGCAGGATCGAGTTCGATGCAATGGGTTACGAGCGTTAGCATGATCACGACACGACGAAAACAATCCGTCACCGTCGAATAGATTTAACATTCAGTTATTTTAACTTATGCCATAATCTGATAATGGAAATGAATTGGATAGCAGTTGGTTGGATTATAGACATGATCTTAAATGGGTTTATCTGGCTTATCATCGCTGTACTTTCTCTGCTACTAATTGATGCGACCGACAAATGGACAAGAAAAGCTATAAAGTTAATGGATAAAGCTGATAAATGGATAAGAAAACTAACAGAATACTCATTTGATTGGGTGGAAAAGAAAAATCTTCAAATACCCGCTAGCATTATATTATTAATTATTTTTGGCATCCTTTCCCAATTGGGGATAATACCTAAATTAATAACTTAAACAGAAAATGAAACAATTAATATTAGTAAGTTTTTTAATAGTTTTTAATACTAATGCAGAAGATCAGACAAATATCGATGCATTGTTAGATGGTCTCCACGAAGATGCACATAAGGGAAATTTTGAGGCATATTTTGATCGTTATAGTTTAGATGCTGTGTTTTTAGGTACAGACAAAACCGAACGCTGGAATATACAAGAATTTAAATCCTACGCTAAACCAGCCTTTGCAGATGGACACGGCTGGACTTACGAAGTCATCGAGCGCAATTGGGAAGGAGGCGGCGATATTCGTTGGTTTGATGAAATACTTTTTAATGAAAAGTTGGGACATTGCAGAGGCACGGGCGTTGTTCATCTAATAAGCGGAGAATGGAAAATAACTCACTATGCTTTAACTATGCTTGTTCCAAACTCTATTGCTGCAGATGTTGGTGCCCAGACCATAAAAGCTGATTGAAATTCAATTAAAGCTTTGCTTCTAAAGACTGAAGTGAATTTTCAGCAAAAATTAGTTATAGTCACAAAATGAAAAAAATATTAGCAATCATAATAAGCTTTTCAATTCTTGGCTGCTCAAACAGTTCTCCTTATGAGGGGCTTTGGGTTATTGATAATGAGCTAACGACTCAGTCATGCCAAAGCACAATGATGGCAGATGTGACAGATGATTTGGATGAAAATCCATTTGGTGCTGCTCTTGCTATGGGAATGGGCTCCGCAATGTGTGGAATGATCGCAAACATGATCCCTATCTTAGACATTGTAGACAACAAAGTCGAGATAGAAGCTTTTGGTGAAAAAACCATGTGTTCAATCAACCCAAGTGCTGGCACCTTCACTTGTGACAATAACAATTCAGAACCCTTGCCGATAAGTATTGAAAATGGGTTTCTAGTTTGGGAAACGCCTTCTGAAGAAGATGGCCGATCAATGAAGCTTTATTTTAAGAGAAAAGATCAATAAAAGAATTTAAAAACCTTATAATATTAAGCCCTCTTGTATATGTGATTCATCATTTTGAAGAACATATAATTTTTAATTTCAGACAATGGCGGCTTTCATACTTTCTAGATAACAATCCTTTATCAACAGAAGAAGTCCTTATAAGGCTTTTAACAGTCTTGTTGATAATGATTTTTTTGCACTCTATTAAGAGAAATAAGCCGAGCGCACATATTATTCTATTTTTTTTGATGACCACGCAGATAGTTAATGCTTTCTTTCATGTTTTTTTCAGTTTCTACTTCTTAGATTTTAGCCCGGGAGCCATAACAGGAGTTTTGCTATATTTGCCTGTAAATTATTTTATTTTTAAGGCTGCGCTTAGACAGGGCTTAATTGGAAGCAAAAAAGAAATAGGTTATTTATTTATTTTAGGAGCATGTACCTTTACTTTGTTCGAGCTAATAGGCCCACAAGTTATGTTATCAGCCCTTATCTTATCTGTTATTTACTATTTGATCACAAGCAAAAGAGAAGCGTTCAATACATAACCAAGTTAGTATATAATTCAACCATGTGTGATTGTTGCGATTGCTGCGAGTGCTCCTGCTGCTCAAAGTAAAAATTTGAAAAACATGAAAAGAGTTCTCTTCTTTTCTATTCCTTTATTATTTGCTCTTAACCTTTATGCAAAAGACGTTTATATAGAGCCAGGCCCCAATGCTCAAGAAAGACTGCAGGAAGCATTGATTCTAATGGAAGAGGGCGACACTTTAACAATCAGAAGTGGCTATTATGAGCTTGAAGACGGATTATCTCTTGATGTAAATGGCGTTATTGTAAAAGGTGAGGGTATCGTCAACACAATTTTAGATTTTAAAAATCAACAATCTGGTGCTCAAGGCTTACTCGTTACGTCAGACAGAGTTACCCTCAGGGATTTTTCAATACTCGATGCAAAAGGAGATGCTCTAAAAGTAATAGGGGCTAAAGGCATTAACATGATAAACCTTAAAACTGAATGGACTGGTGGACCTAAAAGCACAAATGGAGCTTATGGGTTTTATCCGGTTGAATCAGAGGATGTTCTAATTGATGGTTGTGTTGCAATTGGAGCTTCAGATGCTGGTATATATGTAGGCCAATCAAAAAATATAATTGTTAGAAACAGCATTGCCCAATATAACGTAGCAGGTATTGAGATTGAAAATTCATATTATGCAGATGTATATAACAATATAGCTTCCCACAACACTGGCGGCATCTTAGTTTTTGACTTGCCAGACCTGCCCCAACAAGGTGGGCATCACATAAGAGTCTTTGATAATAAATCTATTGATAACGATACAGATAATTTTGCACCCGAAGGAAATATTGTTGGCGAGGTTCCAAGAGGGACAGGAATTATTATCATGGCAAATTCAGATGTTGAAATTTTTAATAATCTTATGAGCGGTAATGGAACTGTAAACCTATCAATTGTTTCTTATGGTGATGAGACAGATGATTCCAACTATTATCCCCACCCAAAAAATATTCAGGTTCATGGAAATACTTATGGACCAAGTGGCTTTGATCCCGATATTGAGACAGGTGACTTAGCAAAAGCATTGTATGAAATCAGTGGTGGAAAAATGCCAGATATCTTCTGGGATGGCATTGTTCCTCTGCCACAAATAATATTTGGTCAACCAGAAGATGAGAAGCTTGTTGTTGTTGAGGAGGATGCAAGCTTTCTTACAATTAAGCCAATTAAATATATGCTCGGATTTTCTGACCCAACCAATACAAACAAAGATGACTTTAAAGGAGAGATATCTCCTCTTAAAGAGATAAATATAGAAACATTTTAATAAAAATGAGAAACGCAGTTTGCTGTTTATTTTTATTAATATTCAGCGCCAATACTTTCTCAGTTAATAATAATTTAATTTTAGCTGACTCCTTTCCTGATAAATTATCAGAATTTGAGTTTTTTCTTGATGATTCCGCTCAAGAACCACATGAAAAAGTTATTCCATATGAACTGATTTCAACATTATTTTCTGATTATTCTTATAAGCAACGATGGGTATATGTTCCTAATAATACCAAAGCATCATATGTGAAAGACTGGGTTTTCAATTTTCCAGAAGGATCTGCACTAATAAAAACTTTTTATTACCCAGTTGATGAAAGGAATCCAGATCTTGGGAAACAGCTTTTAGAGACGCGGCTCCTGTTGAGAAAAAAAGATGGTTGGGAAGCGGTTTCTTATGCTTGGAATGAGCAACAAAATGAAGCCTATAAAAAAATAGCTGGAAAAACTATTAATGCATCTTGGGTAGACTTTATGGGCGACGAAAGGCAGGTGCGATATAGAGTCCCAAACGTTAATCAATGTAAAGAATGCCATGCTGCTAAAGATGCAATTACTCCAATAGGGCCAAAAGCAAAAAACATAAATAAAGATTTTAGCTTTAAAGAAGGAGATTTTAACCAGCTAGCCTATTGGATGAAAAAAGAAATAATTGATAGTTTCCCGGAGGATTTAGTATCACCAGTTGATTGGAGAGATGAAACTAAAGATATTAATGATAGAGCAAGGTCTTATCTAGATGTAAATTGTGGCCACTGCCACTCACCAACAGGCAATGCAAACTCAACCGGGCTTTATCTAAGCTTAGTAGAGACAAGAGATATAAATTTAGGCATTTATAAAAAACCTGTAGCAACAGGAAGGGGCAGCGGGGGTAACAAATACTCTATAGTCCCAGGCAAACCTGATGAATCTATTTTGCTCTATAGAATGGAATCAATGGATCCTGGAATTATGATGCCAGAGTCTGGCAGGGCTTTAACCCATCAGGAAGCAGTTGAGATGGTAAGAGAGTGGATCACTCAATTACCAAACTAAAGATCACTTTTATCTTTTTTTGCTTTACCATCATCATAAAAAACAACATCATGTCCTTGTTTTTCTAAGCAACTCTCAAGACTGGAATACTCTCTAAATTCCTTAGTCGCCCTTGTAACAAAAATTGTTGAGCCTCCCAAGACGCCCCCTACAGTACCTGCCGCAACATAAATAGGAGCAAAGACTCCACTTGCAGTTGCAATCATATAAAGCCCTCCTAATGCCAAATACGACCCAAAACCAATGCCAACTTTTGAAGACCTATTTACTCTAGTATTAGATGTTTTTATACATTCATCTAACTCATCCTCAAAAGTATTAATATCTTTATCGGATGATCTTTTTATATATACTGGCGTACCAACTAGTTGTGAATACTCTTCAGTATTTGGTTTTACATTTACTGTATTTGATACACATGAAGATAAAACAAATATTGAGCAAAAAAAATTAAATCTAAAACTATTCAACGATCAAAAAATAAACTCAAAAAAGAAATAAAAAATAACGCCCCACATAATTGCATTAACAACAATCGATCTAATAAAGCTTTTTACATGCGTTTGCATTTTTATTACCTTCTATTCCTCAAACTCAGAGCCGCACCTATTCCGATGCCAACAGCTATCCATAGTGGTTCACTTGTTGCAGCAAACAGTCCTGCCCCTATAGCTACACCAACTGCAATTAGTGTTCCAGTATTCCAAGAAGATTTAGATTTTTTATTCATAAATTCTCCAAACTTAAAATATTATAAAACTTAGATATTACTCTAAGTCAAAGCTATCCTTCAATTAGGAAGCCTAAAAAGATCTTCTACTTTGCATTTAAGTGTTCTAGCAATTTTTAAGGCAAGTACAGTGGAGGGCACATAAACACCATTCTCAATTGCATTTATACTTTTTCTGGAAACTTCTGCGCTATTAGACAATTCTTCTTGAGTTAATCCAGCTTGCTTCCTTAATTCTTGCAGGCGATTAAGAAGTTTTGCGTGATCCTTTCCCACCTAATTCGTCTCAAAATCCTCTACGGCTTTATTAATTTCTCCAGAAGTATTTGGATATAAGTAGCCGGCAATAATTTGACCAACACCAATTGCAGCCACTAATGCACCAACTCCCTTTAAAAGTGAGCCTAGAAAGAAAACTCCAAATAGAAATAAACCAATTCCAACAAATAAAGTTACTACCCCTGTTCTTCTATAATCAATTGGCTCTTTTTTTCTTTCATCAAGCAACCCTATTAAATCCTCTACTTTTGAGGGATCATCTATATTTCTTGATATCTCTAATATTGTTTTGTTCTTATCTTTGCTTTCAAAATATAACCAAACAAAAACTGCTACAGGAACTATAATTCCCGTCATAATTCCTAATACTGGCACTATTAATCCTTGACCCATAAATCTCTCCTAAAAAAATGTAACGCAAACTTATCATCTTTATAATGAGAAGTAAAGGTTACAATGAATAATTGACAAGTATTGTATAATTATCTTAACTATGAAAACTCATCCAATTACTGATAAGTTCGCTGCTGGATTATCAATAGCATGTGCATTGCATTGTTTGTTGGTACCCTCTTTTTTAATTGTTACCTCAGGAGCGTTGGCACTCTCCATAGATAATGAGCTAATTCATTGGGCTATTTTATTTCTAGCTATCCCAATAAGTGTTTATGCGCTAATTACTGGTGTTTCAAACCATAATGATTATGCTGTATTTTTAGTTGGTCTGGCAGGTTTAGGTGTTCTCACAGCTACAGCATTATCGGAAAGCTTTTTAACAGAAACATCTGTAATTATTTTTACATTGATGGGATCTATTCTTGTAGTTTATGCGCACACAAAAAACTTTCAGCTATGTAAAGAGCTTGATTGTGATTGCCACGATGTTGTTTAGCAAAGACCTTTAATTTTAATGAACCCCTATATTGTTCTTTTTTTAGCAATAATATTTGAGGTGCTGGGTACGATGCTTCTTCCAGCATCGCAAAATTTCACAAAATTAATTCCAACCTCAATCTTACTTTTTTCTTATGGCATATCATTTTACTTCCTTGCTATAGTTACGCAGAAACTGCCCCTATCAATTGTTTATGCTAGCTGGTCAGGTATAGGAGTCTTTACGATAGCTTTGCTTAGTTATATTTTTTACAAGCAAGCTCTTAACTGGCAATCTGTTGTTGGACTTTTCCTTGTTGTAATCGGTGTTACGATTGTAAATATTAATAAATCAATTAATTAAAAGAAGATGATTAGTCTTGAAGAAGTTAATAGAAAAGGAAGCTGGAAGTAAGAATGCTTATTTTGGTTGCAATTGAAGATGAGCTTAAAAGATCTGACCTCCCTGATCATAAAATAGAATACATCGGCGTTGGTAAAGTGAATGCCGTCTTCAATACTTTAAATGCAATAGAAAAACACTCACCAAAACAAATAATAAATTTTGGAACAGCCGGATCCCTTTATGAAAAAATAACAGGACTTGTTGAGGTTTCAAGCTTCTTTCAAAGAGATATGGATGCTTCACCGCTTGGTTTTGAGGTGGGACAAACTCCATTTGAAGAAGATATCGAGATAACCTTTGGAAGAGAGGGAGTGACATGCGGCACTGGCGATAAGTTCGTCACCAGCACACCAACTCTAAAAACAGATATCGTTGATATGGAAGCCTTTGCCATCGCAAAAGTATGCAAATTAAAAAATATTGATTTTAGATGTTTTAAGTTTATTTCTGATAATGCTGACAATGAAGCAAAGGATGATTGGGTCGATAATGTTTCGCTTGGTGCAAAGCTATTCATTAAAAAAATAAGTAACTTGGAGGATTAATATAAAAATGATTTCTTCGGTAGACCACTTAATAATCGCAGTGAAAGATCTAGATCAGGCTATAAGTGACTATGAAAAAATTCTTGGCATTACCCCCTGCTGGAAAGGTAAGCACAATGAGCTAGGAACAAGAAATGCTCTATTTAATTTTGAGAATACATACTTGGAGCTACTTTCGCCATGTGATGTAGGGCCCGGAACAGAGCTTGTTAATACTTTACTTGCAGAGAATGGTGATCATTTAGCAGGGATCGTCCTTGGAACAAAAAATATAGAACACACTAAAGAAGCATTAAATAAGAATGGGCATGCAGTTGAGATAAGTTCGGGTGAGACAGTCAACGAGAAAGATGGAAAGATAAGAAGATGGAAAAATATTTTTTTGCCAAGTGCTCTCAGCAGAGAGTTATTTATCTTTATCATTGAACATACTGAGGGAGGTCTCTCAAAGTATGAAAATCAAGATCCCTCAAAAGTAAAAAAACTTGACCATGTAGTAATAAATACACAGGATGCAGATAGCTTTATAAGCATTTATAGAGATGTTTATAAAATAAGATTAGCATTAGATAAAACTATAGAGCATTGGAAGAGAAGAATGCTATTTTTTAGAACAAATGCTACAACAATCGAGGTTATTGAAGATAAAGATAAAAAAGAATCAGCTGATGAGCTCTGGGGGCTCGCTTGGGAAGTAGATTCAATTGAGGATGCCTGCAAAAGATTGGTTAGCAATAACGTTGAAGTAACACCAATAAAAGATGGGCTTAAGAAAGGGACTTTGGTAGCTACTATTAAATCTCATACTTGTAATGTACCAACACTATTAATTGAGCACCTGAAATAAATGCTAAAAGGAACAAGTTTTCAGATTATGGTTTGGAATGAGTTAAAAAAGATCCCAAAAGGTGAAGTTAGGACTTATAAAGAAATTGCAATTGCTATTGGAAAACCAAACTCTGCTCGCGCGGTTGCAAACGCATGTGGAAAAAACCCAAGACCAATTGAAATACCGTGTCATAGGGTGATTAGATCTGATGGGTATCTAGGAGGATATAGTGGCAAAGGTGGGCCTTCCACAAAGCGCAAACTCTTAAAAAAAGAGGGAATCTCTTCAAATAGCATTATAATGTGACCCATGAATTTTAAATTTCCAAATAGTTATAAGGCTAACAGACCCAAACCATTTCAGTGGCTTGGAAAAGTATTAATGAAACTTTCAGGATGGAAAATAAAAGGACAAATATCAGATCTTTATGAAAACAAGAAGTTTGTAGCTATTGTTGCACCTCACACATCAAACTGGGATGCAGTAGTAGGCCTGGCAGCTATTGCAGCGGTTGACTTAAAAGTATATTTCATAGGCAAACATACAGTCTTTACCGGCATATTAGGAAAATTCATGAAATACATGGGAGGCATTCCTGTTGATAGATCAAAACCAGGTGGACTTATAAAAGACTTACTGAGGCAAGTAGAAGATAAAAAGAATGGGCTCATTGGTCTTGCGCCGGAAGGCACAAGATCGAAAGTTGGTGAGTGGAAAACAGGATTCTTAAGAATTGCTAGAGAGCTTAATTCAGGAGTTGTTCTGGTTTCACTAGACTTCCTTAAGAAGGAGTTAGTTTTTGGTAAAGAGTTTATGCCAACTGGCGACGATAAGCAGGATATCTTAAGTATTAGAGAATACTACAATACCTTTACACCAAAAAACCCAGCCAACTTCTAAAATAAATCCATTATTTTACAAATCTCAGAACTCTCATGTTTTCTTTGATATATCTCATCATCTAAAACAAGAGTTGAATCATTGTACGAATCATATTCTGGCCATATTACAGCATCGCCATTATTGGGATTTCCAGTCTTAGCAAAAGATAACCAATAAGATTGAATCTCTCTGGTAAGCTCTCTGTCTTTTTCATTTGTTGGCAGCCACTCATCATGAGTATCAAAAACATAAGGAAGCTCTGCGCCATGAAAAGCCCCATATTTTTTTGCCAACTTATCATCTCTAACTCTGTTAAATTGATATACCCAGGCTTTACCTCCTTTTTTCCCTAACTCATCAGCCATAAACAAGGAAGGACAGACAAAGTTTTTAGCTGTAATCAATAAATCCATTTTTCTAATAGGATCTTTAATATCATCAAGAAGTTCTAAAAGTTTTATTTTTTTCTCAGGAGTTGTTTCTTGATCAAGCCATAAACCAATATTTACATTACCATCAAAATATAAGGACCATTCATCATTATTAGACCCAATTACAAGATCTACATTTTGAACATTCTCACTTTTATAGATATCAGATAAGTTTTCGGTTATAGATAAATTATCGTCAACATAATTAAAGTAGTGCTCAGCATAAACTTCTTCAGAAACAGCAAGTATTTCCTCTGCGCTAATACTTTTTAAATGCTTAATTGATGGATCTTTAAAAGAATTTGCAAAGTTATTTGCTAGCTTTTTAACATTTGAGCTTGAAGTTGGATAAGTAAAAGAAGAGCCACCACTTTGATGGATTGCTTTATGAAATAAATCTTTGCTCAATGGCGAAGCTATTAAATGACTTATACCTCCGGCGCCAGCTGACTCACCAACTAAAGTAATATTTGATGGATCTCCACCAAAGAAAGAAATATATTCCTGTATCCATTCAAGAGCCATAATCTGATCATATAAAGCTATATTAGGATTTTTAATATCTGGATGAGAAAAAAAACCAAACACACCCAGACGATACGGAATACTTATTAATATATAGCCTTTGTTAGCAATATTATGACCAAGATAATTAGGCTCATATGACCATCCAGCTTTGTTACTCCCACCATGTATATACACAATTACAGGTAAATCATTTTTTTCGTCCTTTGGTTTCCATAAATTCAAATACAAGCAGTCTTCACTAAACGCTGGAACATCAAAGGTTTTCGGGTCGCCGCCGAAGTCAAGAATTAACCTTTTATACCAATTAACAATTCTTTGGTTTTGAATACATGCAGGTTTAAATTCATTAGCGACAATCTTTTTATTTAATTCTGGAATCCAAGGAATAGGCTTTTCCCATCTCAAGTCACCTATTGGCGGAACAGCAAAAGGTAACCCAAGAAACATCTCTACCTCATTGTTCTGATGCAAGCTCCCTATGAGTTTAGTATCTTTGATAAATATTGTTGGTTGATGATCTGTTGATCCTTGAATACCAATAGCAAAAAGGACAATAAAAATCCTGAAAAAGTTTTGGGACATTTTTATAAAAAAAGAAACTTTGAAACAAAAACAGCAGTTAAGAACCAAGCTCCAGAGGAAATATTTTTAACTTCACCATTAGAGACCTTTAGCACAACATATGCCAAGAATCCGAGGGCAATCCCATTTGCAATTGAAAAGGTGAGAGGAATCATTACGATAATTACCAGAGCTGGTAAAAGCTCTGTTGAATCAGACCAATTAAGTTTTTCCATACCGCTCATCATTAGGATAGAAACATAAATTAAGGCTCCAGCGGTTGCATATGCTGGAACAATTGCAGCTAATGGTGAAAAGAAAATAGCAACTAAAAATAAAAGCCCAACAACAACAGTTGTTAATCCTGTTCTACCTCCAGCCTCAACTCCAGCAGAACTCTCAACATAGCTTGTTACTGGAGAGCACCCAAAAAAGGTTCCAAAGATACTAGAACTGCTATCAGCTTTTAGAGCTTTATCAAAGTTCTTTGCATTACCATATTCATCGGTTATTTTTGCTCTTGTAGCAACACCTAGCAGCGTCCCCGCAGTATCAAATAAATTAACAAAAAGGAAAGACATAACCACACTAAGCATCGCAATATCTAAAGCACCCAAGATATCCATTTTCATCAGAGTTGGAGCAACACTGGGAGGCATAGAGACTAAGCCACCAAACTCAATTAAATCAAGGAATATAGAGCATACTGTAACCAGGATTACACCAATCAGAATAGCTCCTGGGATATTTCTGACCGATAAAGAACAAATTGTAAGAAAACCCAAGGCAGCCAATAATGTTTCTATATTGGTGAAGTCTCCTAGACTAAGGAAGGTGGCATTATTAGAAACAATCAATCCACCGTTTTTCAAACCAATAAAGCCAATAAATAGCCCTACACCAGCACCCATAGCAATGCGAAGATTTAGAGGAATACTATCAAGCATCCATCTTCTTAATCTGGTAATACTCATTATAAAAAA
Organism: uncultured SAR86 cluster bacterium; assembly: GCA_902594005.1. Classification (GTDB taxonomy): domain Bacteria; phylum Pseudomonadota; class Gammaproteobacteria; order Magnimaribacterales; family D2472; genus CACNXK01. The sequence goes on along the minus strand of CACJKN010000001.1, from coordinate 68,193 downwards.
CAAAACCCCTGCCAAGAAAACAGCACCAAGAGCGACTTCCCAAGAATATCCCATTTCACCTACAACGGTATAAGTAAAAAAAGCATTTAGACCCATGCCGGGCGCCAAGCTTACCGGCCAATTAGAATATACACCCATAATTATGCAGGCTAGAGATGCTGCAAGACATGTCCCTACAAAACTAGCACCTAAATCCATACCACTAACAGCCATCATCTGCGGATTTACAAAGATGATGTATGCCATTGTTACAAATGTGGTAACTCCAGCTAAGATCTCTTTACCGATTGAGGTGTTATTTGATTCAAGTTTGAATATTTTTTCTAGCATTTTGATAAATTTTACAGCTTTAAAGACATTAATTTAGTTTTTAATGCAAAAAAAAACAAAAAATGCCTTCAAATATTGATTTCTATCTTGTTAACTTAATTTTTAAAAAGTATTATTTTACATTGTGATTTAATTTGCACCATCTCCATGGTTAAAAAGGAGCTCAAGTGATTGAGTGTAAGTGAGTTAAAATCGTTCAACTCTTCGGAGTCGGAAGTAAGCGAAAGCTGAAGGAACGCGCTAATCGTTCATCTCTTAGGAGACGGAAGTAGGTGAAAACCGAAGGAACGCCACCGTTAAACTGGTCGAGTTTAGCTTCAATTGTCCTGCAGACAAATTGCAAAATAAAAAAACTTTACGGGGAAATTTTATGAAAAATTATGTAAATATTTTATTTAAAAAAATTGTTCTAGCTTCATTTGTTGGCTCTTTTGGCCTATCTTTAGTAGCTCAGGAAATTGAGGAAGTTGTAGTTACAGCTGAAAAGCGTTCTGAAAACCTCCAAGATATTTCTCAAGCCGTTACTGCATTGACAGAATCTGACATTGAAGAAAAGAACATTACAAGTTTTGTAGACTTGAGTGCAATTGTTCCAGGCGTGACTGTAGCAAAAAATGAAGGCTACAAGACTATCATCTCAATTAGAGGAGTCGGTAACGAAACCAATCAGAATGCAATTGCTGCACCTTCTGTAGCATTTCATATGGATGGAGTTTTTATAGCTTCACCTTTTGCACTTGGCACAGACTTTTTAGATGTCGAAAGAATTGAGGTTTTAAGAGGGCCTCAGGGGACATTGTTTGGTCAAAACTCAACTGGTGGTGCTGTAAATGTTATAAGTAAAGCACCTTCTATGGATGGCGGCTCAGGAAGAATGAATGTAACTTTTGGTGACTATAATCTCCGTAAAGTTAGTGCTTCAAACAATTTTGTTGTGAATGACAAGATCGCAACTAGATTCTCTCTATCTTCATCAACTCGTGACGGGTTCACAAAGAATATTTATACAGGCCAAGATCTTGATGATGATAATAGTAAAAGTTTCAGAACTGACTGGATGTTCAATTTAAATGACACATCAAGCCTCAGAGTGTTTGGACAATACTTTAAAGTTGATAGAAATGGTGCTGCTATAAGAGGTATCGATGATCAGACTTCAGGAATGAGAAAACTTTCTCAAGATACGATTTCCCAGCATGAACTATCATCATGGGTTCTAGCAGCTATATATGAATCTGATTTAGGTTTTGCTAATTTAAAAGCAATTGCCAGTGTGCAAGAAGATGATGTGTTGGTTGTTAGAGATAATGATAGACATAACTATTTAGATCCAGTTTTATCTATACCTGGCCTTGGAGCAGGCGCAACCTACCAAAGAGCTGAATTTACACCAGAAACTTCACTTGTTGATACAACAACCTTAGAAATAAATTTAATCTCTAATCAGCCTATTGAAGATAGATTGGATTGGACCGTAGGAATGTTTTATATGGACCATGAAATTGAGAACGTCATTAGAGGCTATAGAGATGATGACTTGGATGGAAGAATAAAATATTTATGTGATGAATCTTTTGCTGACCCAAGCTATTGTTATGACCATGACTATGGCATTCCAGGAAGATTTGATATTTTTGGACCAGCTGCAGAAGTTGACTTCTTCACAGATGCTAACCCAGGAAGAGAATCATTTTCTATTTATGGACAAACCACACTTTATGTTAGTGATACATTCAGAATCGTTTCAGGACTTCGATATTCAGAAGACACCTTTACAACCGATGTAACAAACTTTTTAAACGTTGAAAGCTTTCAAGAGGAAGGAACGACTGATGAGGTTACATCAAGAGTTGTAGGAGAGTTTGATCTGTCTGAGGACACAATGCTTTATGTTGCCCTAGCAAGAGGCTTCAAACCTGGTGGAAGTAACTTAACATTCGGATTCACTGAAGAAGAAGATGCAATTGCAGGCAGACCCATTGCTCCTGCGCTAGTATTTCCAACTTTTGAAAGTGAAACAGTAGAGTCAGTTGAGCTTGGACTCAAATCTACTTTTGCAGATGGAAAAGCTAGAGCGAATTTAGCGGCGTTTTCTTATACTTATGAAAATCTACAGTTTCAAGCTACTGATCCAGATCCATATAGAGGAGGCGTAGCGAATATACCGGAATCTGAAATGTCTGGTTTAGAGATAGAATTTACTGGATTTGTAACAGACTCCCTAAGTATAGATATGAACTTAGCATTCTTGGAGTCGGAAGTGACTTCTGACTATGAGGTTCTTGATAACGTAGATGCATATCAATATTTCTTTGGCCAAGAAGATTTAAGATATGGACTAAGAGAGAATGTCAGAGGAAATCAGTTAGCTAAAACGCCTGAATTCACCGCAGACATTTTAATTAAACATGAAACTAATTTACCTTCTGGAAATTCATTAACCACAACAGCTCAATATGTTAGAAGAGGAGAGTTCCAGCAACGCGTCTCTAATAACCCAATTGTTGATGACATAAAAGCTTATACAATCGGCAATCTAACAACGAGTATTGGTTTTAGCGACAGCCTAGCTGTAGACTTCATGGTTCTTAATGTAACTGATGAAAGCGGCGTGAATTCAAGTATGACAGACGTATTTGGTGTTGCTGCAACGGGGCTCGAGCTTATTCCGCCAAGACAAGTTATGACGAGGTTAAGATATAGCTTCTAGTAAAGCATTTAAGCGCTGCTAGTTTATATATTGGGTCTGTTTGGAGTAATATACGCTTTATGGAAAAGCATTTTATCCAAGCAGACCAATTATTAAAGGACTCGTATAACCTAGCCTGGAAAATCTTCGAAAGCGGTTTTAAACCAAACTATATTATTGGTGTTTGGAGAGGCGGGGCTCCAATAGGCATAGCAGTTCAAGAGTTTCTAGATTTCCTTGGTGTCCCCTCCGATCATATTGCAATTAGAACTTCATACTATTCGGGAATTGATTCAAGAAGGGATGAGGTCCAAGTATATGGGCTTAATTATGTTATAAGAAAGTTAGAATCAGAAGATTCGCTTTTAATTGTTGATGATGTCTATGACACAGGCATGTCTATTAACAAAGTAATAACTGACCTTAAGTCAGCTTGTAAAAAGAACACACCCGAAATAAGAATTGCTACACCATACTTCAAGCCAGGAAAAAATAAAACTGACAGAGTTCCAGATTATCATATTCATGAGACTGATCAGTGGCTTGTATTTCCGCACGAGCTTCAAGGACTTTCAATGGATGAGATAAAAGCTAATAAACCAGAGCTGCAATCTTTAGTTGAGCATATCGAAGCGTTAAAATCCAAATGACAAATCTAACGGTTGCAGAAGTTTACGCAATTGGTCTTCCTATTATCTATGGAATGATTGCTTTGGAAGCAATGTTTTCATCCCTTACAAATAAGTCCTTTTATAGGCTTGATGATACTTTATGTACTGCCGGCTTACTTATTGGAAATATATTGATAGGATCAGCCGCAAAAGGTCTATCTTTTGCAGTTCACATTTTCCTTTACCAGTTTAGATTTATAGATTTAGCTAATCTCATACCTCTATGGCTTATGTGGGTGTTAGCTTTTGTGTTGATAGATTTAGTTTTTTATATTTATCACAGGCTTTCACACAGAGTAAGATTTCTGTGGGCTATCCATATGAGTCACCACTCCAGTGAGGAAATGAACTTTGCAGTATCTCTCCGACAGGCATGGTTTGCGCCACTGTCAAAGCTTCCCTTTTTTGCAGTACTCCCTTTACTAGGAATGGATCCAACCATTCTTGTTATTGCAGGAGTTATAAGCACACTTTGGGGCGTAGTTGGACACACCCAAATAGTTGACAAGCTTGGACCACTAGAAATTATTTTTAATACACCCTCTCATCACAGAGTCCATCATGGAGCTAATAAAGAGTATATTGATAAAAATTATGGGAATCTTTTTATTATTTGGGACAAGATGTTCGGAACATTTGAGCCTGAGAAAGCACCGGTCAAATATGGATTAGTTAATAATGTTAATACATTTAATCCTGTAAAGATTACCTTTATGGGGTGGAGCGCAATCTTTAAAGATATTAGAAAAGCAAAAACGGCGAAAGAAGCTTTATCGCTGATATTTGGGCCGCCAAATACTAAATTAAGAGGCGGCTCATTTTAATCAATCGAGGGCGTCGTTTATTTTCCAATTTAAATAATCAAAGTGCCCCTTCACCATATCGTTGCCATATGCTGAATTCGTAAAGTTCTTTATTTTGTTTAGTGAGCTAAAGATAGCTGCTCTTGATACTTCATCATAGCTTCCATCATCCATAGCTTCGATTAAGCCATCAACATAAGCTGATTGAAGATTCATCTTAAATGTACCAGGTATCTCTCTCGGCACAAAGATGCCAGTAAAAATATCTTCTAAGACTTCATTTGGTAAATATTCATTACCATACTGAGAGCTATCTGTAAGTCTCTTCATTACTCTTGGATGAAGAATAAAGCTAAGTGAACTCATCTGCATTCGTAGAACAAGATCATGAATCTTAGGATCATTATCAGAGTTTCCATAACTTGCAGCTCTTTTTTCTGATTGAAGAAGTCTTAATATCTCTGGATCAAACGTAAAAGCATCGTTTGCAAAAAGTTCAGCATTTAAGACTTTCATTGCCCTTTTTTGTTCGCTATATGGGACCACCTCAAAAGGTGTCATGTTTTCATCTTGTCCTACAACAAGCCTGTTGGAGTAAACTCCTCCAATTTGAATTGCAACAGACTCAAGAAATCTACCCTTATCTCTAACTAGACTATCAAATGTACCTTTGAGTTCAGAGTAAGTTGACCCAGGCTCATTAAAGATTTCTGGCAATTCAGCAATCTTCTTGTCAATTGTTTGAATCCTTTGAACTGTATAAGTTATTGGATCATTTGACATGTCATACCTTTTATTTCTTGGATCAGTATTTCTTCCAGGGGAACCCATAGCATCGTCATCGGTACCAAATATAAGTTCAGGTTTTGTAGATTGAGCCAACAAATCATTTCTTTGCTGTTCCGTCATCTTTGGGGTATAGCCAAAAGCAATAGCCCAAATGTCATAAAAACCAGGCTCCGTTGGGAAGTAATTTCCTTGCTCGACACCCTCAGGAGCTAAATTGATTGGATCATAATCCATAACAGAACCAATATGATTCTTACCAGTTACACTTTTGTCATGAATTTCAGTAGGCCCATATAGCCAACTTGCTTTAAAGTTATGTCGGAGACCTAGAGTATGACCAATTTCATGAAGCGTTAAGGATACAATCCACTGTCTTAAAGGATCATTTTCTTCATCATAACCCCAGATCTTCCTAAGTCTGTATCCGTAACTAATGGAATTAAATTCTTGGACTATATCAGCAGCTATCATTTCTCCAGTTCTTGGGTTAGCAACACTTGGACCATATCCAGAATATCTAGGGGAGGGAGTTGAAGCCCAACGAATAACATTGTATTGAACATCACCAGCATCCCATTCAGCATCATCTGGTTGGATTTTTGCAACAACTGCATTTTTAAATCCTGCTTTCTCAAAGGCAATATTCCAAAGCTCAATTGCTTCAACAACAAATGGTTTAATTTCTTCAGGTGTTGAGTTTTCTACCCAGAAAACGATAGGATTTATTGGCTCAGAAATCTCTGCTGTTGGATCCTTTTTTATTAAACGCCATCTATTAATTAGATCCTTGCCCTTAAAATAGTCATAAGTGCTTAAATCAGTAATTTTTGTTGAGAAATATCCTACTCGTTGATCAGCAACTCTTGGCTCATAATTGTTATCTGGCATTTCGACAAACATGTGCCTAGCTACGATACTTGAATATCTTGCATCGGGCACTGCATCAACTGAACCCTTTGGGCTAGGATTAAAGAATCCATAAGTCACCTCTACTGAGGTATTTTTTGGATAGTTTTTCACTCTGCTAATATAAGTCTTTTTATCATCAATTCTTCCAAGAATAAGACTGTAATACTCCGCATATTCTTTCGGTGGGGTAAGCCCAACAAGCATTTCACCTAGAAATAACTTATCTATATTTATTAGGTATCTTCCTTCCTCTTCTATCTTTACTTCAAACCTACCAACAAATGATTCCAGTATGTTTGTTAAAGTAGATTTTGAGATATTGTTAGAGTCATCATAGTTAAAGACAGTATTTTTCTTATAAAGGGCTATGTCATCCTTAAATTTTCTAAACTCTAATACAGAACTATCTCCCATATCTCCACCACTTGCTCCTCCTGCTTGAGCACCACTTATAATGTAGTAAAAATAAATAAATTCCTTTGAGAGATTTTCTTCTTCAAGAATTGTGTAGTAGGTGTCTTCTTCTGTTTCATAATAAATATCGATCATACCCTCAATGACTTCAAATTCTCCCTCTTCAATGAATTCACTGATAGTTGGCTCTTTATCTTCTTCAGCTTCCTCATCCGCTGGCTCTTCAGCAACATCTTCTATAGCTTCTTCTGATTCTTTAGGAGCTTCTTTGACTTCTTCGTCTGCAAAAGAAACACAGGAAAATGCTAATAATAAACCTAATAAATAACTGATATTTTTCATTTTCTACCTCGTAAACTAGGTGGTTATTCTAATGGTCAAGCTATCAACATGCAATCTGATAGATGTTAATATGTTCATATGGATAAAATATATGATTTTGTAATTATAGGAGCAGGTTCTGCAGGGTGCGTTTTAGCTAACAGACTTAGTGCTGATCCAAATACTAAAGTTTGTATTATGGAAGCTGGAAAAAAAGATACAGATCCAAGAATCCATATACCAATAGGTTTTGCATTCTTTGGTCCAGATAATCCTGTTAGTTGGAATTATGAGACAGTTCCTCAAAAAGAATTTGAGGAGGTGACAGTAGCTGAACCAGCAGCTGAGGTTGTTGATACAGCTGGAGGTGTTCACTCAATCAAGCAAGAAGTTAAAGAACATAGGCGTGGCGCACAACCAAGAGGAAAAACACTTGGCGGCTCAAGTTCAATAAATGCAATGCTATATGTTCGAGGTCACAGATGGGACTATGATCACTGGGCTAGTCTTGGAAATGAGGGATGGTCATATGATGAGATCCTAAAATATTTTAAGAAGGCAGAACATAATGAAACGTTTGATGATGAGTTTCATGGACAAGGAGGCCCACTTAATGTTTCAAAGATAAGACATGAAAACAAACCAACAAAAGACTTTGTTGAAGCTGGGTCAAAACTTTACAAACAAAATGAAGACTTTAATGGCGGTGAGCAAGAGGGCATAGGCTTCTACCAAACCACACAAAAAGACGGCAAAAGATGCAGTGCCGCGAAAGCATATTTAGTGCCTGCTTTAGATAGACCGAATTTGACTGTGATTACTGAAGCAAATGTAAACAAGATCCTAATTGATAATAACAAGGCTTCTGGAGTTGAATATATAGATGCAGAAGGAGAATCTCACATCATATCAGCCTCAAAAGAAGTACTTCTTTGTTCAGGCGCTTTTGGTTCTCCTCAAATATTGTTGAGATCTGGGGTAGGACCAAGAGAAGAAATTGAAAAACATGGTATAGAGCACAAGGTAGATCTTCCTGGGGTAGGAAAAAACCTTCAAGATCACATTGACTATCTTACTGTGCACAAATATAACTCTATGCAGTTTATTGGAACCTCCATAAAAGCATTCTTAATAAAATATCCAATTGAGGTATTAAAGTACATATTAAAGAAAACTGGGTTATTCACCTCGACCATTGCAGAAGCAGGTGGTTTTATAAAATCTAATGAGGCAAAAGAAATTCCAGACATACAGCTTCACTTTGCGCCTGCTATGGTTGTCGATCATGGCAGAACACAAGTATGGGGACATGGATTTAGCTGTCATAGTTGTTTGTTGAGACCGAAGTCTAGGGGAACAGTTACACTAAAGTCTGCAGACCCAATGGAAGATCCTTTGATAGACCCAAAGTTTTTATCTCACCCTGATGATATGAAAGATATGATCGAAGGATACAAAAAGATGATGGGGATCTTAAATATGGAACCAGTAAATAAGTATATAAAACAGCACTGTCAAAGACCGATTGATATAAATGATGATGCTGACATTGAAAAGGCTATTCGTGAAGGAGCAGACACTGTCTATCATCCCGTAGGAACATGCAAGATGGGCAATGACGATGAGGCTGTCGTCAATCAAAGACTAAAAGTTCATAAGGTTGAAGGTTTAAGGGTTGTTGACGCATCAATTATGCCAACTCTAATTGGAGGCAACACTAATGCACCAACCATAATGATTGGTGAAAAAGCCTCTGATATGATCTTACAAGACTGGGCAAGTTCTTAATGACAGAGAGCGGACGCTGTCAGTGCGGAGAGATTGAGTATTCGTTTGAAAGAGACAAAATTATTTCTGGACATCATTGTCACTGCAAAGATTGCCAGAGAGCCACAGGGTCTGGAAAAGCTACTATTTTAGTCATTTCAAAGAAAAATCTCTCAATAAGCGGCGAACCAAAATACTTTGAAAGTGTTGGCAATCAAGGTATGCATATAAATAGAGGGTTTTGTGAAAAATGCGGGTCAGGAATTCTAAGCTTTGCTAAAGAGCTTGATAGAGTAATATTTATAAAGGCAGGCACACTAGATGATTCCAGCTGGGTTACTATAGATTCAAACTACTTTACTGAATCAGCTGATGACTGGAATAAGCCTGATGACCATATTAAGAGCTTTAATCAAAATCCAAATCTATTTGAAAATATTAAAACAGTCCTTAAATCATTTATGTAATCCATGAATGAAGCACTCAAAAACATTTTAGAAAGAAACTCACATCGTAACTTGGTCGAGCCTATTCCATCAAAAGATGAAATGGAGAAAGTTTTTCAGGCTGCTTTAAGAGCCCCTGATCATGCATGGCTAAGACCTTCAAGCTTCATTCAGATAAGCGGGGGCGGCCTCCAAAAACTTTCAGATATATTTGTTGATTTTGCTGAAGAAAACTTTGATGATCTAACAGAAGAGAGAATAGAAAAATATAGAAATGCTCCTTTTAGGGCTCCATTAATCGTGGTGCTCGTGTCTACAAAAAAAGATCATCCAAAAGTACCAGAAATGGAGCAAATAATATCAACAGGAACGGCAGGACAAAACATTATGCTTGCATTAAGCGCATTAGGATATGGAGCAATTTGGAGAACTGGCAGTTTTGCATTTAATAATAAGATTTCGGAGAAATTTGGCTTAAATGAAAACCAAACGATTATCGGATATATCTATATAGGTACTCCTGCAGGTAAGAAGAAATCATTACCTGAGATGAACACTAATGACTATATTTCCATTTGGGACTGAGTTTTTTAATGAATAAAAAAGTTTTTCTCATACCACTGACTGCTTCCATTCTTTTTTTTGTTGTCTATCTTTTATTGGCTCAAACGGGGAGCTTTCTATCTGTAGAGCCAGGCTATAGCATTAATGATGTTTCACGATGGTGTGAGAGGATCAGTGGTGGTTACTTTCGGGAGCCAAGTAATGCTCTTTCAAATATAGGATTTATTACTACCGGTCTAATAATGTTCTGGATTCTATCAAGAGAGTCGAGAGGCAAATCAAGATTTCATGGCGCTTCACCAACGGCCATAATATTTGCAACCGCTGCGTTATTTTTGGGTCCAGGATCACTGCTTATGCATGGAACTCATACTGCATGGGGGCAGTGGGCTGATTGGTTAAGCATGATCATGTTTATTTCAATTCCCTGGCTTGTAAACATTTTTGTAATTAAGGATTATTCAGAAAATGTTTTTGCGAAGACTTATGTCTCTTACATCACAATTTATGCATTGATAAGTTGGAATTTTGGAAATGACCTTGGCATTGGTCTAAATTTATGGTTTTTATCAATAGCTTTATGGGTAATTACGGAATCATTGCAGCACTTTTATTCACCACTACTTAGATTGTTATCAGGTTTTATAGGCTTTCTTGTTGCAGCAGTCTTTGGGGTCTTCCCCAGTGAGATTTTTGCAAATCTTAGCGAGTACTGGTGGACTATCTTATTTTGGATACCAGCAATATTTATTAATAAGAAATCACTCATGAGAAAGACTAGATTTCGATGGTTTTGGTTCGGAATGTTTACGTATCTGACAGCCTTTGTAATTTGGCTTCAGGGCTATCCTGAAACGGACTTCTGTAATCCAGACTCTTTAGTGCAGGCACATGCTTTGTGGCATATTCTTTCCTCAATAGCTACATTATTTTTCTTCTTTTATTTTAGGAGCCTAAGACTGACATGAAATCACTCAATGACAAGTTAACTTTTGCTTCTGGTCATCAAATGAAAAATAGATTTATGCTTGCGCCCCTCACTAATACACAAAGCCATGAAGATGGAGTGCTTTCGGATGATGAATATCATTGGCTGACAAAGAGGGCAGAAGGTGGCTTTGGTATAACTATGTCTTGTGCATCTCATGTTCAAGATATAGGCAAAGGATTTCCTGGACAGCTTGGAATTTTTGATGACAAGCATATCGATGGTTTAACAAAGCTTACCTCCAAAATTAAAAAGCATGAAAGCTTAGCAATTGCTCAACTACATCATGCCGGAATGCGTTCACCGAAAGACCTTATAAATACTCAACCTGTATGCCCATCAGATGACAGCAATACAGGCGCAAGAAGTTTATCTTTTGAAGAAGTTATACAACTTCGAGAAGACTTTATAGCTGCAGCGGTCAGGGCTAAAAAATCTGGCTATCAAGGAGTTGAAATACACGGAGCTCATGGTTATATACTTTCTCAATTTTTATCATCCGAAATTAATAGACGTCAGGATGAATACGGTGGCTCTAATGAAAATAGATCGAGGATTATTTTTGAGATAGTTGAGGGCATAAGAAATAACTGTGGCAAAGATTTTGTTCTAGGGGTTCGACTTTCACCAGAAGGATTTGGATTAAAGCTTGGAGAGATAAAAGAGGTATGTCAGGAGCTTATTGCCTTAAATAATATTGATTTCTTAGATATGTCACTTTGGGATTCATTTAAAGACCCAAATGAAGAAGAATATAAAGGAAAAAATTTATTACAGCATTTCACAGACATGGATTTTGGCAACACAATGCTTACAGTAGCCGGCAACATAAGATCAGGCGAAAGTGTAATGAAAATATTAGAAAAGGATGTTGATTTTGTAACAGTCGGAAGAGCTGGCATACTTCATCATGACTTCCCCAGGAGAGTGATAGCAGATGAAAGGTTTGAACCAATAGAGCTACCCGTTTCTAAAGAGCATCTGACCCAAGAAGGCCTAAGTGAAACCTTCATAAAATATATGCAGAGATGGCAAGGTTTTGTTGAAGAATAAAAGATTATGAAGTTTTATCTTTTGTTTGCCCTTTTAATAACTCCATTAGAATTACTTTCTTTAAATCTTTATGAGCTAGACCCTGATAAGGAATATCTTAAATCTGGTCAGAAGCTTATGGATCTCGATTTTGGTCTTCATGATCTTGAAGCCAGCCAAATAGGCAAAGAAATCCTGATTAGCATCCATGGCCGGGATAGCAGAGGATTTGAATGGATCTATCCACTTCAGACCATAGATAGTGAAGTTACAAAGACTTATTTTTTTCGATGGGATACAACAAAATGTCCACAAAAAACCATTCTAATCCTTATGAAAGAAATATCAGCAATGAAAGATATCGAAAAGATTACAATTCTGGGACATAGTTATGGAGGCATACTTTCTTCATTATTACTAAATGAGATAGAGGCTATAGAAACAGAGATACATGTTATAGCCGCACCTTTAGGTAGTAGTGACTTAAAAAAATATTGCGGCTATGAACATCCAACATCAAAAAATAATAATGTTTCCTACTACCAATGGAGAACGATTAAAAAACTAGATTATGCTTTTAATAGCTTTGATTATGATCCTCAGTTAATAGATTTTAAAGAATCCAGCGTTGTTAGGCTTCCACGTCAATATAGAGGAAAAAGATTAGGACATCTTTGGTCAATTAGTTGGGTAGCAGATAACATTAATCTAGATTAGTGACTTCAATACCAAGTCGTCATAAAAATGACAATCCAAAACCTTTTTTGTAAACTTTTAAGTATGCAAATAACGAAATATTTATTTATACCAACAATTCTCATCTCGGGGTTTTTGGCTGCTCAAGACCTTAAAGAGAAACTTCAAGCTGATTTAGATCCTTTAATGGAAAAAGTTATTGAATGGCGTCATGATATCCATGAGTTTCCCGAGCTAGGCAATAGAGAGTTTAGAACTTCAAAAAAAGTTGCTGAGCACTTAGTATCCCTTGGCGTAGAGGTGGAAACTGGAATTGCTTACACCGGAGTTGTTGGATTAATAAGAGGCGGCAAACCTGGACCAACAATAGCCCTAAGAGCAGATATGGACGCACTTCCGGTTACTGAGCAAACGGGACTGCCATTCGCATCGAAGCAAAGAACAACATATTTAGGTCAAGATGTCGGAGTTATGCATGCATGTGGTCATGATGCTCATGTTGCTATCTTGATGGGAGCTGCTGAGTTTCTTGCTAAAAATAAAAAGAATCTAAAAGGAAATATAATGCTTATATTTCAGCCAGCTGAAGAGGGTGCACCTGAGGGTGAGGGCGGTGGAGCTGAACTTATGCTTGCTGAGGGAATATTTGATAGATATAAGCCTGAAGTAATATTCGGACTTCATGTCACTAATTCACGACATGGTCATCTTGGTGTCCTGCCTGGACCAGCAATGGCCGCTGCATCTTCTTACAGAATCACTGTTAATGGCGTTCAAGCGCATGGATCAAGGCCATGGGATAGCATCGATCCAATTATGGCTACAGCACAATTAATTGAATCATTAAATACAGTTGTAAGTAGAAGAATAAATATCATTAACAATCCTGCAGTAATTTCAGTAGGAATGGTTCAAGCTGGAACTAGGAACAATATTATCCCTGATAAATCACAAATTACAGGAACGATCAGAACATTTGATCCAGACTTGCGTGCAGAGATTTATGATGAGATTAGGCAGATAGCTCGAGGAGTTGCAGAAGGAACTGGAACAAAGGTTGATGTAGAGTTTGATGTCGGAGGTTTTTATCCAGTCACTTTTAACAACGTAGAATTAACAAATAAATATTCGCAGACGTTGTCAGAAGCTGCTGATGGGAAATTTTTTATTCTTGATAAACCTACTACAGGCGCTGAGGATTTTTCTTTCTTTTCTCAACAAATACCAGGTATGTATTTTTGGTTAGGTGTAAACGAGCCAGGTGTTGATGTAGCTCCTGGAAATCACACTCCATTCTTTAAAATAGATGATCGAGCTTTAGATGAAGGAGTTAAAGCAATGGTTTATTTAGCTCTAGATTACGCAAGCAACAACTAAAATCCATAAGCAGCTGGATTAACAACAAAGTCAAAAGACTTAGAAGGCTCACAGCTATCAAAATCACCTGAATAATATCCTATTTCTAGATGGAGATGTCTTCCCTCACTTCTTCCAGAGTTGCCCATCAGCCCAATAATTTCATCTTTATTAACTTTATCCCCAACTCTTTTATAAACTCCATCAAACCTCATGTGACCATATCTTGAGTAAATATTATCTCCATGATCTATTACTAAATGATTGCCCCAGCCTGCACCACACTCCCGCAACATTGTATTATCCGAAAACTGTGTACTTGATGGACACCCAGTCCTTGCATAAACGACAACTCCTTTAGCTATTGTTTGTATGGGTATATCAGATAAATCTTTATCAATATTGAATAAATCCAAGCCCTCGTGTTCAGCAAGATCTCCTAAAGAGCCACTAAACTCTCCTCTAGTTTGGTAGGTAGCTATGAACGAAGAAAAATCTAAATTAATATCTTTTTCTCCAACAATCTGGACATAAGCAAATTCTTCTTCTTGGCTTTCATATACTAAGCATGTTTGATTTTCTTTTTCCTGCGAGCAAGAAGATAGGAGAATAGAAAAAAAAATTAAAAATAGATTAAAACGGTTATTCATTTACTGGTATATTAAGTTTTTTAATTCTATTACTTAGGAGCTTATATGCCTATACCAGATTCAATAAAAGATAATATTTCTATACCTGTCATTGGAGCGCCTTTGTTTCTTATCTCTGTTCCCGATTTGGTAATTGCACAATGTAAAGCTGGGATAATTGGATCTTTTCCAGCACTTAACGCACGACCACAGCATGTGCTAGAGGAATGGATTGTAAGAATTAAAACAGAATTAAAAGAGTACCAAGAACAAAATCCGGACAAAAAGGTAGCACCCTTTGCAGTAAACCAAATCTGCCATGGATCAAACGATAGATTACAAGGCGATATGGAGATTTGCGTAAAGCATGAAGTGCCAATAATCATTACTTCATTGAGACCACCCGCAGAAGTTGTTGAGGCAGCCCATAGTTATGGAGGTTTGGTTTTTCACGACGTTATTAATGTAAGGCATGCAAAAAAAGCTGCTGATATGGGCGTCGATGGCTTAATTTTAGTTTGCGCTGGAGCAGGAGGTCATGCAGGGGCATTATCTCCTTTTGCTCTTCTAAGAGAAGTAAAATCTTGGTTCGATGGAACTATTATTTTGTCAGGCTCCATAGGAGACGGTTATTCCGTTGCATCTGCGCTGGCACTCGGTGCTGATTTTGCTTATCTAGGCACAAGATTTATTGCAACACATGAAGCAAATGCTGAGCCAGAATATAAACAGATGTTAATTGAAAGCTCCGCTAACGATATCGTGTATTCAAACTTATTTACTGGTGTCCTAGGGAACTACCTTAAACCTTCTATTCAAAATGCTGGTCTTGATCCAGATAATCTTCCAACTGCAGATAAATCTGCAATGAACTTCGGCTCTGGTGGGAATACAGATTCGAAGGCATGGAAAGATATTTGGGGGTCTGGTCAGGGAATTGGTCTCATAGAGGACGCTCCAACTGTTGAATCTTTAGTTGAAAGAATAAGAGCTGAGTTTAGTGAGGCTACTTCAGATTTTAATAATAAAGCAAAAATCTCATGAAAATAGATCTATATTTTTCATATAGAAGTCCCTATTCATATTTGATACTCCCTAGAATGCTTAAGCTTAAAGAAAAGTATGATATTGAAATAAACTTTAAGGTTGTTTATCCAATAGCCATCAGAATGCCTGAGTGGTTTGAAGGTAAGAATTTTTTTACATTTTTCTTTTTTAAAATGATAGATATGAGGCTACAAGCAAAAAAGCTCGGTATCCCTTTTACATCAAAGCTCAAACCAGACCCTATTAGACAAAATATTATGACTGGGAAAATATCAAGCCATCAACCTTATATATTTGATATTTGTCATTTAGGACAAATGGCACAAATGAAAGGTGTTGGTATGGAGTTTGCTTTTGAGGTATCAAGCTTAATCTTCGGAGGAGTTGAGAACTGGAATACTGATGAAAATCTATCAGAAGCTGCCAAGAAGGTTGGGCTAGATCTAAATCAACTAAGGGATAGCATAAACGTCCATGAAGAAGAAATCATTGGACAAATAAAACAAAACCAGGTTGATCAATTGAATGCAGGACATCATGGCGTCCCTTTAACGGTTATTGGAGACAAGCATTTTTTCGGGCAGGACCAATTTGATAAAATAATGAAAACTCTCAAAGAAAACGGACTTAAAGAAAGATAACTAGATGCTAAAAGTTGGATTTATAGGTCTTGGGACTATGGGATTTCCGATTGCAGGCCACATATCAAAATCTTACCAAACTCTAGTATTTAATAGAACAACAAACAAATCACAAAAATGGACTTCCGAATTTGAAGGGGAGACATGTGAATCTGTAAAAGACCTTGCTTTAAAATCTAAGGTAATCTTTCTATGCCTCAGTGAAGATAGAGATATTGAAGAAGTTGTTTTAGGTAGTGATGGAATCTTGGAACATATAAATGAGGGAACCATAGTAGTTGATCATTCAACAACCTCTGTTGATACGGCGACTTTAATAAGCAAAGAGATTTTAAAAAAAGATTCTATTTTTTTGGATGCCCCTGTCTCAGGGGGTGAGGCTGGAGCACAAAATGGCTCACTCTCAGTTATGATAGGGGGAGACAACTCAGCTTACAAACAAATATCTCCAATTCTTGATTGTTATTCAGCTTTCCACAAATATATGGGGCCATCAGGTAATGGACAATTAACAAAAATGATTAATCAAATATGTATCGCTGGACTAATTCAGGCTTTAGCCGAGGCAGCTAGCTTTGCTAAAAAGTCTGGCATCTCATCAAAAGAAGTTTTAGATGTCATTTCAAGAGGCGCAGCACAATCTTGGCAAATGGAAAACAGATGGGAGTCAATGATTGATGATGAATATGACTTTGGTTTTGCAGTAGATTTAATGGTTAAAGACCTTGAAATAGTTTCAAAGTTCTCAAAAAAGATTGGTGCCAACATTTCTACAACTGAGGTGATAAAATCATATTACAAAGAATTACAAAACATGGGGGCAGGCAGACTTGATACCTCAAGTTTACTAAAACGTTTAGATGAGAAAGATAACTAATCTTTTTACGTTAACTTTTATAATATTTTTTATTGTTTCTTGTAGTGGAGGATCTAGCTCTCCTAGCTATGATTTGCCTGTATCTTCTTCCTCACCTGTGCATCCGTTAGTTTGGGAGGTTGTCTCTCCAAGCTCCGTAAGCATGAACGAGAACAAACTAAAAGAAGCCTTTGATTCTGCTTTTGCAGATGGAACTTTCACCCAATCAGCAATAGTGATTAAAGATGGAAAGTTGGTTTATGAGAGATATAGAGGCATCTTAGAAGGAGAGAAAACAAATTTATCAAACCTAACAGGAATTGATGCTGAACTACTCCAACTTCAATTTGGTGATAGAGATCAGTCAAGCTACTCTTCGTCATGGTCAAGCGCAAAATCTTTTGCAAGCTTCTTAATTGGAATAGCAGAATCAGAGGGGTTTATTTCTTCAATTAATGATTCAGCCTCAATATATATTTCAGAATGGGCAAATGATGACAGGGCAAGCATCACAATTAAAGATATACTAGATATGAGATCAGGATTAACGCCAATGTGTTTTGATTCGGATAGTCAGGGATTAAAAGTTTGCTCAAACTTGGTTGATTCATCTTCAGGAGGAAATATTATTTATTCAGATGATCAGCTTACCGGTTGCATAAATAGAGATTTAGCTGAAAGCGGAGTTATTCAGCCATGGTTTTCAGAAACAGAAATTTATGAAAGAGGAGATTTTCAGTATTCCAATTGCGATACTAATGTTTTAGGCGAAATTATTTTTAGAGCAACGGGGCAGGACCCTCAAACTTTCGCAGACTATTACCTTTTTTCAAAGATCAATATGAATGCCATTTGGTGGAAAGATTTTCAGAATTTTGGACATTCAAATGGCAACATTCTTTCATATTGTTGTCTGGATGCAACAGCAAGAGATTATGCCAAGTTCGGTTATATGCTGCTTTTGGGAGGAATCTGGGAAGGAAATTCCTTAAGTTATAATTCTTATGTAAGCAGGATAAGAAATCTCGAAAGTTACGGACTTCAGTTTTGGAAAATCTGTGCAAAAACTCATGATGAAAATGGTAATTGTCCAAACAATAGTTTTATTCATTCAACAATAGGTTTTGATGGGCAATATATAATGATTGATTTTGCTCGTAATATCGTTGTAGTAAGGTCTAGCCTATATGAACCAATCCTAAATGCATCCAATGATAGGAAGATGAAATTAATTCCGAACGATTTATCTCAATCAAACTGGATTTTGACTTTACCTCGTGCTGCAGGAGCCAACATAAATAGTAATTTTTATTCCTCTGGTTTTTATGATCTAATTACTCAAGCTATTGAATAGTTAAGCAAAAAACACGAGCAAGAATCCAACAACTATGTAATAAGAAACTGTTGTTATCTCCATAATCTGCGAATCAAAAATTTCTGAAGAATCTAAGATCTGATCTTTTAGGAAAATAATTGTAAAGATATTAGCTGCATGGATTATGAATAACAAAATAAAGAAAGCTGAGCTACTTAGGTAATAAGAAACCATAATAATGATTAAGAAAAAGAGCTCTAAGTACAATGTCTTAGTAAAATTTTTCTCTTTTATAAAGTATTTTGTAAGGCTGTAATTCATTTGCCACGCAATAAAAAATATTAAGCCAGTAATTGAATAAATATAAGCAACTATATTTTCAACCATTAAAGATCGCCTTCTTTTCTGACCTCACTCCTTTGCACTTCAAATTGTTCACCATATCTTGCCTCTAACTTTTTTTGATTTTCAGCAATTACCTCATGTGGATCTAAATCAAGAGCTGCACATGCTGTAGCCCAATACCACATTATGTCGCCTAGCTCTCTTTTCATATGAAAGATGTTCTCCTCTGAAGCAGGCTTACCTTGAAGATACATTTTCTTTACAATCTCAACAAATTCCCCAGTCTCGCTTCCAAGGCCCATTGCAGCAGTTAACAACCTTGCGGATTTAATATCAGAGGAAGCATCAACCTCCTTTAATCTTTCCATTAATGCATCAAGATCAAGACTAGGATCACTAGTTACTTTAGTGACAAAGTCTGAATACGTTTTAAAAAAATCTTTTATTTCATTACTCATTAAATTTACTCTCATTTAGCCTAGAAACTGTTTGATTGAACTCAACAATAGTTTCATTAATTATTTCTTCAACTGACTTTACTTTATCAATTAAACCCACTGATTGTCCTGCAAGTGCTGGAGCTGCTTCCATGTCTCCATCAAAATATAAATTCTTAATGCCCATCATTTCGGACATTTCCATAACACCTTTCTCATAAATTGCATTTGTTAGGTTTGTTTTAAGTGCTCGTATGCAGGGCTTTGATTTTTTATTAAGAATTAAAGTTCCATTTGTTTCTGATCCAACAATTGTATTTTTGAAGTTATTATGAACAGGGCTCTCTTTGCTTGAAACAAATCTTGTTCCCATTTGGATGCCTTCAGCGCCGGCAGCAAACGCAGCTGCCATCCCAACTCCATCTACAATTCCGCCAGCGGCTACTATTGGTAAGTCAATTTCATTCTTAATTGCTTGAATTAAAACAAACAAACCAACCTCCTCAGGACTTTTAAAACCGCCACCTTCGGTTCCTTCTACAACTAACCCATCAACACCAGCTTCAAAGGCTTTCTTTGCTCCAGCCAAACTTGGAACCGCATGGTAAACGGTAATATCTGCCGATTTTAGAACATCTATGTATTTTCCTGGATCTCCAGCAGACGTTGTAACAAAATTAACATCATGTTCAACAATAAAATCTACCATTGTCGAATCACTTAAGAACAATAAAGGCAGATTTACTCCAAAAGGTTTGTCAGTTAACTCTGCCATTTTTTTGATTTCTTCTTTGCAAGCATCAACCTCTCCAGATGAGGTTTCTATTATTCCAAACCCGCCTGCATTTGAGACGGCAGAAGCAAGTTTACTTCTTGCAATCCATCCCATTGGCGCTTGAATAATTGGGTACTTACTGCCTAGATGTTCCATAACTTTGTTCATAAAATTATATTAACACCCACATGATTAGTTTCAATATATACTAAAACAATCATATGGACGTATCCCACATACTTGAAAATCTAAACGATCAACAACGGCATGCCGTCACCTCCGAAGACCAAAATATTATGGTTTTAGCAGGAGCTGGATCAGGTAAAACTAGGGTGCTTGTTCATAAAGTAGCTTGGCAAGTGGAGGCGCTTAGCTTTTCACCTGGCTCAATTATGGCAGTGACTTTTACAAACAAAGCGGCCAATGAAATGAGATCAAGAATTGAAGATCTTCTTCAGCATCCATCTCCTGAGATTTGGTGTGGGACCTTTCATAGCCTCTCTCATAGAATCTTAAGAAGGTTTAACAAAGAAGCTGAGCTATCTTCAGGTTTTACAATCCTTGATGCTGATGATCAGTTAAGAATTATAAAAAGGCTGTCTAAAGAACAAGGCATTGATGAAGCAAAGTTTCCATATCGACAAACACAATGGCAAATAAATAGTTGGAAGGACTCTGGAAAAAGAGCTAAATCAATAAGAGACAGAGGAGACTTTTATAGAAAAATAATTAAAGGAGTCTATACAGAATACGAAGAGCTTTGTAGAAATGACAGTTTGGTAGATTTTGCGGAGTTGATACTAAAATCTTATGAGCTCATTAGGAAAAATGCCTCCGTTAAAAGTTATTTTCACAAAAGGTTTAGATCTGTTTTGATTGATGAGTTTCAAGATACCAATACCATTCAATATAAGTGGCTGAAGGAAATAACCTCTAAGGATGCACTTACAACAGCTGTTGGAGATGATGATCAATCTATATATGGATGGAGAGGAGCAAAAGTTGAGAATGTAGACGCTTATATAAAAGAGTTCAAAAAGGTAAGTGTTGTTAAATTAGAGCAGAACTATAGGTCAACAAGCAAAATCCTATCTGCTGCTAATGCTTTGATAGATTACAACGCTGATAGACTTGGGAAGAATCTTTGGACGGAGGAGCTTGAGGGAGAAAATTTAATTTTGTATCAAGCATTCAATGAACAAGAGGAGGCAAGGTTTGTAGCTGGTGTTGTAAAGGATTGGATGGAAAAAGGTGAACTCTATCAAGATTCAGCTGTGCTTTATAGGTCTAATGCTCAATCCCGAGCTATAGAGGAGGCTTTACTAAGAATTGGCATTCCTTACAGAATTTATGGCGGACTTAGATTTTATGACAGGCTTGAGATTAAGAATGCAGTTAGTTATTTAAAGGTAATCTTTAATAATTCGGATAATCCAGCTTTTGAAAGATCAATTTCAAATCCTACCAGAGGAGTAGGCCAAAAGACTTTAGCTAAGGTGCGAGATGAAGCAAAAAAATCTGGAATTTCTTACATCAAAGCTGCTGCTAAATTAATCGATGAAGGCGCAATAAAAGGTAAGGGAGCCTCGGGGCTTGGGACATATTTAGAGTTTATTGCAAATGCTTTTGAAATGTTGCAAACGCA
Source organism: uncultured SAR86 cluster bacterium (assembly GCA_902594005.1). GTDB lineage: Bacteria > Pseudomonadota > Gammaproteobacteria > Magnimaribacterales > D2472 > CACNXK01. The sequence goes on along the minus strand of CACJKN010000001.1, from coordinate 46,728 downwards.
TAACCTTTCTGAATTAGTTGAGCATATAAATGTAAAGTCAGGTCTATATGATTTCCATAAGAAAGAGCCTGGTGAAAAAGGTAAAACAAGGACAGAGAACCTCGATGAGCTTGTATCGGCAGCAAAAAACTTTGAACAATCTTTTAATGAAGATAAAGATAATAAAGAGATTGTTGAAAACTTTTTAGATGTTATTTCTTTAGATGCAGGAGATAGGCAAGCAGATGAACATGATGATGCTGTCCAGCTTATGACATTACACTCAGCAAAAGGATTAGAGTTTAAACTAGTTTTCTTAACTGGTATGGAGGAAAGCTTGTTTCCGCATGGAAGATCAATGGAAAGTGCATCTCAGCTTGAGGAGGAAAGACGCCTTTGTTATGTAGGAATAACCAGGGCAATGAGAAAACTTTACCTTACCTATGCTGAATCGAGAAGGTTGCATGGAACTGACATATTTAATCCACCATCAAGATTTTTAAAGGAAATACCGTCAGAGCTCATCGATGAAATAAGACCAAGAGCACAGACAACAATACCTTATAAAAGAAAAGGCCAAATGAGCCCATCCTTAAAAGATTCTTCCGATTCTATTGGGATTTCTCTGGGTGAAAAAGTTTCACATCCAACGTTTGGAGAGGGTATAGTACTAAATTATGAAGGAGCTGGTGAGTCAGCACGAGTTCAAATAAATTTTGAACAAGAGGGAACAAAATGGTTAGTTTTAGCGTTCGCAAAATTAGAAAAAATATAATTAAGAGTAATTTCGTATTCTTTGCTTTATTTTTTGCAATAAGCTGCTCAGATTCTTCTAACCCTGAACAAAAAATAGATAAGCAAAAAACCTACAACTGGTCTCTTGTAACGACATGGCCCAAAAATTATCCTGGTTTAGGTATGGCTCCAGAAAGGCTAGCAAAGCTTGTTAAAGAAATGAGTGATGGGAGAATGAATATAACAGTCTATGGTGCTGGCGAAATTGTTCCAGCAATGGGGGTTTTTGATGCTGTATCCTCAGGATCAGTTCAAATGGGGCATAGCGGCGCTTATTATTGGAAAGGCAAAATTCCTGCAGCACAATTCTTTGCCGGAGTTCCGTTTGGACTTAATGCTAAAGAAATGAATGCTTGGGTAAACAGAGGTGGCGGATTAGAAATATGGAGAGAGTTATATGAACCCTTTAATATTTATCCGATACCTTGTGGCAATACTGGAACACAGATGTTCGGCTGGTTCAATAAGGAAATTAACTCATTAGATGATTTGAAGGGTTTAAAAATGAGGATTCCTGGAGTTGGAGGAGAGGTTTTTAAAAGAGCCGGCGGTAATCCAGTAAATATCCCTGGCGGCGAATTATATACAGCTATGCAGACTGGAACTATAGATGCAGTTGAGTGGGTTGGCCCATACAATGATTTAGCTTTTGGTTTTCAACAAGTGGCAAAATATTATTATTATCCTGGATGGCATGAACCAGGATCTATGCTTGAATTATTGGTAAATGATGACGCTTGGAATTCACTACCACCTGACTTACAAGCAATTGTTGAAACTGCAGCCAAAGCGGTTAATCAAGATTTATTAGATGAATACACGGCCTCAAATAATAAGGCTCTCAAAGAACTTATTGAGACTCATGGAGTTGAGTTGAGAAAACTTCCTGAAGAAGTAATTATGGAATTTAAAAAAATCTCTGATGAGATTATTGCGGAAAGTCTTAACGACGAGACGATAAAAAAGGTTCATACTTCTTTTCAGGATTTCTTAGATGAGGTTTCAGACTATCATTCAATTGCAGAAGATGCCTTTGTTGAAGCTAGATCAAGTAGTGATTAAAGATTTAGGTAAAAAGCGATATCAAGATACCTTTTCTGCAATGAAAGATTTTGTAGCAAAGGGTGAAGATGAGTCTATTTGGATGCTCGAGCATGATCCAGTCTTCACGCTTGGAACCGCTGCAGACCAAAAACATATCTTAAAAAGAACAAATATTGATATATTCCAAGCAGATAGAGGAGGAGAGGTTACCTATCACGGACCAGGTCAGCTCGTTATATATTTTTTATTAAACATAAAAAAAAGGAATCTTGGACCAAAGAAGTTTGTAAAACAATTAGAGGATTTAGTGCAGAAGACGCTTTTAGATTTTCAGATCCAAAGTAATACTATAGAAGGTTCACCCGGAGTCTATGTAGATTCAAAAAAGATAGCTTCAATTGGACTCCGTTTTTCAAAAGGTTATTCCTATCATGGCATAAGCATCAATGTTGATATGAATCTAGATCCTTTTAAAAATATTAATCCCTGTGGTTACGAAGGACTCCAAGTTACCCAAATTAAAGATATATATAGCAACATCACCCTAGAAAAAGTAAAATCAGCAGTAGAAGTAAACATTCAACAGTTTTTTTAATTAATGGAAATAATACCTACAGTAAAGATTGTAAATAGAGACGGCATTAAGGCTGTAAAGAATGGTCAAAAGGCAAATAAGTTTGCATCTATTCCTGCTGAAAAGAAGCCAAGCTGGATTAGAGTAAAAGCTAGTTTTGATCCCAAATATAAGCTGGTCAAAGATCAAGTTACCTCCAAAAAACTTAATACAGTCTGTGAAGAGGCAATGTGCCCAAACATCTCAGAGTGTTGGTCAAGCGGAACGGCAACTTTTATGTTGATGGGTTCAGTTTGCACCAGAGCTTGTAAATTTTGTTCTGTAGATACAGGAAATCCAAAAGGCTGGTTAGATCAAGGAGAACCTTTGAAAACAGCTAAAGCTGTCAGAACTATGGGCCTTAAATATGTTGTTCTAACTTCAGTTAATAGAGATGATCTTGAAGATGGAGGGGCTGAACATTATGCACAGACAGTTCAGGCTATAAAAGATCTTAATCCCAACACTGCTGTAGAAGCACTTACTCCAGACTTTAAAGGAATTAAATCCTCAATAGATACTATTGTGAATTCAGGCATTGAAGTTTTTGCTCAAAATCTTGAGACAGTTAAAAGATTAACTCATCCAGTAAGAGATCCTAGAGCAGGATATCAACAAACACTGGATGTTTTATACGAATCAAAAGAAATAAATAAGGAAGTATTAACAAAAACAAGTTTAATATTGGGCCTTGGCGAAACAGATGAAGAGATTGAACAAGCAATGGATGATCTTGTTGATCACAAGGTTGATATTTTAACTCTTGGTCAATATCTTCGACCAACCCTCAATCATTTACCAGTTGAAAGATGGGTAACCCCTGAAGAGTTTGAAAGATATAGAAAAATTGGTATAGATAGAGGTTTTTTGGAGGTGGTTTCCGGACCAATGGTTCGTTCAAGCTATAGAGCAGAAAGAGCTCTTCAAAAAAATAATGTAGATTTAAAGATTCCTAAAAACTTCTAATTAGTTGCTCTTTACAAAACCAAGTATATGAACTATAAATAATGTATGAAAAAAAGATATATTAAATACGCATCTCTTTTTTCCGTTGTATTTCTATTAATTTCATGTTCTACGGCTCAAGTTGAAGTGGATCCATTTGAGACCTCAAGAACCTATATGTCTGACTATGATACGCAGTGGAAAAAAATGGTTAGATTTTTCAGCACTAACACTATCAGTATCGGGACGCTAGAAAAGGAATCTGGAATCATAACTGTGAATAGTTTGAATTTAAACCCACAAACTATTGGCGAATATTGTTTGTATACAGTCCCTTTTTTGCAGACTCTTAGTGGTGGCTCTGTGACAGGGAGTGCAACATTGGTTGAAGATGATGAGTTTGTAACAGCAAACGTCAACTTTTCTATGAATGTTACTTTTTCTAGTTGCAACATGTATGGGCAATGTTTTTATACAACCCAATCATGCGTTTCAAATGGAAGTCTTGAAAGATCTCTTTTAGATGCTTTGAACTAGTTCAGTTTGGGAAAAGTGCTATTTATTAAGGCAAAATCTTTCTGCCTAATTGGTGCTATATTTTTATTTTCTTCCAATTCTTTTGCAAATTTTGAAGTTTCTCAATCAGTTCTTGATGAAATAAACTCATTTAAGTTAAAAAAACCTATTTTTAGGACAAAATCTGAGTCTGAGGATTTATTGAATACTGTTTTTGAAAAAATACAAGATTCGGCCATAGAAGTTTGTAAAGAACATGTAAAAAATACCGATAGATGCAAATGGGAGTTAATAATTGAGTCAAATAATCAATTCAATGCATATGCATCTGAAGACAATAAAATTACTTTTTATACTGGACTTGTTAGAGGGGTTTATTACGAAGAAGAGCTGGCATTCGTTGTTGCTCACGAGATAGCTCATCACATAGGCAATCATATAGCTGAAGCAAAAACAAAAACAGTATTTGGAGCTGTTATTGGAGCAATAATAACTGGCTCTACTGGTATTCCAACGGGTAACATAATTTTATCTGGAGCAAATATGGGGAGATTATCTGGCTCAAAGAGACAAGAGCTTGAGGCAGATGCTTTATCATTAGAGATATTAAAGAAATCAGGTTATGATTTAGAAAAATCAAGACATGGTATTATCAGGCTGACAAGAATCGGGGTTTCGAGAGTGAATTCAGTATTTATGGATTCACATCCCTCAGGTCCTGAAAGAGTAATTTGGTATGATCAAGTGAGAGAGTATTTAGAAAATGAATAAAAGAATTCTGTCATCATTATTATTAATATTAATTTCAGTTGAAAGTCTAAGTGAATCTAGAGATTTAGTATGTCTGGCAGCTCCAAATGATGGATTTAATTTAAATGTAAGCAATGCTGCATTTGTTGAAACAGATGGGTATACAAACAAAGTTACAAAATCATGCAAGGGCAGAGATTGTGGGTCTGTAGATAATTTTAAATATTGTAAAGCTCCGAAAGAAACCTTTCTTTTGAAATCATTAGGCAATGATTTAGAGGGTTGGGTTGTAGCAAATAGGTGTGATGGAGGATTTAAAAAGCTTACAAAAGCATTCGAAAGAGAAGAGACTTTTTATTTATATACAGAGAAAATGGTTTTCCAAATAAAAAATCAGATCTTTCAAAGTAGCGGCATTAAAGAAAGTCATCCAGTTCTTTTGCTTACTGAAACGGATATTGGGTATAGGCTTAAAATTCAAGATTTTTATGAAGATCTTTGGCTGGAAGAGCTTGATAGAGATTATTTAGATATTAGCTTTTGGTCAATACCACCTGAAGATGCCTCCCTTCATACTACGGCCTGTGTCGCTAAAAAAGATTATGTTTCAGTTTCTCAATTGACCGACATTCATAAAGAAATCAATTATCTAACAGATGAAGAGCCTGACTATCAAAAAGACTATATAGAAAAAGCTGATCAAAAAAAGAACACTTCAAAGAAGACTTCTCCTAAAATGATTAGGCCAGGAGAGTTAGCTTATCCTGAAGAAGCCGAGCAAAGAAGCCTTACCGGCTTTGTCGTGCTAAGCTTTAGCATTGATGAATATGGATATGCTCAAGAAATCTTTGTTGTTGAATCGTCTAATAGAATATTTAATGAATCAGCGATTAAAGCTCTCCAAAACTCAAAGTTTAAAGTAGTCGAGGAACAATCAGGAACATTTTCTCTAAGATATGATTTTGACTTGTAAGGTATATAAAATTTTAGAGCATTAAAAGATTATATAAGCTGATACGTTCCAAAAATTAAAAAACTCTTTTGTAGTTATTTGTGCTTCAGGAATAGAAATTGTAATTGAGTGCTCCCCTTTTTCTAATTTACCTAATTCAATTATTTCAGGAGTTACTTTGCTGCCAGGACACCACCCAGATCTCGAATAGTCTGACGATGCAATTCTTTCTTCAATTATCTCACCTTTCCACTCAGCTTCTGTCATCCAAACGCCTGAGCTAGGATTAAATCTTCTAAAGGAAGCACAGTCGTCCCGCCAAGGGATAAACTCTTTTATAACTTTGCCATTAAGACTTATCACATTAAGCCTCTTTACAAACTCATCACCGCCACTATGGCCACCATGGCCCGTTGTTAAATAATATAATCTTACGTTTTCATGATCTTTAGCTAACCTAAATGTTTTTGTTATGGGCTCGCTCGCAAACTTATCATAACCACTTTGCCCAGGAAACATTGGAGTTGTATTCAGCAAAGGATATATAGTCTTTGGTGGTTTATTTGTTTTTGTGTAATATTCATCAAACTTAAAACCAATATCAACATTCCAGCCTTCATTTGACCAAGTATCAATATAAAGACCAACCCAAACCTCGTCTTTCAAAACTGGCAGTAAATGAGATATATCTTCTTCCCAAGTAATGTCATCCTCCCACCTTGGTATATAAGAGGGTTTTAGCTTTTGTATATTTTCTTTGTTATTAAAGTGGCCAACACCAAAAGGAGTTATAAATCTTAATAACTCTAATGAAGTGACTTCGTTAAGATTATTAAGATCACCCTCAGGCAATATGAAGAACGAACCAGACTTATCCCATGGATCTCCTATCGACTTTAACGTGATAATGGCTTTAGCGCGATGAAAATTACCAGTCTCAGGTAATTTAATCTTCTTAAGGACCACTCTTCCTGACCCAAGTGTTCTATTGATTTCATTATCATTATTTATAAGGCCTGAATCGAACAAGATTTTTTGATCTTCAAATACCGTTAAAGTTTTATCAGTGACTATTTCATCTTGAGAACATGAAACAATAAAAAAAATGGTAAAAAATAGTATTCTCATAGGACTAAGCTTGGAAAAAGTATAACCATTAACAAGACTAATAACTGAATCGCTATAAAAGGCATTACTCCTTTATATATTTCTATTGTTCTTATTGATTTATCTGCCACTCCTCTTAGGTAAAAGAGAGAAAACCCAAAGGGAGGTGTTAAAAAAGAAGTTTGAAGATTAATTGCTAGCATTATCCCGAGCCAAACAGGATCAAAACCCATCATAAGTAATGGTGGTGCAATTAGCGGAACAAATACATAACAAATTTCAATAAAATCTAATATAAAACCCAGCAAAAATATCATCAGCATTACGAAAAACAATGCTGAATATTTTCCACCCGGCAACATCTCAAAAACTAAACTAATTAATTCATCACCGCCGACCCCTCTAAAGATTAGAGAAAATATGGACGCACCAATTAAGATAGTAAAGACCATGGTGGTAACCAAAGCTGTTCTTCTGCTCGCCTCTTTTAAAAGCTCTATATTGAATTTTTTAAAGTACAAACATATAAGTATTGAACCAATTGCTCCAACACCAGCTGCCTCTGTTGGAGTAGCAATCCCAAAAATAATAGACCCCAAGACCATAAAGATAAGTAAGATCGGTGGCAAAAGAGTATTTAATAAAGATAGAAGACTAACTTTGCTTTCTTTTTCACTACTAATGGTTAAATTTCTGTTCCAAAAGATTGTATAGACCAAAAAAAGTATACAAATAATTAGTCCTGGAAGAAGCGCTCCTATAAACAAGTCGCCAACAGAAACTGTTTTTACTGAAAAGATACCCATATCGTTTTGAGCTCGCTGATATGCATTAGACATAACATCACCAAGAAGAACCAATGCGATTGACGGAGGAATAATCTGACCTAAAGTACCAGTTGCTGCAACTAGACCAGAAGAGAATTTTTTATCATATCCCTCTTTAAGAAGAGCTGGAAGTGACATTAACCCCATAGTCACAACTGTTGCCCCGACGATACCTGTACTCGCGGCCAATAATGCGCCCACTATAACAATGGAAATACCAAGACCCCCCTTTATACCAGCAAAGGCTTTGGCCATATCCTGCAACATCTTTGCTGCAATTCCCGATCTTTCCAACACCACTCCCATAAAAACAAATAAAGGCACAGCAAGAAGGGTTTGATTGTTCATAATCCCAAATATTCTTATCGGCAAGTTTTTAAAAAGATTTAAATCAAAGATGCCAAATAATGAACATATCAGAGCAAATATTATTGATACACCAGCTAATGTAAAAGCAACTGGATAACCAGCCAGCAATGAACTACAAACAAAGATTATTAATAAAAGCGGTATTATTTCCATAGCTCTTTTAATTGTTTAACGGCTGCTAAAAAAAGGACGAGTGGAAAAAGTAAGATAATTGTTTTATGTAGATAAACAGTTTTTAAACCACCTGGCTCAGTTGATGATTCCTTTAACAGCCAAGATAACTTAATAAAATCTATGGAGTAAAAACTTATTATAAAAACTACCGGCAAGACGAAAAAAACTAAACCCAAGGTATTTATAAGTTTTTTGTATGATTCTGGCTTGTCTTTATAGAGAATATCCACCCTAACATGCTCTTCCTCAACAAGGGCCCAGCCAGCACAACCCAAGAAAACTAGCGCATGCAAATACAGTGCCAACTCTTGTAAATCTGCTCTACCAACCCCAAATACATATCTACTAATAACAATAAATATAACCAGAATTACAATTATTGGTAAAAAGTACGAAAAAAATTTGCCTATAGATTGATTCATAAAATATTAATTTTTAAAATAAGCTAATGATTACAGTTTTATCTCCAGCAAAGACACTAGATTATAGTGCTAATTATAATGATACACACTCTGTGCCGAGCTTCCTAAAAAAGTCCGGTGAGCTCGTTAAAGAATTAAAGCAAAAGGAACCAAGTGAAATTGCCTCGTTAATGGGCCTTAGTGACAAGTTGGCATCATTAAATTTTGATAGATACCAGTCTTGGAAAGCTGAAAAAAAGATTTCAGATAATTCAAAGCCTGCTTTACTAGTTTTTAAAGGTGACGTTTACCAAGGGCTTCAAGCTGAAGACTTCAAAAAAGGTGATCTTAGTTTTGCACAAAAGCATTTAAGAATATTGTCAGGATTATATGGCGCACTTAAGCCCCTTGATGTTATGAACCCGTATCGATTAGAGATGGGAACAAAATTACAAATTAACGGTTGGAAAAACCTATATGAGTTTTGGGGCGAATCCGTTAAAAAAGACCTACTCAAAGACTCAGATACAATCGTGAACTTAGCTTCTAATGAATACTATAAGGTTCTAGGTAACATAAGTGACGAAGCTAACGTGGTCTCTCCAGTTTTTAAAGACTATAAAAATGGAAACTACAAAATAATTAGCTTTTATGCCAAAAAAGCTAGAGGTCTGATGGCTAGGTTTATTATTCAGAATAGGATCAAGAAAACTGATGAGTTAGTTAATTTTGATCTTGACGGGTATAAATACTCTAAAGCTGATTCAACCGCTGATAGCCCAGTATTTCTAAGAAAGCCTTAACTTTTTGATTCGTTGAATTTTTTAACATCGACCATTTTGTCGAAGTTAGCATCTCTTTTTTCCATTTGAGCAGTCATAGCTTCAGTCATATCTGCTTGACTAAGCATTGCACCGCTCCAAAGAGCATTAAAGTCTAAGCTATCACTTACATTGTGATCTCTTGAGTAATTCATTACAGCCTTAAGACCATATATCGCTACTGGCGATTTAGAGGCTATTTCAGCTGCTAGTTTATGAACTGCATCAAGCATTTCATCTTGTGTTTCATAAATTTCACCCACTAGACCAGAATCTTTTGCTTCATCGGCAAGCATTCTTCTTCCGGTATAAGCCATTTCCCTCATCTTTGAATCAGGAATAATCTTTGGTAGCCTTTGAAGGGTACCAACATCAGCAGCCATACCAATATTGATTTCTTGAATACAAAAGAAAGCATCATTTGAAGCAAAACGCATGTCACATGCAGTAATAAGATCTAACGCTCCACCAATAACACCTCCATGAACCGCAGCAATTACCGGAACTCTTATTTCTTCGAGTTTACTTATGTAACCTTGTAACTCTTTTGCAGTTCTATAAACAGCTTCTCCAACTCTGGCATGATCGGGTTTTTTGTCATCAGGAATATCATCAACTCCATTAGAAAAAGCACTAAGGTCCATACCTGCACAAAAGTGTTTTCCAGTTGAAGAAAGAATTACAACTCTTACATCAGAATCTCTATTTATTTCTTCTAATGCATCTCCTAGCTCGACCCAAAAGTCTCGAGTCATTGTATTTAGTTCATTTGGGCGATTTAAAACAAGACTGCATATATGGTCTTTTGTTTTTACATCAAAGCAGGAATACTTACTCATTTCTTTGCAATATCTATTGATTCTGAGACTTTATCCATTAGCTCATCTACAAGATCAAATGTTTTATGGTGAGGCAGTACAATTTTTCTATCTTTGCTGAGCCACTTGAGCCTACTATGTACAAATTCTAAATTATCTATAAGTTTTTGATTCATTATTTCTATTAGTTGAAAATTGTAATTATAAGTAAATGATCCTTATAATCAAAAAAAAATAAAAAATGCTTGATTTCAATAAACTGCTACCAGACTTAATAGATCTATCTTCAAAAGCTAGCAATTCAATAATGGACATCTATAATTCTGATTTTTCACATGAAAATAAAGATGACGGATCTCCTCTGACACTAGCAGATGAATCATCAAATAAAATAATTATCGATGGACTAAAAGAAATAACTCCTCAAATCCAAGTTATTTCAGAAGAGACCTTCAAGAGTGATATTTCTTATGCAGATAGTTATTGGTTAATAGATCCACTTGATGGCACTAAGGAATTTATTAATAGAAATGGAGATTTTTCAGTAAACATCTCTTTTATTCATGAGAGGCGAAGTATTTTTGGGATTGTTCAAAGACCAACTGATCTGAGGATCTGGACAAGTCTAGATAAAGTTTCCCAGGAGAAGGCTGAAGAAACATCGCCACTAAGGATTGTTATGAGTAGAAGCCATAAGAGAGAGGCAGATACAATGTTTTTACAATTTCTTCAGGATTCTGAAATAGATTATGAGCTTGTCGAAAAGGGTAGCTCATTAAAAATTTGCGCTTTATGCGACGGTGAAGCTGATATATACCCTAGATTTGGGCCAACTTCTGAGTGGGATATTGCTGCTGCAGATGCAGTTCTTAAATCTTATAGAGGTTCAATATTCAGCCTAGAAGACTTTGAAAAGCTCAAATATTCCAAAAAAAACATACTCAATCCGCCTTTTATAGCTTATAGAAATGAACTTATTAGAGAAGCTTATGGTCAAAAAGTGGAAGATTATGTAAAAAAGTTGCTATAATTTAAGGTCTACATAATTTTTATGTATAATATATTATAAACAGAAATTATAATGGGTACTGATTTACAAAAAATTGAGCTAACAACTCCAGGTAAAGATATAGAATCTTACCTTGCTTGCGTGCACTCAATACCAATATTGACGCCTGAACAAGAGAAAGAACTTGCTCATAAGCTTTATGACAACGATGATCTTGACGCTGCAAGGCAATTAGTTATTTCGCACCTACGTTTTGTCGTCCATATTGCAAGATCCTATCAAGGCTATGGTTTACCAATAGGCGATATTATCCAGGAAGGTAATGTTGGTCTTATGAAAGCTGTTGATAGATTTGATCCTAACAGAGGCGTGAAGCTTGTTTCTTTTGCAGTCCATTGGATAAAGGCTGAAATTCATGAGTACATTCTTAAAAACTGGAGACTTGTAAAAATAGCTACTACAAAAGCTCAAAGGAAACTATTCTTCAATCTAAGAAGCAAGAAAAAGTCATTGGAATGGCTTACTAAGGAAGAAGCAGAAAAAATAGCTGAAGATTTAAATGTCGCGGTCAAAGATGTTTTGCATATGGAAAACAGACTATCTTCTAATGATTCATCATTTGATGCTCCTGTAAATACTGGAGATGGTGAAAATGAAATAATGGCGCCATCACAATATCTAGAAGATAAAAGATTTAATCCTGAAGACTTGGTTGAGGCAGAGCAAACAATGGCATTTAATAATGCCGAACTTTTAGATGCTCTCAAAGGCCTTGATGACAGAAGTAAAGATATTATACGAAGAAGATATCTATCTGACTCTAAAGTTACTCTTCATGAGTTAGCAGAAGAGTATAAAATTTCAGCAGAAAGAATTAGACAGATCGAAAATGGCGCTCTTAAAAAATTAAGAAGCTCTATGACTGATGCTCTGTGAATGCTATAACAATAGGCATTATCCTTAACGGCTCAGAAATCCACCTAAAGTCTAACTCCCTCAAAGAACTTATAGATAGCTTAAATCTCTCTGAAGCCAGATTTGCTGTAGAAATAAATCGAGAGATTGTTCCAAAATCACAGATAGATAACTATACTCTCAATGACAAAGATGAAGTTGAAATAGTTATTGCTGTTGGCGGAGGATAAATTGGAAAAGTTGGTTGTCGGCTCTAGAGAATTCTCATCTAGGCTCTTAGTCGGTACAGGGAAATATAAAGATTTCCAAGAAACACAAGACGCAATAGTGGCCTCAGGAGCTGAAGTAGTTACCGTGGCAATAAGAAGGACTAATATTGGTCAAAACAAAGGAGAACCAAACCTTCTTGATTTCCTAAATCCTGAAGAATTTATAATTCTTCCCAATACGGCAGGCTGCTACAGTGTTGATGATGCGGTTCGAACTTGTAATCTAGCAAGAGAGCTTCTAGATGGCCATAATCTCGTTAAACTTGAAGTTCTTGGAGATGAAAAAACGCTATTTCCAAATATGACTCAAACACTTGAGGCTGCAAAAATATTAGTTGAAGATAATTTTGAAGTAATGGTCTATTGCACTGATGATCCAATATTATGTAAAGAGCTTGATGATATTGGCTGTGTTTCGATTATGCCTCTGGCAGCTCCTATTGGTTCAGGATTAGGGATAACAAACCCATATAACATCGAGATAATCTTGGAGAATTCAAATAAACCAGTCATAGTTGATGCGGGAGTAGGGACTGCTTCAGACGCCACCATAGCAATGGAGCTAGGATGTGATGGCGTACTAATGAATACAGCGATAGCCGAAGCTAAAAATCCTGTTCTCATGGCTTCAGCTATGAAAAAAGCAATTGAGTCAGGCAGAGAAGCATTCTTGGCCGGGAGAATGAAAAAAAGACTATATGCCTCGAAGTCATCTCCAGAAGATGGAGCAATAAAGTAGTTGAGATATAACTTTTTACCAAGCTTTGCCAGAAGAAAAGGAAGGATTACAAAGCTTCAGGAAACAAACCTAAGTTTCTTAGCAGATTATTCGTTGGATGATCCTAATACTTTAAATAATGATCCATCGTTTGATAAGATTGCCCTTGAAATAGGTTTTGGTAACGGGGAAGACTTTTTTTCCTTTGCGAAAGAAAAAACTAATACATTATTTTTGGCTTCTGAAGTTTATAAATCTGGTATTGGGAATTTAATAGGAAAAATTAGAGAGCATTCACTGGAAAATATATATATTCATGAAGGGGATATAAGAGATCTTATTTTTGATGAAAAAGGTTTTAAATTTGATGAAGTTTATATCATTTGCCCTGATCCATGGCCAAAAGATAGACATCACAAAAGAAGACTTTTAAATAAAGATTTCTTTGAACGCATTCAGCCATGCTTGAAACAAAATTCATTTATTTTTCTTTCTACAGACTGGAAAAACTATGCTGAACAAATTGAAGATGTGCTAAGAACTTTTGAAGATAAGTTTTCTATTGAGACTTTAAAGCAAATACCCGGAAGAGAGCTTTCTAAGTTTCAAAGAAAAGGTATCAAGGAAGGGCGAGAGATATATAACTTCAAATTAAGTCTTATTTAATTTATCCATAAGCTTTTTCAAAGCTTGGCCTCTATGGCTTATTTTATTTTTTTCTAATGAGTTAAGTTCTGCGAAGGACTCAGAATATCCTTTTGGATAAAACATTGGATCATAACCAAAACCTTTTTCACCTCTTTCAATAGTTCTGACCTCACCTTCAATTTTTCCACCACAAACTATAATTTCATTTTGACCCTTTATGCCAACAGCAACGATGCAACAAAAAAAGTATGCATAAGTTGATTCAAGCTTTTTATCCTTAAGTTTTGATATAAGTTTATTTCTGTTATCACTATCAGTTGCATTCAATCCCGCATATCTAGCCGAGTAAAGGCCGGGCTCATTATTAATTGCAGGGACTATTAAGCCTGAGTCATCACCAACAGATGAGATATTTGTCTTTGTAAATGCATTTTTAGCTTTTAGGATTGCGTTCTCTTCAAAATCTTTTCCTGTTTCTTCAACATCACTGATATTGAAGACAGATTGAGGAATGCATTCAAAATCTGGAAGAATTTTTTGGAATTCGTTGATTTTCCCTTTATTTGAGGAAGCTATTATTAATTTACTTTCTTTCAATTAAGTACACACCTTCAGCAGCAAAAAGATTCGGCAATAGTTTTGTTAAAGTACTCTCTTTGAAGTTATTGTTTAAATACAATTTTTCAATTACATATAAGTCTAAGTTGTTACAGAGTTCCTCGAAATCTTTAATAGTGCACAAATGAATATTCTTAGTTTCATACCAGGGCACTGGAAGATTCTTAGTAACTGGCATCTTTCCAAAAAATAAATCTAATCTACAGGACCAGTGGGCAAAGTTTGGAAGAGTAACAATACATTTATTAGAGATATTAAGGATATTTTGGAGGGCTAAATTAGGATTTTTAAGGCATTGGATTGAGTTTGCCATTATTGTTATATCAAAGTCCAAATCATTAAACTCTTTAATACCCTCATCAATATCACATTGCATAACTGGGATATTTCTTCTAAGACATTCATTAGCTTTAGAAATATCTATTTCAATACCAAAACCATTAACATTTTTTGAATCTTTAAGGTGCTCTAAAAGGTCTCCATCGCCACAACCTAAGTCGAGCACCTTAGTGTTTTGCGGAATCCATTTTTCTATTATTCTCTTAAAATCTGATTTCATTTTGATTCGATAAAGTTTTTTATAGCAATTTGGTAATCTTCATTTGGATATAGGAAGCTGTCATGACCATGCTCTCCTTCTAATTCAATATATGAACATTTTTTATTCACTTTGATGGATGCTAAACATATCTCTTTTCCATTGCTTGTAGGGAACATCCAATCTGAGGTAAATGACACAACCAGAACTTCAGCAGTAATATTTTCAAGAGCAGCCTCAAGACTGTCATCATACCCATGAGCAATATCAAATTTATCCATAACTTTTGTTAAAAGAATATATGAATTAGCATCAAATGATTCCGCAAACTTTCCTCCCTTATATTGAAGGTAATTCTCAATTTCAAAATCAACATCTTCCGCTATTTTGGAATCAGTATTTTGTAACTTTCTTCCAAAGCGCAGATCCATGTTTTTAGCAGATAAATAAGTTATATGACCAAGCATCCTTGCAGCTTTGAGGCCTTTAACTGGAGATTTATTAAATTCAAGATACTTCCCATCATTAAAGTCATTATCTTTCCTTATAACTTCCCTCTCAACTTCATTCAAAGCAATATTTTGAGAGCTTGTTTTAGCCGCAGCAGCAAGAATGCCAACTTTTTTTACCATTTTTGGATAACTTACAGCCCATTGAAGAGACTGCATTCCGCCTAAACTTCCACCAATGACTAAATGCCACTTTTTTATTCCTAATTTATCGGCAAGCATTTTTTGAGACTCAACCCAATCAATGACCTCTAACTGAGGAAAATTATTATTAAACCTCTCCCCATTTTTATCTTTACTAAGAGGACCACTAGAACCAAAACAACTTCCAAGATTATTTACGGAGATCACAAAAAAACGATTTGTATCTATTGTTTTATCTGGACCAATAAACTCATCCCACCAACCAATGTTGCCATCTCTTTTTCCTGCAGCATGATGACTTCCAGAGAATGCATGACATACAAGGACTGCATTATCTTTTCTCTCATTTAGCTCCCCATAAAAATCTGTCATTAGCTCAAAGCTTTCAAGAGCATCCCCCGAAGCACACTTTAATTTAGAATCAATAAGTATTTTTTTTGTCTCAACAATCATTTAGAGAATAGAAACAGCAAGCTGTGCCAGGAAAACATTTATTGAATTAAGTAAAATAAATGCAAAGATAGGAGAGAAATCTAAGCCACCGATAGCCGGAATAAATTTTCTTATTGGATCAAGAATTTTATTAGAGACTTCCTCAACGATCTTCCACATATCATTTTCAGAAAATGGAGCAACCCAACTCTTTACAACACCAGCAATAACAAAGTAAAAAAGTATCTTAAAAAATACGATAAGAACCTCAAAAAAACTTATAGAAATAAGGAGAATATAGTTATAACTAGATACATAACTTAAGAGCCCTAAAAACTTAAAAGCTACCGCGACGATCAATCCCGATAAAGATTTATTAATTCCTAAGAAAACTTTTGTAAATGGGTCTACAATCTTTACAAATATTTGAACTATGGGGTTGAAATAATTAACTTTAAATATAGAAAAAATAGAATAAATTACGGCAATAAACATCAGGCCCGTACTTACAAGCTCTAGGAAAGAAAATAAATTACTATTCATAAGATTGAATTATAAATCAAAGCCTAGGGCCAAAGAGAATTTCCCCAACTCTTATTAAGTTTGACCCTGCTTTAATGCATTCTTTATAGTCAGATGAAGTTCCTAAAGACAGAACTTGTATATTTTTTCTTTTTGCTTTCATATCATTAAATAAATTAACAGAATCTTTTATTTCTTTAATATGTGTAACTTTATCTTGGTTTATATTTGGCATAAACATCAACCCAGCAAGTTCTAAGTTATCGAAGCTATCAGCAAGGTTTATAAACTCTTCAGCATCGCCAGGCAAAATTCCAGATTTAGAGTCTTCACCACTAATATTTACTTGAACCAATACCTTTTGTATTTTGTTAATCTTTTTCGATTCAAAATCCATTTTTCTTAATACTTTTTCTCTATCAACCGAATGAACAAGATAAGAATTTTTGACAATTAAACCAATCTTGTTGGTTTGGATTGGGCCCATAAAATGCCATCTTATTTTTTTTGAATCAAGAGCCAAAGATTTCTCATTAAGTTCTTGCGCATAATTCTCACCAAAATCTCTAAGACCAAGCCTATACAGACCTAAAATATCTTCTAAGCTCTTTTTCTTGGAAACACCAACTATAGATATTTTGTCATTGTCGACTTTATTTTCACTACAAAACAATCTTAGATCTTCTATGAAGTCTACGAAAGGCTTCGTCATATTTGAGTACACCTTGTTCTTAGAAGCGGAAGGAAATCAGCTCTTATAAGAGTTTCTCTGGCATTATTTGTATCAGATATGCTCTGCATGGGTCCGATCATTACTCTGAAAAGCATTCCATCATAGTTTTTTGATGTTACCTCTTCTAAATAGGACTCAAAACCTAATTCTCTCATCTTATCTAAGGTTTCTTCAGCAAATATTTTTTTACCATAAGTTTCAATTTGAAGATAGGACTCGCAGGTTGCCTCTTCATAAATCTTCTCTAATTCAAGATATATATTTTCATTTTTGAGATCTTGCTCAAATGTGAAAGTAATATCATTTTCTGTTTTTTCTACTGTGTAAATTTCAGACTCTGTATTAAAGAATAGTCCAGAACCCATTAGGAATACGACTGGAAAAACCATTAAAGCTAAAATCAACTTTATAGGAACTGGCGACTTACCAGTGGTTATATTTGAAACACTTTTATTTTTTTTTATATCTTTTTTTTGTTGAGCGAAATCTTTCATTTACATTTCTTCTAATGCCTTTACACCCAACAGATTGAGGCTATCCGCTATTACTTCCTTTATGGTATGAGTAACTGCAAGGATAGTTAATTTTTCAGATTCTGACTTGTCTAATATTTTGTTATCGTTATAAAAATTATGAAAAATTGAAGCTAAATCCTTTAAATAAAAAATTAATAAGTGTGGTGAGAGGTTGTTACAGGCTTTTTCAAGTACATTTGGATATTTTGAGATCTCATGAATAAGATTTGAGCAAATATCTACATGGTCTTCAGATATATCTTCTGCTAGAAAATCTTTTAAGCCAGCTTTTTTTTCAAGAGAGCATATTCTAGCGTGTGCGTATTGAATGTAGTAATACATATTTTCTTTCTTGCTTGAGACTGCTAAGTCTAGATCGAAATCTAAATGCTGATCAGTTTGTTTTGAAAGATAATAAAATCTAGCAACATCAGAGCCAACATCACTTAATAAGTCCTCGAGAGAGTAAAACTCTCCACTTCTTGTAGACATCTTAACTGGCGAACCACCTTTAATTAGATTTGCAAATTGAACAAGCTTCACAGAAAGTTTATTTTTGTCATAGCCTAAGCCTTCCAAAGATGCTTCGACCCTCTTTATGTATCCATGATGATCGGAGCCCCAAATATTTATAATTTCATCAAAACCTCTATCTAATTTATCTTTATGATAAGCAACATCAGAAGCGAAGTAAGTTTGTCTTCCATCAGCTCTTATCAAAACTCTATCCTTATCATCGCCAAAAGCAGAAGATTTAAACCAGATATTTCCATCTCGATTATCTATTAGATTATTTGTATTTAGTTTTTGGACAGCTGCATCAATTTTTGAATCAGCACCTAGTAAAGAGGATTCTAAGAACCAGTTATCAAAAGTTACGCCAAAATCCTCAAGGTCTTTTTCTATTGTTGAAAGAACACTCTCTAGTGACACTTTTTTAATTGATTGCCAGTCTTTCTCACTAGCAGATTTGAGATGCGAGATAATTTTATCTATTTTCTCTTCATCGTCCTCGGGAAGACTTTTAAAAAGATCATCAATATTTACAGCATCCTGTAAGTTAGCATTCTTTGCGATTTCCTTTATATATTCTCCTCTGTAAGCACTTTCAGGAAAAATATTATCTTCTATTTCAATGGCCCTTAAATATACACTAGCCGTAAGAATATCTATTTGTCTTCCTGCATCATTGACATAGTATTCCTTTTGAACTTCATGACCTTTTTTTTCAAGTAGTTTTGAAATTACATCACCATAAATAGCTCCTCTTCCATGGCCAACATGAAGTGGACCAGTTGGATTTGCTGAAACAAATTCGACTTGAATTTTCTTTGAATCCGCTTCCTCTTTAATAGTATTTTTATTAAGGATATCTTTAATTATTTTCAGAGTCCCAGAATGGTTGAGAAAGATATTAATGAATCCAGGACCAGCAACCTCAATAGAGCTCACTAAACTAAGCTCCTTCAAAATATTTCCAATTTCAAGACCAATTTCTTTAGGATTATTTTTAGTAATATTTCCCAATATCAGAGCAATATTGCATGTAAGATCACCTTTCTCAGGACTATCAGGTATTTCTATTTGGAACTTTGAAGAAGCAATTGAAACCTCTTCTTCAGAGAAGCGCTCTTCTATATGGCTGAGAATCTTATTCTTTATTTCATCAGCTATCATTAGCTCTTCCTAAATATTCTGATGAACGAGTATCTACTTTAACAACTTCACCTTCCTCAACAAAAAGAGGTACTTGAATTGAAACTCCTGTTTCAAGAACTGCAGGCTTTTGAGCGCCAGACACTGTATCTCCTTTTACACCAGGCTCAGATGTTTCAATCTTTAAGCTTACAATTTTTGGAACATTAATTGCTATTGCCGAGTTATTCCAAAGCACTATTTCACAAAGCTCCTCACCAATAAGCCATTTTTTTGCATCGACCATAATCTTTTCATCTAGCTCTATTTGTTCATATGTACTGTTATCCATAAAGTACCATTTTGATTCATCCTTATATAAAAATGCCATTTCTTTCACAGTAACATCAGCAAGCTCTACACTCTCATTAGATTTAAAAGTTTTTTCAATCACATTTCCTGATAATAAATTCCTGTATTTAATTCTTACAACTGCTTGACCTTTTCCTGGCTTATGAAACTCATGACTTAGTATTGTGCATGGCGCTCCATCAAGAAGTATTTTAGTTCCCGTTCTAAATTGATTTGTTGGTATCTTCATGGTTTACAATATATCTACTCATTTTAATTGGGAGTCATTAAATGAACAAACTCTTTATCTATACATTTGCGATCCTTTTACTCCAAGGGTGTTCTAATGAAACAAAACTCACAGAAGAAGATGCCATCCTTTTCTTGGATGAGATGGAGGAGTTCAGTACTGAAGAGGGGCCAATTGCAAGCTCAGCTTATTGGATTTCGTCGAACTTCATCACCTATGACTCACAAAAAGTTGTTGCAGATTATAGTAAGCGATACAGCCTTTTGTCTGTTGAGAATGCAAGAAGGGCAGCTGAATTTGATGATGTGGATGTAACAAAAGATACCAGAAGAAAACTTAATTTTGTTAAGAGTGGATTTGTTATGCCATCACCCTTGGATGAAGGCCTAGCAACTGAGATAGCCAACTTAAAAGCTGAACTCTCTGCTATGTATGGGAGTGGCAGACATTGTTTTGAGGATGGCACTTGTTATGATTTAGAAGGATTCGAGCAAATCATCGATAATTCTAGGAATCCAGAAGATCTTCTAATGGCATGGTCTGGTTGGAGAGAGATTGGCAAACCAATGAAAGAAAAATATTTAAGAATGGTCGAAATAGGCGAAATGGGCTCTAAAGATCTTGGTTTCGAAGGCCTCAGCGATTTATGGTTTAGTAAATATGATATGAGCTCAGATGAATTCTTATC
The DNA here is from genome assembly GCA_902594005.1 of uncultured SAR86 cluster bacterium. GTDB lineage: Bacteria > Pseudomonadota > Gammaproteobacteria > Magnimaribacterales > D2472 > CACNXK01. The sequence continues at coordinate 26,123 of CACJKN010000001.1, read as the reverse complement.
TGATGTAGATAGGGTTTGGGAGGAGGTTAAACCCCTTTATGATGCGCTTCATTGCCATGTAAGAGGAGAGCTAAATGAGTTTTATGGAGATGAAGTCGTGAAAAATGATGGGATGATACCTGCTCATATTTTAGGAAATATGTGGGCACAATCCTGGAGTAATATATACGACTTAGTTTACGAGCCTTCTTCAGTAGATGCCTCAATCAATCTTACTCAAATTATCCAAGAGGAAAATCTTTCCGAAGTTGATATGGTTAGAGTTGCTGAAGACTTTTTTGTTTCTTTAGGGTTCGAGAGATTGGCAGATACATTTTGGGAGAGATCTCTTTTTGTGAAGCCTAGGGATAGAGATGTAACCTGTCATGCTTCCGCATGGAACCTTGATTCTGAGGAGGACTTAAGAATTAAAATGTGTATCCAAAAAAATGAAGAAGACTTCGTTACTATTCATCATGAGCTTGGACACATTTTTTACTATCAAGCCTATAATCATCTGCCATCAATATATGAAAGCGGTGCAAATGATGGATTTCATGAAGCAGTTGGTGATTTGCTATCCCTTTCAATAACGCCCGCATACTTGAAGGAACTTGGTTACATAAATGAAGAGCAATATTTAGATGCAATTTCTGATCCAATATCTCTGCTAATGAAACAAGCCCTCGAAGGAATTGTTGTTATCCCATGGACGCTCATCCTTGATAAGTGGAGATCACAAGTTTTTTCAGGTGATGTAGAAGCTGATCAGTTAAATAACCTATGGTGGGAATTAAGAGAATCGTATCAAGGCGTTAAAGCTCCTATTGCAAGGGATTATGATGCTTTTGATCCAGGAGCTAAATATCATATTCCTGGGAATACACCATATACAAGATATTATTTAGCAAGAATAATGCAATATCAGTTCCACGAGTCGCTTTGTAATGATATTGGATTTGATGGACCTCTTCATGAATGCACAATTTATAATAATCCTGAAGCAGGAGAAAAATTAAAGTCAATGCTTGCACTGGGTAGCAGTGTTCCATGGCAAGATGCTTTTGAGGAACTAACGGGAGTCAGAGAATTAAGTGGTGAATCTATAATTAATTATTACTCACCTCTTAAAGAGTGGCTGGATGAAAAAAATGAAGGAAGACAATGTGGATGGTAAAGATATGAAAGAAAAGCCAAAAAATATAATAATTAATTTAACTATTTCGCTAGGCGTTATACTGGCAACCATAGCTTTTGCAGGGCTTTCAGGTTCTGATTTAGTAATTAAAACAGCTTGGTATATTTTAATAATTCATTGGGTTGCTTTTGTGCCAGCGTTAATCTTTAAAACTGAAAAGTTTTATGATTTAACTGGATCTATTTGCTACGCATTTGGGTCTGTTTTTGTTTACTACCAGACATATGGGGCAACATTCTCGTTAAGCTTATTTATCTCTATTGCAGTTCTAATTTGGACTATAAGGCTCGGGAGTTTCTTGCTTAAAAGGGTCTTAGATGCAGGGGAAGACAAGAGATTTAGGACAATAAAGACAAGCCCAACACAATTTTTTATGGCATTTAATTTATCTGCGCTATGGGTAGTGATTTGCTCATTATGTGCCCTAACTGCAGTCTCAAATGGAGTGCTTGCAGTTGAGCCAATATTTTATTTAGGACTATTTATATTTGTTGCTGGCTTCTCTATTGAAGTTATTGCAGATAATCAAAAAACACAATTCAGAGCAATTCCAGAGAATGCAAATAAGTTTATTTCAACAGGACTTTGGTCTGCTTCTAGGCATCCAAACTACTTCGGCGAAGTTGTTTTATGGGCTGGGATAGCAATTATGTCTTTACCGTACCTTGAGGGAGTTCAATATTGGACGTTGATATCACCAATTTTCTCTTTTGTTCTTATTTATTTTGTAAGCGGTGTCAGAATGCTTGAGGCAAGAGCCAATGTGAAATGGGGAGAAAATGCTGAGTATCAAAAATATGTTAAAAAAACACCTATTTTTTTCCCTAAAATATTTTAGATTTATATTCAACAACCTAGCCAAGACAATGAAATTTTTTTTTTGCGGTTTTGATATCAATTGTTAGAATATCAGGACACCACATATGAGGGAGTGTGTTATGTTGACTAAAAAACTTACCTTGTCGTTTATCTTTTTGGTAAGTACATCTATTTTATCTGCTAGCGAGATGGAATCAGTATTAGAAGTTGGTAGAGAAAACTCTAGCCAAAGTGCTGTTTCGCAAGAAAAAATTGATGGTACAGAAAAACAAACTGACAAGATTGTAAATGAATATAAAGTAGTAGCTAAGCAAGTAGAAGGGCTTAAGTTATATAACGAACAAAAGAGAATTCAAATTCAGGCTCAGCTTGATTTAATGGATAAGCTTGATGAGCAGCTGGTTCAGGTTGTTGTAATGCAAAGACAAATCCCGCCATTAGCTCAGAGAATGCTTGAGGGGCTTGAGCAATTCGTTACGCTAGATACTCCATTCTATATTGATGAAAGGCTGGAAAGACTAGACATTGTAAGAAGTTCACTATCAAATCCAAAAATAACTGCATCAGAACAAGTAAGGCAAATACTTGAGGCCTATAACATAGAGGCAGAGTATGGTAGAAAGATTTCCTCATATGAAGACACTATCGTTATAGATGGTAAAGAAATGGTAGTTAATATTCTTGTTGTTGGAAGAATAGGGATGTTCTATCAAACTAAGGATGAGCAGCAAAGTGGTTTCTGGAATAACGAAACAAATGACTGGGAAGAGGTTTCTGGCTATAGAACAGCTATTAGAGATGGCATAAGAATGGCTAAGAAACTTGCTCCTACAGATATGCTTCTATTACCTGTAGTTAAAGGGGGTGCAAGATGAGACTTTTAAAAATTTATCTATTCGCACTTTTAATTAGCAGTAACCAGATTTTAGTTGCCCAAGAAGACGCTACTGAAGGGGAGGCTCCTTCTACCGTCCAACAACTCCTTGAACTGGTTAAAGAAGGCCAAGTCAGAGAACAATCTGAAAATGCAATCCGTGAAGCTGAGTTTATGGCAAACAAGAATAAACAAGCATCCATCCTTGCTGCTGAAAAAAGAGAGCTTGCAAGACAGGAAAGAATAGCTGATCAGCTTGAAGCTGAATATAAGAAGAACGAAGAAATCTTACGGGTCAAAGAAGAGGCTTATAAAAAGGAGCTTGGTTCACTCGTGGAATTATTTGGACATCTTCAAAGTGCATCTGGTGAAGCAGCTGTTCAGTTTACTGGTTCATTGTCATCTGCTCAATTTGGTACTGACAGAGTTGATTTCTTAAACAACCTGACAGCTAAAATGTCGGAGACAACAGAACTTCCAACAATCAGAGAAATTGAAGGTCTTTGGTATGAGCTTCAAAGAGAAATGATTGCAGGTGGAGAAATTGCTTCTTTTGAGGCAAGTGTTATTGATGTAGATGGCGAAACTTCTAATTGTGATGTAGTCCGTGTTGGACTCTTTAATGCTGTTTGTGACGGGAAGTATCTAGAATTCGCAGCATCCAAAGGACAATATGCATTTTTACCAAGACAACCTGAAGGAAGATATACAAGAACTGCTAACAACATTGCATCAGCAGGAGCTGGCGAGCAAGTAACTTTCGGTATTGACCCTACAGGGCCTACTGGAGGAAGTCTTCTTGCTAATTTAATTCAAACACCAAGCTTAACTGAAAGATTAGCTCAAGGTAGAGAGATTGGTTATGCAATCGTTATCGTTGGTCTTCTCGGTACTCTTTTAGCTTTATATAAACTCTATGTTTTATATGTAACTGGAAGAGCAGTAAGAAAGCAATCAAAATCGAAAGCTCTTAACTCTAATAATCCACTTGGAAGAGTCTTAAAAGTTGGAGAAGAACACTTCTCAAAAGATATAGACACATTAGAGCTAAAGCTTGCAGAAGCTATCATGGCAGAAAGACCTGATATTGAAAGATATATTGGTATTGTTAAGATTATTTCAGTTGTTGCTCCATTGGCAGGATTGCTTGGAACGGTAACAGGAATGATTGTTACATTCCAACAAATTACTCTTTATGGAACAGGCGATCCAAAACTAATGGCCGGCGGTATTTCGCAGGCTCTTGTAACTACGGTTCTTGGACTGCTTGTGGCGATTCCGACAACTTTACTCCATTCATTTGCAAACTCATCTGCGCGTGAGATTGTTGGTGTTCTTGAGGAGCAAAGTACTGGAATATTAGCTGAAAGAGCTGAAAGTAAATAATGATTTACGCTATAACTGAATCTTTTATTTCCATCAGAGACTTCATGGAAGCTGGTGGAAGTGTGCTTTGGTTAATAGCACTTTTAGTTCTTTTAATGTGGGGATTAATATTTGAAAGAATATATTATCTTTCTCATGGTCATGATGTTTTTCTTAATTCTCTTGTTTCCAAATGGGACTCTAGAGCCGACAAAACTTCATGGCATGCTCTACAAATTAGAGAAAAATTTTTAGCAGAAGCAAAATCTTCTATTAATAGGAATACGACACTGATAAAAACATGCATTGCATTAGCTCCATTATTTGGTTTGCTTGGAACAGTTACTGGAATGATCGAGGTCTTCCAAGTTATGGCTTTCAGCGGAGGTGGTGATGCGAGAGCAATGGCTGGAGGTGTTTCTAAAGCAACGCTTCCAACTATGGCAGGCATGGTTGTATCTCTATCAGGAATTTTTGCAATGATTTATATTTCTAGTGTGAGCGAGAGGCACACTGGAATCCTTGAAGAAAGAATTAAAAGAGTTTAGGAGAAGTTAAAGTGAGAAGAAACGCAATATCTACAGCAGTTCAAGAGGAAGAGAGCGAGATTAACATCACCCCAATGCTGGATGTGGTGTTTATTATGCTCATTTTCTTTATTGTTACTGCAAACTTTATTAAAGAACCAGGTTTAGAAATAAATAGGCCTGACTCAGACACAGCTGAAACTCAAGAAAATGCAGCTATTCTTATCGCAGTTGGCCCAACTGGAGAAGTTTGGATGGATGGAAGAAGAATTGATGTAAGGCAAGTTAAAGCCAATGTTGTAAAACTTTTAGCTGATAACCCTCAAGGGTCAGTAGTGATCCAAGCAGATGAGAAGGCAGTTGCGGATACCATAATTAAAGTTATGGATGGAGCAAGAGAAGCAGGTGTTTCTGCAATATCTTTAGCCTCAGAGCCAAAGTAGGTTTTTTATGGGCGGATTAGTATCAAATCTTATTCTTCCAATTAAGGCAGCCTACATTAGGCTATTTGAAATAAATAAATACTTTGCCGTTTTAGTATTGTCAGTTTCTACAACTTTCTTTTTATTTGTTTTAATGGTTACTCTTATCTCATTAGGGGATAGTGGCCTCAAAGAGGATAAATCAGTGAAATTGGCAGACATTGTAATGCCTGAAAGAGAGATAGATACATTCATGGATGAGGTTGATAAGCCAGATGAACCCGAAGAGCAGCCTGAAGATATTGCACAGCCTGAGGTAGATCTTCAGCCAACTACTGGAATTGACGTAAACATTCCAAAACCAAAAGCTAAATTTACAGCTGGTGGGAGTTTCTTTAGAGATGGTGAATATATTCCTCTTTTTAAGATTCAACCGCAATATCCAAGAAGAGCTCAAGAGAGAGGCACTATGGGTTTTGCGATCGTTGCTTTTACAATAACTGAGTCCGGAACTATTGAAGATGTAGTTCCTGTCGAAGGTTATTGCACCTCAAAAAATCCAAATGATCCTGAGGCGCAACTTAGACCATGTTCAATTTTTAATTCCGCATCATCAAGAGCGGCACTTAAACTCAAATATAAACCGAAGATTGTTGACGGGAAAGCTGTTAGGGTTGAAGGTGTTCAACATAAATTTACCTTTATAATGGAAGAGTCATAATTATGTTTTTTAGACTATTATCAATATTTCTTGCGTTAGGCTTTATAGTTTTGCCAATAGATATTAATGGTCAGGCACAAGATACTGGGTCAAGAATTAAAGATCCAAATGTTAAAAATTCAAACTCATCAAGAAAAGAGGTTACTTATAAGAAGGCAAGAGCCCTTCAAACATCGACTGCTAAAAAAATAGTTAAAGTGGTTGAGGCTCTTGAGCGTGTCGATGAAAACGGAAAAGAAGATCCAGATTTTGAAACCGTTAAAGAGATTTTAAATGAACTTCTAGAAAAGAAGGACAGTTTGCGGAGCTATGACAGATCAGTAATGTGGAATTACTGGGGATATGTTTATTTTTCAGAAGAAAGATATTCCGATGCTATGCAGGCATATAGAAATCTTCTTGCTGAACCTGAATCTACAATACCTTTAAGAGTAGCTTCTTTATATACACTTGCTCAATTAAATTTTGTAAATGAGGATTATGAAGAGGGGGTCAAGGTTCTTCTCCAGTGGATGGATGAAGTTGAGGTTATCACTGCACAGGGTTGGTCTCTTTTAGGACAAGCATATTTTCAACTTGGCACTGATAAGAAATCAGAAAGTGAAAAACTAGACTACTATGAAAAAGCTTTGGATAGCATGCTAAGCGCTGTACGAACTGCCGAACTTGAAGAATATAAGCCAAAAGAAAATTGGTATGTACTAATGGCAGCATGTTACAGCGAGCTCTCATCAAGGATTGGTAAGGAGGAAGCCCTTTACAAGCAACTAGATATATATGAGATCTTGGTAAATCTATACCCTAAAAAAATGTATTTCATTCAGCTAGGTGGCATTTATGGGCAGCTAGATAGAGAGCTTGACTATATGATTACTCTTAATGCTGCTTACCAAAAGGATTTACTCGACAAAGAATCAGAATATCTTGCTTTAACTCAATTACTTCTTCTAAACAATAACCCTTATTGGGCAGCAAAGGTTCTGGAGGCTGGAAGAATTAAAAAAGTTCCAGTTATCGATGAGAAAACAAAAGAGGAGAAGATTCTTCCTGTAGTTAAAGATAATGAAAAAAATCTAAAGCTATTGGCTGATGCGTGGAGAATGGCTCAAGAAATAGAGCTTGCAATACCAATTATGGAAAAAGCTGCAAGGTTAGCTAAAGATGGGCAAACATTCATAATTCTTGGCAGCCTATATCTTTCTGAGGATAAATTAGAGGAGGCTGTAGATGCTATTGAACAAGGCCTTAAAAAAGGAAAAGTAAAGAATCCTTCTCAAGCACGACTTACTCTTGGTCAAGCACACTTTGAACTTCAAAATTTTGAACAAGCTAAAAAAGAGTTCAGGATTGCTGCACGAGATGACGATAAGAAGATCAAAAAGACAGCAAACAGCTGGATCAAATACACAGAAAACGAAGAAATTCGCGTTAAGAATATAGCGCTAAGAAGAGACTATATTCAAAATCAAGGTTAATTCTAAATTGCCATCTTAGCTTTTATAGCTGGATGAGGATCGTATCCTTCCAGTATAAAATCATCCAGGCTTAGATCCTTAAGATCCTCTAAATTATTTATATCTGGAAACTTTAATTGAGGGAGCTCTCGTGGAGTCCTTTTAATCTGTTCTTTAACTTGATCAACTGAGTTCAAATAAATGTGAGCATCACCAAAAGAGTGAATAAAATATCTTGGGGTCAAATCTAATACTTTCCCTAATATATGCATAAGCAAGGAGTAGCTTGCGATATTGAAAGGAACCCCAAGAAACATATCAGCACTTCTTTGATACATGTGGCAATCTAAGCTTTGGTCGCTAGAGACATAGAATTGTGCTAATAGATGGCATGGAGGAAGAGCCATTTTATCTATCATCGCCACATTCCAAGCACTGAGAATATGTCTTCTACTCGTCGGGTTATTTTTAAGGGAGTCTAAGAGTTCTTTAATTTGGTCTTTATCACCCCAGTTTCTCCATTGAACTCCATATACCGGACCAAGCTTTTTTACCAATGATGAATTTTCATATCCTAAATTTTTTCCTTGATTATCTGCATTATCTGTCCAAATAGTAGGGTATTTATCTATATCGGTTAATTCGTCTCTATTTTTGTTATATCTTATCTCCGCTAATCTTCTTTCATCGTCAGAACCCTCTAGAAACCAAATAAGCTCAGACACGACACCCTTCCATGCAAGTTTTTTTGTGGTTACAGCAGGGAATCCATCCCTTAAATCAAATTTAAGTTGATGCCCAAATGAAGAAATAGTTCCAACATTAGTTCTGTCTTCACGCTTTTCTCCATTTTCTAAAATGTGAGACAGCAGATTAAGATATGATTTCATTTTTATTTTTAAAATTAACTATGAATATTAAACCAATAAGGATCATAGGAATACATAAAAGTTGACCCATTGTAAGAAAATCAGAAAAAATAAAACCAAGGTGTGAGTCTGGCTGCCTAAAATTTTCTATTACAAATCTTATACTTCCATAAAAAAACAGAAAAGATCCAGCAACTAACCCTCTTTTTTTTGTGTATTTATTTACAATCATTAATAGGATAAATAGCAAAGGGCCTTCACCAAAAGATTCATAGAGTTGTGAAGGATGTCTTGTAAGGCCAAATGGATCAGTTGGGAAAATGAAGCCCCAACTTCCATCTGTAGCTCTTCCATAAAGTTCACCATTTAAAAAGTTACCAATCCTAACTAAGCATAGACCTATAGGCATACTTAGGGCAGCGGAGTCTAGAAGTCTTATAAAGTTAATCCTATTTTGTTTTGAAAAAATAAACATCGAGATGATTACACCAATTAGCCCTCCATGGAAGGAAAGACCACCCTCCCAAATATAGAAAAGCTTGAGAGGATTATTTATAAGCTGATCAAATCCATAAAAAAGCATATAGCCAATTCTTCCACCAATCATTGCTCCAAATATTAATCCATATAAAAAGACGAGATCATTTGCCTTTTCTTTAGAAATACCAATTTCTTTTGTGATTGAGTTATTTGCAAGATGGAGATAAATAAATATCGCTGAAAGTATCCATGAAACTGCATAGTACTGAATAGATATACTCCCTACAGAGACAAGGCTTGGGTTGTTGAAGAAGTCTGATAATTCAATAATCATATAAAAAGCATATAGTAGCTTACTGAGAGAATAAAAATACCAAAAAGAGCTTTTAATAATCTTTCACTTATCTTGTGAGCTAAATAAACACCAGCTTGAGCGCTAAATAGACTACCTAAAGAAATCCCTAGTAAAGCAGGCCAGTAAATTAATCCAATAGATTTCTCCAATGCTTGATCTTCCCCAAGTCCAGTTAAAATAAAACCAAGAGATGCAAAAAAAGAAATTATCACTCCGCAAGCCGATGCTGTTCCTATGCTATTAACCATTTTTAAACCTGCATAATTTAAGTATGGAACAGTGAAACTCCCACCACCAATTCCTAGTATTGATGATGCAGCTCCAGTTCCTGTGCCATAAAGGATAGTGCTAAAAGAAGGCTTAAGATTTTTTGCTGGCATATTAACATTAATAAGTATTTGAAGGGCAATAAGAAGATATGAGATTCCTATAATTACTTTTAAAGTCGAGGCTTCTATAGATATTGATAATACTGAGCCCAAATAAGAACCAAGAGCAATACCAATGGAAAGCTTGCGCCAAAAGCTCCAATCAACACTCCCTTTTTTATTGTGAGCAAATGCAGATGCAAATGCAGTAAAGAATATAGTCCCAAGTGATGTTGCAACACAAATGTGTATTAGGAGATCAGACTCATATCCAAGATAAGTAAGAACAAATAGCAATGCTGGAACAATAATTACACCGCCACCAATTCCCAATAATCCACCAAGGACACCCACAAATAAACCGAGAATAATATAGATAAGTATCTCCATTATTTACTAAACTCCGACTTATATGCTGGCTCAAGTTCAGTTAAGACTTTTTTATAAATTTTCCTTTTGAATTCAACTATTTCATCAAGAGGTTTCCAATAATCAACCCAATTGAATTCGTCAAACTCAGGGTTATTCTCATTATTTAAATCAATCTTAGTTTCTTCAATCAACTTAAACAAAAACCATTTTTGCTTTTGGCCTTTAAAGCTTTCCCATAGAAAACTATTTCTTTTATATTTTTTAGGAAGATCATACTTATACCAATTGTCAGATTCTTTAATTAATTTTATTTTGTTTTCTTCAATACCAACTTCTTCATATAATTCTCTTAGCGCAGCATCAAATATATCCTCATTTTTATCTATACCGCCTTGAGGAAATTGCCAGTTGGTAGAATTTTTTCTTTTGCAGTACAACAATTTCCCGTCTGAATTGGCTACAATAATACCAACATTTAAACGATAACCTTTTTCTTTAATATCCATGACTGTTAATAAAAAATTAGCAATTTTTGATTTAGATCATACCATTCTTAAATGCAACTCGGATCATTCCTGGCTGGATTATCTTATAAATAAAGGATTTATAAAAAGAGAAGAATATTTTGAACAAAATGCTGAATTTCAGAAGAAATTTAGAGAAGGTAATGTTAACTATAAAGACTATTATGAATTTACTATTCAATACCTTAAAGATAATAGTGATGACTATATTTCTGATATTAGATCAGATTTTATGAAGGAAATTATTGAACCCTCAATTAATATTTATGCTTTAAGGTTAATTCATAAGCATTACGAAAAAGATGAAGAGCTACTTCTTGCTTCGGGGACAACTTCAATAATCGCTGGCCCAATTGCCAAAAGATTAGAATTTAAAAATGTTGTTTGTACAACATGTGAAAAAGAAAACAACATTTATACCGGAAGAATAGAAGATCCTCCATCGCTAGGAGAGGGGAAGTTAAAAAATGTGCAGGCATGGATGAAAAATAATGGGTTCTCAGATTTTAATGGCACAACCTTTTATTCTGACTCAATCTTAGATATGCCTCTCTTGCAGAAAGTAGAAAAACCAGTGGCGGTTAACCCAGATAATGATTTATTTAGAGTATCTAAAGACCTTGGCTGGGAAATTATAGATTTACCTATCTAAAACTCGTCCATATCTGGACAGGTACAAAATAGGTTTTTGTCACCGTAAACGTTGTCTATCCTCTTTACAGGCGGCCAATATTTTCTTGCTTTTAAGTAATCCAGTGGATATGCAGCTTTTTCTCTAGAATAATTATGTTTCCAATTATCACTGCTAAGCTCTTCTACAGTGTGAGGTGAATTTTTTAGAATATTATTTTCAGAATCCTCATTCCCCTTTTCAATTTCTTCTATTTCTCTCCTAATAGAAATCATGGCATCACAGAATATATCTAATTCTTCTTTTGATTCACTTTCAGTAGGCTCAATCATAAGAGTACCTGCAACTGGCCAGGACATAGTAGGAGCATGAAAACCATAATCCATAAGCCTTTTAGCTATATCATCAACATCAATATTTGAGGACTCTTTAAAAGGTCTTGCATCTATTATGCATTCGTGAGCAATTAAGTTGTTCTCACCTTTATAAAGTATTTGGTAGTGATCACTTAGGCGCTTTGCAACATAATTCGCGCTTAAAATGGCAGTCATCGTAGCTTGTTTTAAACCCTTTGATCCCATCATTGCAATATACATCCAACTAATAGGTAGAATGCTGGCACTTCCAAAATCTGTTGAGGATACAGGACCTACATTTTGAATATTTTCATGATGTGAAGGCATAAAATCTTTAAGTTTTTCTACAACTCCTATCGGGCCGACTCCAGGTCCACCTCCACCATGAGGAATGCAGAATGTTTTATGCAGATTAAGATGAGAAACATCACCACCAAACTCTCCGGGTTTTGCAATACCAACAAGAGCATTCAAGTTAGCTCCATCAATGTAAACTAACCCTCCATGATCATGAACAACTTTACAAACTTCTCTCACATTACTTTCAAATACTCCATGAGTGGAAGGATATGTGATCATAATTGCTGATAAATTGCTTTTGTGAAGAGATGACTTATCTTTTAAGTCCTTAAGATCAATATTCCCTTCCGAATCACATTCAACAGGGACAACTTTCATTCCAACCATCATTGCTGAGGCAGGATTAGTACCATGTGCTGATCTCGGAATAAGACAGATCGACCTATTATCGTCACCATTATTTTTATGATATGCATCAATTGCTAGGAGACCTGCATACTCTCCTTGAGAACCAGCATTTGGTTGAAGTGAAATATCATAATATCCTGTAATACCTGATAACATTTCTCTTAAGTCCTTAATAAGAACTTGATAACCTTTTGTTTGATCGGTCGGACAATATGGATGCATATTTGCAAATTCTGGCCAGCTTACTGGCGCCATTTCCGAAGCTGAGTTTAATTTCATTGTACAAGAGCCAAGTGGAATCATTGATCTATCGAGTGCGATATCCTTATCAGACAGTCTTTTAATATATCTCATCATCTCTGTTTCGGAATGATATTTATTAAAACGCTCTTGTTTCATAAAATCAGAGGATCTAACTATTTCTTTGTTAAGACTAGCTTCACCATCTTCGGAATCATTTGATATAGGCTTTCCTGAGAGCGCAAAGACTAGATCAGCGATATCGTCAGAGGTTGTGGCTTCATCTATTGAGATACTAACTAAATTATTATCAAACCAATTAATATTTATTTTTGCATCGAGTAGACGAGTTTTTATTTCCGAAACATCTCCTTTTAAGCGAATAGAAATAGTATCAAAAAAGTTATTATTTAGAATTTCATGATCACCAGACTTAAGAGCATTAAAAAGTTTACGAGTTTTTTTATGGATATCATTAGCAATTCCTATCAGCCCATTCGGACCATGATAGATAGCAAAAAAGCCAGCCATCACAGCAAGTAGTGCTTGAGAAGTACAAATATTGCTAGTGGCTTTTTCTCGCCTTATGTGCTGTTCTCTTGTTTGAAGTGCAAGCCTATAGGATAGATTTCCGCTAGCATCTTTAGATGCCCCAATAATTCTTCCAGGCATCGACCTTTGAAAACTCTCATGTGTAGCCATAAATGCAGCATGTGGACCACCAAATCCCATTGGGACTCCGAACCTTTGGGATGAACCTATAACAATATCAGCACCAATTTCTCCTGGAGGTCTCAAAAGAGTCAAGGCAAGAAGATCAGTAGCATAAACGAGCAAGGACTTATTCTTTTTGCAGTAATCTGATAGTCTTGAAAAATCCTCTATTTCTCCAAATTTATTTGGATATTGTATTAACATTCCAAAAAAATCTTTTTCATTAAAATCTTGAGGATCTCCAACCTCAAGCTCAATTCCAAATGGCTTAGCCCTCGTTTTAAGAACGGAAATTGTCTGCCTGAAACAGTTTTTATCAACAAAAAAATAATTAGATTTATTTTTCGATACTCTTTTTGCTAGCATCATAGCTTCAGCTGCGGCTGTAGCCTCATCAAGAAGAGATGCATTAGCTATTTCCATTGAGGTTAACTCACAGATAGTTGTTTGGAAATTTATTAGTGCCTCTAATCTTCCTTGAGAAATCTCAGCTTGATATGGAGTATATGAGGTATACCATCCAGGATTTTCAAATACATTTCTTTTAATGACCTTAGGAGTAACTGTTCCATAGTAACCCTGCCCAATATAAGATCTAAAGACTTTGTTTTGCTTAGCAACTTTATCAAGCTTTTTCAGAGCCGCCATCTCTGATAATCCCTCTCCAAGATCTAAATAATCATCTTCTAATATACTTTCAGGTACAACATCCTCAATAAACGCATGCATATCTTTGTAACCAAGAAAATCTAGCATATCTTTTTGGTCATCAGCACCAATACCAATATGCCTATCAACGAAAGATTTAATTTGATTCATTTATGATTTAATTAACTATTACCATCAAGCATGGATGAATATTCTTCAGCTGTCATAAGACTATCTATGTTTCCAAGATTTTCATCACTAACTTTTAATTTGAAGAACCAACCATCCTCATAAGGAGAGGTGTTTACAAGCTCAGGATTCTCATCAAGAGCTTCATTCACTTCAATAACTTCACCAGATATGGGAGTATACACTTCAGATGCAGCTTTTACAGATTCCACTACTGCTGCTTCATCGCCTGAGACGAACTCATCTCCAATTGCTGGTAATTCAACAAAGACAACCTCTCCAAGCTCATTCTGCGCATGATCACTAATACCAACTATAACAGTATTATCATCTACTTTTATCCATTCATGCGAATCCAGAAATTTAAGATCACTTGGCGTTTCATTCATATCATAATTTTACCTTTTCTTATAAAAGGTAGCGATAATATTTTTACATTTAGAAGCTTATTTCTTATCTGCACATTGGCATTTCCATTGATAGCCATCGGCATCCTGGCTAAGCCAATACTTTTCTTCATATACGGCGAAAAAGTGCCACTTGTAACTTCTCCCTCAAAATCATCTTTGATGATCTTTTGACCACTCCTCAGAATTCCTTTTTCATTAAGTAAAATACCAACAAGCTTAACCTTGTTGGTATTTTTAATTTCAAAAAGGTTTTCTTTGGCTATAAAGTCTCTTTCGACATCACTAAAATCAACAACCCAACCTAAATTAGACTCAAAGGGATTATTCTTTATGGTCATGTCTGTACCATTGAGATTCATCCCAGCTTCAACTCTTAGAGTATCTCTTGCACCCAAACCAATTGGAGGAATTCTCCTAGAAATACATAAATCCCAAATGTTTTGTAATTCTTTAGGCTCACCAATAACCTCAAAACCATCTTCCCCCGTATAACCAGTCCTTGAAACGAAAAGTTTATTCTTTTCAGTAAATGAAAAACTTTTATAGTTTGAAAGCTCTAGTTCAAGGATATTTTTAAGAGCAATCTCAGATTCTGGTCCTTGGATGGCTAGAATGCCTAAACTTGGCTTATGATGGAACTCACAATCAAATTTGATAATATTTGATTCAAAGAAGTTATTTACATCATCAAAAGTAGAACAGTTTGATACAACTCTGAATTTTTCATTATTAAATTTATAAACGATTAGATCATCTATTATCCCGCCTTCATTATTTGTTATTACACTATAAAGCGCAAAACCATCGTCAATTTTATTCACATCATTTGTTAACACATATCTCATAAATTCTTTTGCTTCAACACCACAGAAATCAAAGATATTCATATGAGAAACATCAAAAATACCAGCACTATTTCTTACAGAATTATGTTCATTGATCTGAGAGCCATAATGTATGGGCATTTCCCACCCTGAGAAATTAACAAATTTTGATCCCAAGCCTAGATGTGATTCATATAGAAAGGTTCTATTCATTATCAACTCTATTATTTAATATCAATACAAGAATTAAACTTAAAAGAATCATGGCTATACTAGGAGTTGCAGCTAATTCCCATTGACCCTCTGAGGTAAAATTATAAATCTTTGATGACAAGGTATCGAAACCTACCGGCCTTAACAATAGTGTTGCAGGCTGCTCTTTAATCACTTCTATAAAAACAACTAAAAAGCCTAACAACAGAGATGGATATAAGGCTGGAAAATATATATTCCTAAAAGTTTTCAATAAGCTTTTTGAGTAGATCCTTGTTGCTGAAAGGGTCTCTTCGGTCATACTCGAAAGGGCAGCATCCAAATAACGTATTAGAGGAGTTATAAACCTTATTACTAAACATAAAAATAATCCCCATATACTGAACACTGTTATAGATAAATCAAAGTAAAAGTTAAAGACTAATAATAGAGAAACTGCAAGAACAGAACCTGGGATTGCATAACCTATTGTCGATAAATTAAAAATAATCTTATTTGAGCTTTTGAAGCTTCCCAATGAAAGAATTATTGCAATAACTGAAGCAGCTAATGCAACTATAAAACCTATGAAGAAAGAATTAAAAATTAGCTCTAATGGAATATTATTTTTAATATTTTCTGAAGACCAAACTATAAGTTGCATAAATGGAAAGATGAAGGTTATTACGAAAACAGATGAACAAAAGAGGGCAATTGAGAAATTAAATAGTTTACTAGGTTTAATTAAACTATGATTTGCTTTCCCAGCACCTGATGACTTCCTACTTTCAGAGCTTAGTTTACTGACATATAAAATGATCATTGCTAATAAGAAAAGCATAAGAGATATTTTTGCTCCAGATATCAAGTCTTGATAACCAAACCAAATATTAAAGATGCCAACAGTTAGAGTATTAATACCAAGTGTAGCAACGCCCCCAAAATCAGAGATAGTTTCAAAGATACACAGAACTGTTCCAGCTATTATTGCAGGCTTCAGAGACGGAAGAAGAATAAGATAAATTGTTTGGAAGTTATTTTTTCCTAGAGACTTTGATGCTTTGAATATGGATACTCCAGTTTTTCTTAACTGCGCCTTACACAGAAGGAATGTATAAGGATATAAACCGAGAGACATTATCAAAGCAGACAAAACAATATTTTCTCTAATAGAGTTAGAAATGAAGCTGACTTCTTCAGCAGCCCCAACAAAAATAAAAGCATACACATAGATAGGGAATGCTAGGGATAAACATAAAGCCCAGGAAAAAAACTTTCTCCCATAAAAATCAAACATTGTCACAAAGATTGAGCAAGGAACAGCTATTAGTGAAGTGAATATTGCAACCAGCATGCATAAAAATAAAGTATTAGACGTCATCTTAACTATCAAAGATGTTGTTACATATTCATTAAGTGGCTGAGAGAAGCCTAAAAAAACAAAGGTAAGAAATATTATTGATATAAATATCAGCCAAGGATATGACAGAATTTTTAATAATCTTAGATGCTGCACTATATTTATTTTTTATCTGAGTCTGCTAGAACTTTTTTTGATCTGGCTCCCATTTCTTGTAACTCTTTTGCTTGATTTGTTAGATTCCCCTTACCAGTGTTCAACTTCTTTTCTGCTTCATTTATTGCATCCTGAGTAGCATTGAAGCTATTTTTTACCTTTTCAAAGTCTGTTTTAAGACCAGCAAGCTTATCAATCATTAGGCCAGCTCTTAGAGCAATTTTTTCAGCATCTTTACTCAATCTATCTTGTCGCCATAAACTTTCAGCGACTCTAAGGATTGCTATCAAATTAGTTGGTGTTACAAATCCCATTTTGCTTTGCATGGCAGTTTTCTGAAGGTCCCAATCATTCATAAGCGCAAGAGACAAAGCTGATTCAATTGGGATGAACATTAAAATATAGTCAGCTGACCCAAGCTCTTCAATACTTTTATAAGACTTAGATGAAAGTTGTTTTATATGAGTCTTTAAGGAGCTTAGATGTTCTTTTAGATGTTTTTCTTTTTCAGACTTATCTTCAGTATCAACATATCTTAAGTATGATGTAAGAGAGGCTTTAGAGTCGATAATGATACTTCTATTATTTGGCATAAAGACAATAGCATCCGGTTGAACAGTAGATCCATCGCTAGCAGTAAATTTTTTTTGGAGCACATAGTCTTTATCTTTTCTCAATCCAGATTCTTCAAGTGTTTTTTCTAAAACTTGTTCTCCCCAGGCACCTTGAGTTTGGACATTTCCACTCAAAGCTAAAGCTAAGTCTCTTGCTTCTTTGCCAATATTATCAGTTTGCTCAATTATTTTTGATACGTGATCTTTAAAACTTTCCTTTGATGCAGCTTGTTCTTCTTTTAAACCAACAATTTCTTCATTTAGATTTCGTAGTTGTTCTTTAAAGGGCTTAAGCGTTAAATCAATTTTCTCTAAATTATGCTTTGAAGAGCTTTCATTCTTTTCCTGAACTACCTTGGAAATTATTTCCTCAATATTTGAGTTATGATTTTTGCTCATCCTATAAACAAACCAGAGCACAATTCCAACTAAGGGGATGGCTAACAGAAGCTCTAAGAAAATTAAATTCATATTTTCATTCATATGCATTATTATTTCATTAAATTGATAACACTCATAATGTGATGGAAAAATTACTTGAAACTTTTAAAGCACTAAAGCAAAAAAACTTATCAATTGATCTGACTAGAGGAAAACCACATTCCGACCAACTAGACTTATCAAATAACTTAATGACACAGGTTGTCGATCCCATTGGAGAAAATGGTGTTGACTTAAGGAATTATGGAGAGCCAATTGGAATCATAGAGGCTAGAAAACTTGGTGCAGAAATTCTTGACAGCAAAATAGACTTAACAATCGCCGGTGAGCAATCAAGCTATCTTCTAATGACTCAACTTCTTTTAGGAAGATTTCTCTTTGGGCTAGATGATGATCCGTGGAAAGGTGATAAAGAGCCAGCATTTCTGTGTACCGTGCCTGGATTTGATCGGCATTTTGCAACTCTAGAAGGCCTTGGTCTAAAAATGCATACTGTAAATCTCTGCTCATCGGGTATCGATCTTGATGATCTAAATAAGAAACTTTTCAAATATCCAAATATTAAGGGATTAATTTGTGTTCCAAGGCATTCCAATCCTTCTGGCGAAGTATTTTCTGACGAAAACATCACAAATCTATTAAAGATTACCAAAGAATATAACCCAGGCTTTATTAACTTATTTGATCATGCTTATTTAATTCATGATTTTGATGAAACGCGAGTTCAGACACCTATCCCTCTCTTAGCAGATGGTTTGGGTGCTTTAGACAATGTAGCTGTATTTACTTCTTTCTCAAAAGTTACTTTTGGCGGTGGCGGCATGGCTTTTTTAACAACTGGCGAAAAGAATTTTAAATTAATTGAGAGAGTCCGGAATATGATGGTAATTTGCCCAGATAAAATTAATCAAAGAAGACATGTTAATTTCTTTAAAAATAAATCGAATGTTCTTGAACATATGAAAAAGCATGCCAGTCTTGTAAAGCCGAAGTTTGAACTAGTTAATAAAAAACTTTCCAATCTATCCAGCGAAGTAGGTGAATACACAAATCCAACTGGTGGGTATTTCGTAACCTTCTATTCAAAAAAACCAATTGCTAAAAGAATTGTGGCACTGTGTGCAGAGGCAGGACTAATGCTAACACCTGCAGGCTCAACTTATCCGTACGGCAATGATCCAAATGATTCAGTCTTGAGGATAGCTCCAACCTATATTGACATTGATGAGCTTGATGTTGCAATGGATATTTTTGTATTATCAGCTCAAATTGCTCACTCTGAAATCTAAAAACCATATAGAAAAATATTACTTTTTATAATATTCTTTATTAATGGACAGTGATAATTTTTTAGTTGTTTCCAGCAATTCAATCGAGAATAAAAATATTGAAGAATACTTAGGCATAGTTGTTGGAAGTACAGTGAGAGCAAGAAATGTTGGAAGCGATTTCTTCGCTACTCTGAAAAATCTTGTTGGTGGCGAGGTTGTTAGTTACTCAAGGCTTTTAGAAAGAGCTAGAGATCAGGCATATGAAAGAATGATCCAGGAAGCTAAAGAAAAAGGAGCGAATGGAATTATCAATTTCAGGTTCCAAACATCTCAAATAGTTCAAGGTGCCTCAGAGGTGATGGCTTACGGAACAGCTGTAAAAATTTCATAAGCCTTTTCAAATTTAGAGGATAGTTATGAATCAAACAGAAAAAACTGCATTTCGTGAAAGTATTATCATTGTGTTTATAGGGCTATGTATTAATTTCCCACTTCAAACTTTCTTACTTTGGATAACAATAGATAGATGGCATTGGTCTGATCCATTATCAATTTCAATTTTTACACAATGCGTAATTACCTTTGTAGCTTTAATTAGGATTTATACAATAAGAATGAGGTTTACAAGGGGAAAATTCTGAAAATAGCGATCATTGGATCAGGAATATCTGGCCTTTCTGCAGCTTATTATCTTTCTGATCAGCACGAAGTAGATTTGTTTGAAAAAGACTCTAGGTTGGGTGGGCACACTCATACACATACTCTTGAGCTGGAAAAAAAAATAAGAGTCGACTCAGGCTTTATAGTAATGAATGATAGAAATTACCCTTGTTTAACAAAACTGTTCCTTGAATTAGAAATTGAACTTCATCCAACCTCAATGTCTTTTAGTGTCGATACAGAAAATATTTCATGGTGCTCAGAAGAATTTAAAAAATTTAGATTCTTCAATAGCTTAAAAAAAATAAGGATTTTTCTTGAAATGGTTAGATTTAATAATATTGCATCAAACGTAGATTCAAATGGAACAATAGAAGATTGGTTAAGAGAGAAAAAATTTTCAGAATTCTTTAAGAAGAATTATGTATATCCGATGTCTGCATCAATTTGGTCTTCATCCCAGGAATCAATTAGTAGATTCCCAATGAAATCATTTTCGAGATTTTTTAATAATCATGGATTGTTAGATCTAATTAAAAGACCCCAGTGGTTTTCAGTCTTGGGAGGAAGCAATACTTATATAGAAAAACTAATTAATCACTCAAAAATAAATAATGTTTTTAAAAATGCAAACGTATCGATAAAAAGAAAAAAAGAAAAGGTATTTGTTCTAAATAATGATATAGAAAATCAATATGATGTAATAATTTTTGCCTGTCATGCTAATCAGGTTGGAGCAATGCTTGATGATATGTCCTCTGAGGAAGAAGAAATATTGTCTATGTTTGAATATACAACTAATAATGCTTTGCTTCATCATGACCAAAATCTGATGCCAAATGAAGAATCTCTATGGTCTTCCTGGAACTCTTTTAAGAGTAGCAAATATGACTATGTTTCTTATTGGATGAATAATTTACAGAAATTAGATATCGAGAGAGATATTTTTGTAACACTTGGAAATTATCCTGATGTTGATGAAGAAAAAGTGTTTAAGAGAATTAAATATGAACATCCTCTTTATAGCGAACAAACAATTAAGGGACAAAAATTGATACGATCAATTCAGGGAAATAGAAAAACATATTTTACAGGTGCTCATCTTGGTTATGGATTTCATGAAGATGGGATTAAGTCTTCATTAGAAGCTATAAAGATTATTAATGGATAAAGCAAAACTAAATTTATTTGATGGGGACGTATCTCATAGAAGAGTGGGCAACAAAAAGCATCACTTTGAATATAAATATAAATCAGCTTTTGTTGAGGATGTATTTGATTTCAAGTTAGAAAAGTTTAAACACATTAATTCTAAGATTTTAAGTTTTGCAGATAATTATTCTGACATGTCAGGCAAAGTAATTGACTCAATGAAGTCCTTCATTAAAGATAAAAATATTGAGGCTAATATATGCAAAGTGAATCTTCTCAGAACACCCAATATTGGATTTATCAAATCTTTTAACCCAGTATGTTTTTGGTTTTTAGAAACCGAAGACGGTTGTAAATTTTTCATAGCTGAAGTTAAAAATACATTTTATGAAGACCAAATTTATATTGTTGAAAATAATGGGGAAGCTATCTCTGAAAACATTTGGCTTGAGGTTGAGAAGAATATGTATGTTTCTCCTTTTGCAGAAAAATCTGGTTTCTATAAATTTAATTTATCCAGAAACCCATTTAAAATAAAGATAAATCAGTTTAACAAAGAAAAAAAAGCAGAGATAGTTACAAATATTCGAGGCGCAATTATCAAAATGACAGGAATAAAGAAGCTAATATTCTATTTCGGTTTAGCCTTAAGTTCTCTTCTCGTTCTTGTTAGGATCCATATTCAAGCATTCTTTCTTTGGATAAAGAAATTTAAAATCTTTCCTCATGGAGATAGCGGATATGCTGACTAAACTTATTGAAAATTTCTTGAACAAGAACATTGGCGAACTTGAGGATAAAAACATTTCAATTACTCTTCCAAATGGAAAAAGGATTGAACTAGGAAATCATCAATCTTCTATAGAAATTACTTTTAATTCCTGGCTTGGGATTTGGATTATATTTAGACGCGGAGCTTTGGGACTTACGGAAGGCTATATCAATAATTACTGGCAAACAGGAGATCTAATTGAATTAATGGACTATCTTCCGAAGAATTTAGAGGCTTTTTCAAAGATTTCAAATGGCATGCTTTCCCTAAAGATTTTCGCAAAGATTAATCATTTTTTTAATAAAAATACTCTTAAGGGAAGCAAAAAAAATATTGAAGCACACTATGACCTAGGAAATGATTTTTATAATTTGTGGCTGGATGAGTCTATGACATACTCTTCTGGCATATTTTATGAAGAAACAAATAACTTAAGTAAGGCACAAGAAAACAAATATCAGTCGATACTAGATATGCTAAATCTGAAAGAAGGAGCAAGAATACTTGAAATAGGATGTGGCTGGGGAGGGTTCTTAGAATACGCTTCGGGAAGGGGTTTTGACGTTAAGGGAATCACAATATCGCCAAGCCAATTCCAGTTTGCTAAAAAAAGGATCGGGCAAATGGAAAAGATCCCTGAGATTGAGCTCATTGATTATAGAAAGATATCAGGAAAATTTGATGCCATTGTCTCAATTGAAATGTTTGAAGCAGTTGGGTCAGAATATTGGGAGGTATTTTTCTCAAAAATAAAGGTTTTGCTTAAGGAAAATGGTAAAGCTGCCATTCAGACAATTACCATTGGAGACGAGTTTTTTGATAGCTATCAAAAAAATCCTGATTTTATACAAACATATATTTTTCCTGGAGGCATGCTTGCTAGCAATAAAATTATTCATAAGCTTGCTGAAAATAATGAGCTTAAATCTATCTCGCAAAAAAATTTCCCAGAATCATATGCAAAGACTTTAGAGACTTGGTTCATTAATTTTCAAGATCGTTGGGATCAAGTCGAAGCATTAGGTTTTGATAAAAAATTTAAAAATACTTGGGATATGTATCTCGCATATTGTCGTGGTGGATTTTTAAATGGAAGAATTTCAGTTTCACAATATTTATTGGAGAATAAATGACAAAATTTTTACTACACCTCACTGAAAGAGGCTACATTCCAGACTTTTTAATTAAGAAGGCAGCACTCTTTTTATCAAATAGAAGGCTTGCAGAATCTGATATTGAAAAGAATAAAGAAAAAGTTATTAACTTGCTATCAGATGGGGTTGTCGCGGAAAAAACAGTTAATGCCAATGATCAACATTATGAAGTACCTCCAGAATTTTTTAAAAAAGTGCTTGGTCAAAGACTTAAGTATTCTTGTTCACTATTTGATAATCAAATCACCCTAGATGAAGCTGAAGATAAGATGCTGGATTTATATATAGAGAGAGCAGATATTTTAAATGGTCAAGAAATACTGGATCTTGGGTGTGGGTGGGGTAGTTTTTCGCTTTATGCTGCAGCAAAATTCCCTGAATCTAAGATTACCTCAGTAAGCAATTCGTTTGATCAGATTAATTTTATTAATGAAGAGGCAGAAAAAAGGAATCTTAAAAATATTAAGGCAATCAAAATGGATGTAAATAACCTTAATTTAGATAACCATTTTGATCGGATTATTTCTATTGAAATGTTTGAACACCTAAGAAACTATAAATCAATATTATCTTCTTTAAGTGGTTTGCTTGAGGATAATGGAAAGCTTTTTATTCATATCTTCTGTAATAAAGAAATTACTTATCTTTATGAAGTAAGACATGACTTAGATTGGATGACAAAATATTTCTTCTTGGGAGGTATCATGCCCAGCAAGGATATCTTTAGCTATTTTGAAGAAGATTTAATTGTTACAAAACAGTGGGATGTTAATGGTGTTCATTATTCTAAAACTTCAAAAGGATGGCTTGAAAATCATTATAAAAATAAAACTGAAATAATGAATATTTTTAAAGATCATTATGATGATCCAGTTATTTGGTTTAATAGGTGGAGAATATTTTTTCTTACTTGTGAGGTTTTCTTCGCAATGAATAGAGGAGAAGAATATTTTGTCTCACATTACCTGTTTGAAAAAACTAATTCATAATGAGAATGATTATTACTTCATTTCGCAATAAGAGATTTAAGAAAAATTTAATGTAGAATCCATCTTATTTGAAAGGAGATAAGATGAAAGATATTGACGTTAAAAAGGTTTGCGAGATTCTAAATGAAGTTATGGAATGTGAGCTTGCTGGCGTTGTTAGATACACCCACTCTTCAATGATGGTAAGTGGACCTCATAGAATCCCAATAGTTGATTTCTTAAAAGAGCAAGCGAATGAATCTTTGCTACATGCTCAACAAGCTGGAGAAATTCTTACGGGGCTAGATGGGCATCCAACCCAAAATATTGCCAAGATAAAAGAAACTAATAGACATACCATAAAAGATATTTTAGAAGAGAGTTTAGAGCATGAGATGCATGCCGTTGATTTATATAAAGACCTACTTTCTCTCGTTGAAGATAGATCTATTTATCTTGAAGAATACGCAAGAGGGATGATCGGAGAAGAGGAGCAACATTCTCTAGAGCTTAAAAAAATGCTTAAAGACTTTGGATAATTAGCAGTATGCAAGTTTAGATTTAAAAATCTTTGTAGCGGAGGATCTTCACTCTTCCATAATCTTTTCTTAACTCGTTGATCATTGCTCCAGCTACTCTCTTAGCCTCCACTTGTCGAAAGTTTTTAAGTGGTCCTTGCATCAGGGGAGCAGAAACATTTAAAGCTCCTTCTAGGAAGGGTATTTCATGACCTCTAAAGTCACTTCTCTTTCCCAGTAAATGCCCAGGTTGAGCAATACATACATTCTTAAAACCAATTTCTCTAATAGCATTCTCAAGCTTTCCTTTAATATGAAAATAATAATTAGGCGAACCTTCTTTTGCACCAATTGCTGAAACTATTGCAATCGACTTTGCTCCATTTTGAAAAGCTAATTTCGCAATAGCTAAGGGATAATCAAAATCAATTTTTTTAAATGTATCCCTATTTCTCTTTGGCATATAGCCTAACTCATAGGTAAATAGTTTCTTTCCAAGGCATAAATAAACATGATCAATTTCTTCATTAATACCAAAGTTGCCAGAAAGCAGATCATCGAAGTTGATTACAATCTCAGAAGTATTTCTAGGCATAAATTGATTTGCTTTTCTGGATATTAAAACTATTTGCTCGCCACCAGAGCCCAAATCTTTTAATAACAAGCTACCAACTAGACCAGTTGACCCTGCAATAAGGGATTTTGGCTTATCAGGCATCCTGCTAATCAGGGATGTTTTCTGTTAACCCTAGAAAAGGATTTTCAAGAGTGACTGAATCTGGATGAGAAATCGAAATATTTATGCTGCTTCCAACATTGCCAGCAATAAAACCACCAAACGATCTTTTAGGGCGCATTTCCAAAGTTGCATATCTGCCATTCTTAAAATAAATAAGTGTTATCTCCTCACCAACCTTTGATGACATTAGTTCCCAACCAGAAGCTAAAGCTTCTTCAGTATAAAAAATAAGATTTTCTGCAGGACTTGAAGAAGTATCCAGCATTATTCTTCCTGAAACATTATCTCCATTTCCAAGCAGGACAGTCGAATCTCTTTTTATAGAAGAATCCTCAGGAATAGGAAGATCAGACAATAAAAATTCAATAACTTTTTTTTGATTTGTTTGGTATTCATCAACAAAAATTGAACAACCACTTATTACAAATAATAAGAATAAAGAAATAAAAGAAGAAAACTTCATGCAGCCATTATAAACTAGAATTTACTTCTAATTTTTCAAATTTTTTGTATGTATCCCAAGCAACCTCCTGAAGAGTTCTAGCAACTTTAGGATCTAAGTCCATCAAGTAAGAGTTTCCTATAGGAGACTTTTTACTCAGAGTAGTAAATATCATTAGGGCAGCAAGATAAGTACCCTCTTTACTAGGATGTCTTAGATCTTCAGTATAAAGATTAATATTTGAGAAATTTTTATTAACATATAAAAAAGCTTGTCCAGCTGGCACCATTCTAAGATTATTTAATTTTGAGGCTTTAAAAAACTCTTTTTCAAGCTGTTGTTGCATTTCAGGCTTATTTTTATATGGCCAACTCATGAAAAGGATTGGTTCTATGCCTTTTGATCTTATAGTTTCAGAATGTTTTTTAACATAGTTATAAAAACTATCTTTTCTTTCATCATTTATGGGACAAAGACTGCAATCCATCATGATGACAGCATCAATATCTTGTTTTTCATAGGGCTCATAAGTATTTGTATCTGAATCTATCTTAAAACTCCCAATTTCTTCATTTGAAAGACTCTTTTTTAAATTAATTTTATCAAGCAGATTTATTGCATTTGGAGATATGGATAT